>DITT01000021.1 GCA_002422875.1 Rickettsiales bacterium UBA6177 | reverse complement strand
AAACTTCACGTTATCTCCTGGCATTACCATCTCTTTATCAGCAGGTAATGTCACACTTCCCGTAACATCCGTTGTTCTAAAATAAAACTGTGGACGGTAGTTAGCAAAAAATGGCGTGTGTCTTCCACCTTCTTCTTTACTTAATATATATACTTCAGCTTCAAACTCAGTATGTGGCGTTGTTTTACCAGGAGCACATAATACTTGACCCCTCTCAACATCTTCACGCTTAGTACCTCTAAGTAATATACCTACGTTATCACCAGCCTGACCTTGATCAAGTAACTTTCTAAACATCTCTACACCAGTACATGTAGATTTTTGCGTATTTCTAAGACCTACTATCTCAATCTCTTCACCTACTTTAACTACACCACGCTCAATTCTACCTGTCACAACAGTTCCACGACCAGATATAGAGAACACGTCCTCTACAGGCATCAAAAATGGTAAATCAATAGCTCTCTCAGGTTGAGGAATATAATCATCAATTGCTTGCATTAATTCTATAATCTTATCTTTACCTATCGCATCATTACTACCATCAAGGGCAGCTAATGCGCTTCCTTTAATAATAGGTATGTCATCTCCTGGAAAATCATAAGATGATAATAATTCTCTAACTTCCATTTCAACCAAGTCTAATAATTCTGAATCATCAACTTGATCTACTTTATTTAAAAATACTACTAAAGATGGTACACCTACTTGACGTGCAAGTAATATGTGCTCTCTAGTTTGTGGCATCGGGCCATCCGCTGCAGATACTACTAATATCGCACCATCCATTTGCGCAGCACCAGTGATCATGTTCTTAACATAATCCGCGTGCCCAGGGCAATCAACGTGCGCATAGTGACGATTAGCAGTTTCATATTCAACGTGAGCCGTAGATATCGTAATACCTCTTGCTTTTTCTTCAGGGGCTTTATCAATTTCGTCATAATTAGTTACTTTAGCACCACCAAATGCTGACAATACTTTAGTTATTGCCGCTGTAAGTGTTGTCTTGCCATGATCAACGTGACCAATCGTTCCAATATTTAAGTGAGGCTTATTCCTCTCAAACTTTTCCTTTGCCATCTTCTTTAATTCCCTATCTCTATTTACCTTTTGAAATTATATCTTCTGCAACATTGTGTGGCACTTGCTCGTAATGAGAAAATTCCATTGAATATTGCGCTCTACCTTGCGACATTGAACGTAACGTATTTATGTAACCAAACATAGTAGCAAGAGGAACTTTAGCAGCAATTACTTGTGCATTTCCTCTAGGTTCCATATTTTGTATAGCACCTCTTCTGCTATTTAAGTCACCGATAATATCACCCATATATTCGTCAGGCGTAATTACTTCCACCTTCATGATCGGCTCTAAAATTTTAGGCGAACATTTAGGCATACCTTCTTTATATGCAGCCTTAGCAGCAATTTCGAAAGCTAAAGTACTTGAATCCACATCATGATAAGCACCATCTAAAAGAGTTGCTTTAAAGTCAATTAAAGGATAACCAGCTAAAATACCACTATCTTTAATTTGATTAATACCATCTTGTACTGAAGGAATATATTCCTTAGGAACATTACCACCAACTACTTTATTTTCAAAAACAAAACCACTGCCTGCTTCAAGAGGTTCAAATCTAATTTTAACTTTTGCGAATTGACCAGCACCACCAGTTTGTTTTTTATGTGTATAGTCAATATCTGCAGATGAAGTAATAGTTTCTCTATATGCTACTTGAGGAGCACCAATATTAGCTTCTACTTTAAACTCTCTTCTCATTCTATCAATAATGATTTCAAGATGTAACTCACCCATTCCTTTTAGTAGAGTTTGACCACTTTCATGATCAGTAGAAACATATAGTGAAGGATCTTCTGAAACCAATCTTGATAATGCTATACCCATTTTTTCTTGATCAGCTGTAGTTTTTGGTTCAACTGCAACTTCAATTACTGGCTCAGGAAAATCCATTCTTTCTAGAATAACTTTACTTGATTCACTAGACAAAGTATCACCAGTTGTAGTGTACTTAAGCCCGGCAAGCGCAACAATATCACCAGCTCTTGCATGTTTAATATCTTCACGGTTATTCGCATGCATTAAAAGCATTCTACCAACTCTTTCTTTCTTATCTTTAACTGTATTAATTAACGTAGCACCAGAATCAAGTATACCTGAATAAATTCTAATAAAAGTAAGTGAGCCAACAAATGGATCTGTCATTACTTTAAATGCTAGCGCTGCAAAAGGTTCGTCATCTGAGCTTTTACGGAAAATTTCTTTTTCAGGATCTTTAGCATCAACACCTTTAATAGCAGGAACATCAACTGGAGAAGGTAAAAAATCTATAACAGCATCAAGTAAAGGTTGTACACCTTTATTTTTAAATGCACTACCACATAATACAGGAACAAATTGAGATATAATCGTACCTTTTCTAATACAAGATTTAATTTCTTCTTCAGTAAGCTCTTCTCCTGAAAGATATTTTTCCATCATTGCTTCATCAGCATCAACTATTGATTCAAGCATTTTTATTCTATATTCTTTAGCTTTCTCAACTAAATCACTAGGTATTTCCTCGTAAGCATATTCAGCACCTGAAACATCACCGAACCAAACTATTGCTTTCATTTTTATAAGATCTACAACACCTCTTAAATTCTCTTCAGTACCAATTGGCATTTGTAATACAACAGGATTAGCACCAAGCCTATCAACCATCATATCTACACATCTAAAGAAATCAGCGCCTATTCTATCCATTTTATTAACAAAACACATGCGTGGCACATTATATTTGTCAGCTTGACGCCATACAGTCTCAGACTGAGGCTCAACACCAGCAACACCATCAAACACCGCAATAGCGCCATCTAAAACCCTTAGAGATCTTTCAACTTCAATTGTAAAATCAACGTGACCAGGTGTATCAATTATATTAATCCTATGATCATTCCAAGAACAGGTAGTAGCAGCAGAAGTAATTGTTATACCTCTTTCTTGCTCTTGTTCCATCCAATCCATGGTAGCACCACCTTCGTGAACTTCACCTATTTTATAAGACTTACCAGTATAAAATAATATTCTTTCAGTTGTAGTTGTCTTACCAGCATCAATATGGGCGCATATCCCAATATTTCTGACTTTATCTAATGGTACTGTTCTACTCATAGTATTCACCTAATCTTAATTAAAATTTATAATGCGCAAAGGCTTTATTTGAATCAGCCATCTTGTGAGTATCATCTTTCTTTTTTACAGAAGCTCCTCTACCATTGTAAGCATCATTAAATTCTACTGCTAATTTTTCATGCATAGTCTTTTCATTTCTTGCAAGCGAAGCTTTCACGATCCATCTTATTGCCAGAGCTAAAGAACGAGCATCTCTAACTTCAACAGGCACTTGATAAGTAGCACCACCTATTCTTCTGGACCTAACTTCCATAGCAGGCCTTACATTTTCAATCGCTTTTTCAAAAGCTTCAAATGCACTTACTTTTGTCATTTTAGCTACAGCATCCAAAGCACCATAAACTATATTTTCTGCTGTTGATTTTTTACCATCGCGCATAACACAATTCATAAACTTTGCTATTACGATACTACCAAATTTTGCATCTGGAATAATCTGTCTCTTTTCCGCTCTTCTTCTTCTTGCCATTTCTTACAACTCTATAATCTTAAATAATATTACTTAGGTTTTTTAGCACCGTATTTAGATCTACCTTGTTTTCTATCTTTTACACCTTGGGTATCTAAAGTACCTCTAAGGATGTGATATCTAACACCGGGTAAATCTTTTACTCTTCCGCCTCTGATTAACACTACAGAGTGCTCTTGTAGATTATGACCTTCACCAGGAATATAACCTATTACTTCATGTCCATTTGTAAGCCTAATTCTTGCT
Organism: Rickettsiales bacterium UBA6177; assembly: GCA_002422875.1. Taxonomy (GTDB): domain Bacteria; phylum Pseudomonadota; class Alphaproteobacteria; order Rickettsiales; family UBA6177; genus UBA6177. The sequence continues at coordinate 1,901 of DITT01000021.1, read as the reverse complement.
ACTTTTCTTAAAGCTGAGTTTGGCTTTTTTGGTGTCGTAGTATAAACCCTTATACACACTCCTCTTTTTTGAGGACAAGCATCAAGTGCCGGAACTTTATTTCTTCTTACCACTTTAGTACGTGGGTTTCTAACCAATTGATTAACTGTTGGCATATGCCAAATCTCCAAAATATATTAGTAAAATTAACGCTACTTACCCAACTAGGAAGTGCGAATTGTAATAAGTTGTTTACCTTTCGTCAAGTCCAATTTTAACAGATATATAGATAAATCTCTTCTTAAGATGCGTAAACTTAGAAGAAATTACTTCAATTTGCAACTTTAAATAAAAAATACTTTAAAACCATCTAAAAAAGTATATTATCACCATTTAGTCTATTTTAAATCTTTAAGGCTATTTTTAAAAATTATATTTTAAGGATATTGACTTTTTATTGAATAGCGGATAGAAACTTAAATTCAGAACTAACCAAATAAAGCAGGACAAGCATGCAAATAAGAAGCTCTCTTAAATCTGCAAGAAAAAGAAGTAAGACTTGCCAAGTAATAAAAAGAAAAGGCAATACTTACGTTATAGATAAAAAGAACAAAAGATTTAAAGTTAAACAAGGCTAATTATTCTAAATTAGACCTTAGGCAATCGCAATTATTTTGTGATTAGTCTTGCGCAAATATGGAGAGGTGGCCGAGTGGCTTAAGGCATCGGTTTGCTAAACCGTCGTACGTTATTAAGGCGTACCGGGGGTTCGAATCCCCCTCTCTCCGCCAAGTTTGTGTCGCTAAGATTTTTTGGGTATTTTTGGGTTAGTCTCAGCACTGATTTTAGTTCCTATATTTATCACTACTCTAAGTCCCTATATTTATTACCTCCCTAAACCCCAATATTCCGAGCTTCCAAGCGTTTTAGTGAAGCATTAGAACCATACCTTAACTTTGTCTAATTTTACAATTTTAACTCCAAAATCTCCATTTTTGCGCTTCTCCATCTCTAATACATGCGAACATTTGCGGTGAAAGTAGCGCTACTCCAAAACACTTGATTTACCTGATTCTTAGAGGATTACTGATTCTTGACCTTACACTTTTTAGAGAACATAAAACGGAGTAGCAAGCGAGATTTTGAATAGAGAAACGAGGTAAATCAAGGGATAAAATGCAGATTCCACTATTCTCCAAAAAAGAAATATGTTATATGTGTGTATGTTATGCGCCTTGCTTTTTCGTTGCGAGGTTTAGCAATCAGAAATTATTATAAGGGTTGTCATGAGCATCATTCGTAAATTATATGTTTTAGTCACTTTTACGTTGGTTTTATTGACAGTTACTGGATGCCACAACATTCAAGATAACAAGGCTACCAGTAATCATCAATGGGCATCTTTCTCAAAATCCGGACACATCTCTGTTGAGAGTGGCAAATTATTTTATCAAAGATTTGGCAAAGGTGATCCAATAATAGTAGTGCACGGAGGCCCTGGCTTGGATCAAGGTTATCTGTTGCCTCAAATGTTAGAACTTGCTAAAGATCATGAAGTGATTTTTTATGATCAAAGAGGTTCCGGGCGTTCTTTATACTAAATCCCCATTATAATTATACTGTGAAAGCATAATCAACAGCCTCATTAAAAGTTTTGAATTTATGTTTGTATTTTTTAAATTTTGCTTTTAAAGTTGCCCATTGTTTTTCAATAGGATTTAAATCTGGTGAATAAGCAGACTGAAATAAAAGCCTGCACCCAACTGACTCAATTAGTTCTAACGTAAGTTTGGATTTGTGGAAGGCCGCATTGTCCATAATAACTACCTGTCCAGGTAGCAATTCAGGAAGTAAGCACTTCTTAAGCCAACCATTGAATCTTTTTGAATCAGTATAACCAGCAAAAACATAAGGTGCTATTA
>DITT01000030.1 GCA_002422875.1 Rickettsiales bacterium UBA6177 | reverse complement strand
TTATTGAGAGACTTTTTGGCAGACTTAAAGAAAATAAAAGGCTCGCCATGCGCTTTGATAAGTTAGATTCCTCATTCCTTTGCTTTATTGCGATAGCTCTTGCAAAGTTATATAAATTATTTTGTTAACAGTGCCATAGTCCTTGGGGCATGCTGGATGATAGAAGACAATGGCAAAGCTGATTTATTTCTTAATCAAGTGGAGGCTATTTTTATCTCTTAATACATCCTCCCCAAGCTAAAGCTCTAAAAAAATCTAGTATATCAGATAACTTTCACTGGTTTTTGAATATTTACCCATTTAGTAACTAGGTATTTTGTAATTGTAATAGCACAAAACATTGATGTTATAACACCAACAATTAATGTTACAGCAAAACCTTTAACAGGCCCTGTGCCGAAAATATATAAAGAAATTGCAGCAAAAACTGTCGTTATATTTGAATCCACGATAGTAGACATAGCATTTTTGAAGCCTTTTTCTATAATTTTATGATTTGTCTTACCTGCTGATCTTGCTTCTTCCCTCATCCTTTCAAAAATGAGAACATTTGCATCTACTGACATGCCTATAGTTAAAACAATACCAGCTATACCAGGCATTGTTAAAGTCGCTTGCATTAATGCTAAGATAGCTATTAAAAATACCATATTTAAAATAAGTGCTAAATTTGCAAATATTCCTAGTTTTTTATAAGTTAAAACCATCGCAAACATTACTAAAACTATGCCGATAATGGCTGCCTTCACACCAGCATTAATTGACTCCTGCCCAAGACTTGGGCCTACAGATCGTTCTTCTACTATTTTAAGAGGTACAGGAAGAGCGCCTGCTCGTAAAAGTAACGCTAAATCATTTGCTGATTTCGTATCAAAGCTACCTTTAATTACTCCAGCACCACCTGTTATATGGTCATTTATTTTTGGTGCACTTACTATTTTATTATCTAAAATTATAGCAAGCATATGTCCTTTATACTGCTTAGTAATATTTGCAAATTCTTTTGTACCTTGATTATTTAATTCAAATGATACCACAGCTGCATTTTTATCATCAAATGTTGCTCTTGCATCTTTTAACATATCTCCAAATAATAAAGGCTTTTTAAAGACTATCAATTTTTGATCAGGTTCAAGTTGATCATAAAAAGGTAAAGCTATGCTTCCATAAGGCGCTATTATACCTTTCATCATGGCTTCATGATTTACTAAATTAAATGTAAGTTTTGCAGTTTGGCCTAATTTCTTTTTCAGCTCTTGAGGGTTTTCTACACCTGGTACTTGAATAAGTATATATTTCTCGCCTTGCTTTTGAATAATAGGCTCTATAGTGCCGTTTTCATCTATTCTTTTTCTAACTATTTCTATAGATTGAGCAATAACGTCCCGAATTTTATTGTTTTTAAATTCATTTGAGAATTCTAAAATATAACGATTATCACTTTTTTTAATTTCCAGCTCTTGATATCCTATATCATTAAGAATTTTTCTAAAACTATCTAATGTAATATCTTCTTTTAATGAAATTTGGATTGTGTTTTCTTCTTTATTAACACTTAAAGGCGTATGATTTTTTGCTCTTAGTTGTTTCTTGATATTTTCTTTTATGTTTTCAAGAGATTCATTAAAAAACATATCTATATCTGCTTCAAGTAGCAGATGTGATCCACCTTTAAGATCTAACCCTAGATTTAAAGTATAAAATTTAAATATCCCTTGAGAATTATATCTTTCCGGCAAAAAATTAGGTAATGCTGTATATATACCTAATAATGCTAATAACAGAATATAAAATCCTTTAGAAAATATTATCTTTTTCATTTTGCTTTATTTCTTCGTTATTTTTTCGACTACACTACTCTTTAAAACTTGAATTTTGATATTTTTATCAACTTCTAAAGTAATAATATCAGCTTCAATTTTATAAATTTTACCTATTAAACCACCAACAGTAACTACCTCTTCTCCTTTTGTAAGAAGAGAAAGCATATCCTTTACTTTTTTTTCTTTAGTCATTTGAGGTTTAATTAAGAAAAAGTAAAAAATTATAAAAATTGCAATCATCGGAAGAAAATTTATTAAGCCACTCGACTTAATAAATTCAGGAATTGAAGCGCTAGACGCATAAGCTACTGTAAACATGTTTTTAATTCCTAATTTAATATTATTTTGTTTTTAATTGTTTTTTCTTTGGTAAATTTTCTATTTCTGTCTCTATTGTGTTGTAAAGATATATAGGTTTTTTATCGCCCTTTACAACTTCTTCATCAATAATTACTTCTGCAACTTCTGTTTGCCCAGGCAAATTAAACATTGATTCAAGAAGCACAGATTCAATAATTGCTCGTAAACCACGTGCTCCTGTCTTTCTTTTTAATGTTTGTTTGGCTACTTCATCAATTGCGGCATCAGTAAATGCAAGTTTTATATCTTCCATTTCAAATAGCTTAGCAAATTGTTTAATAAGAGCATTTTTTGGTTGAGTTAAAATAGCTTTCAAAGCTTCTTGATCTAGATCCTCAAGCGTTGCAATAACTGGTACTCTGCCTATAAATTCAGGTATCAGGCCAAATTTTACTAAATCTTCTGGTTCAACTTGTTTAATAGTCTTACCAATTTCTATATTTTCTCTGTCTTTAACCTCAGCACCAAAACCTATAGCACTACCTTTTTTCTTATCATTAATAATCTTTTCCAGACCTTCAAATGAACCACCACAAATAAATAAGATATTAGTTGTATCTACCTGTAAGAAATCTTGTTGTGGGTGTTTTCTTCCCCCTTGAGGTGGAACGGAAGCAACTGTACCTTCCATTATCTTAAGTAAGGCTTGTTGCACTCCTT
>DITT01000001.1 GCA_002422875.1 Rickettsiales bacterium UBA6177 | reverse complement strand
TTATTTTGTTAACAGTGCCATATACGATTGAATATAAATAAAGATATATTTAGACTTAAAGAGTATGTTGCAAATTAATCTCTTTTGGTAATTTTTAACATACACTTGAAGTAACTTATGAGTTCTAATTCTGCTAATATATAAATATCTATTGATGAATTTAGTAATGATGTTAAAATATACATTTAAAAATATGATGTATCTTAAGGGTAATCATTATTTTTTACAGGCAAAACAGAAATGTTATGTAGCTACAACATTCATTTTATTGAAATAGCCATAGTTCAAATTAAGCAGGGTTTTTATGAAGGATATCAAATCAACAGATATTTTAGAATGCGTTACTGATAGTGAAGCATTAGCATTCCATAAAAATGGCAAACCTGGTAAGGTTAGTGTCGCTCCAACTAAACCTTTAATTACGCAAAGAGACTTATCACTTGCATATTCTCCAGGTGTAGCTGCACCTTGTCGTGAGATTTATAAAAACCCAGAAACAGCATACGACTATACTGCAAAAGGTAATACAGTAGCTGTTATTTCTAATGGTACAGCTGTATTGGGGCTTGGGAACTTAGGGGCTCTAGCTTCTAAACCTGTAATGGAAGGTAAGGCAGTTTTATTTAAAAGATTTGCAGATATAGATGCTATTGATTTAGAAGTTGATACAGAATCTCCAGATGAATTTATAAATTGTATAAAATTTTTGGGTAAAAGCTGGGGAGGAATAAATCTTGAAGACATTAAAGCACCAGAATGTTTTATTATAGAAGAAAAATTACGTGAATTAATGGAAATACCAGTATTTCATGACGATCAACATGGTACAGCAATTATAACTTTAGCAGCACTTATAAATGCAGCCTATCTAACAGATAGAGATTTTAAAGATATTAAAGTTGTAGTAAATGGAGCTGGAGCTGCAGGTATTGCCTGTTTGGAGCTTATTAAAAATTATGGCGTGCCTCATCAGAATATTACTTTATGCGATACCAAAGGAGTAGTCTATAAAGGGCGTACCGATAATATGAATAAATGGAAGGAAGCTCATGCAATAGAAACAGAATTGCGTACCTTAGCTGAAGCTTTAAAAGGTGCGGATGTATTTCTGGGGCTTTCAACTAAAGGAGCCATAACCCAAGAAATGGTTGTGTCTATGGCTGAACAGCCAATAATTTTTGCTATGGCAAATCCTGATCCAGAAATCAATCCTAATGAAGTAAAGCAAGTTAGAGCTGATGCAATTATTGCAACAGGTAGATCTGATTTTCCTAATCAAGTAAATAATGTAATGGGTTTTCCATATATTTTTAGAGGTACTCTTGATGTTCAAGCACGAACTATAAATGACGAGATGAAAATTGCTGCTGCAGAAGCCCTTGCAATGCTTGCAAGGGAGACTGTTCCTGATGCTGTTTCGCGCTCTTATAACGGCAAGAAAATGCTTTTTGGTAAAGAATATATTATACCAGTGCCCTTTGATAATAGGCTTATTACGACTATACCAATCGCTGTTGCAAAGGCTGCTATTAAATCAGGGGTTGCTAGGAAAGTAATTACTGATTTTGAAGAGTATAAATCACAGCTCGGCTCAAGGCTAGACAGTACCTATACAAGCATGCATGCAATACTTGCAAAAGTGAAAAATACCTCTAAAAGAGCAATATTTTCTGAAGGTGAAGAGGAGGAAGTAATAAGAGCTGCTCTTTTATGGAAGAGTAATGGCTATGGTATTCCGATTTTAGTTGGTAAAGAAAATCATATTCTTGAGGTTGCAAGAAATATTGGCGCTGAAAAAGAACTTAAAGGTATAGAAATTTGGAATGCTGCTAATATAGAAGAGGCCAAGCTTAATAAATATATTAATTATCTATATAGTAAAACCCAGCGTGAAGGTAATTTATATCGTGATTGTGTAAGACTAGTTAAAACTGCAAGAAATATATTTTCAGCTTGTATGCTAGCATGTGGTGATGGAGATGTGCTAATTACTGGTTTAACTAGAGGTTATCATATTTCTCTTGATGAAATCAAACAAGCAATACCACTGCGTAAGGATTATACTTTATTTGCAATGTCGATGCTTGTTACAGAATCACAAACTATTTTTATCGCAGATACTAACGTTAATGAACAACCCACATCTGTAGAGCTTGCAAATATAGCCGAGCAAACAGCTAAATTAGTTAAAGAATTTGGTTATTCACCTAGAATTGCAATGTTATCTTTCTCTAACTTTGGTAACCCTATGCGTGAACGAGCCCAAAGAATCAGGGATGCTGTAGCTGAGCTTGATAAAAGAAATGTAGATTTTGAATATGAAGGTGAGATGGGTCCTGATGTAGCGCTTAATGCTGATTTATTAGCTAAATACCCATTTAGCAGATTGTCTAAACCTGCTAATATTTTGATTATGCCTGCCCTACATACTGCTAATATTTCATCTAAATTAATTCATGAGCTAGGCGGTGGGGTATTTATTGGTCCAATGTTGTCAGGTTTTGAAAAGCCTGTACAAATTATACCTATGGGAGCAAGTGTTTCTGAGATAGTTAATTTAGCAATCTTTGCGGTATCACAATTAGCTTAAATATAAATCTACAGCTATTTCGGATGAAATATTAATAAATTATTTTGTTAACAGCGCCATAGTAAATCCCCTTTATAAATATAGCAAATATAGTTATACTCTATTCT
>DITT01000004.1 GCA_002422875.1 Rickettsiales bacterium UBA6177 | reverse complement strand
CTCTTACATCGAACTGAGGTTATTTTAACTCTATTACTACAAACACTTATTCATAATTAGCATTATATGATTTATTTTTTAGGAGGATTTATTTTATACTGCAAGCCAATCCATCCTTTTGGATTACTATTATGATCAATAGGAGCAATAACTACTTTTTCTGGATTAGAATTTAAAAAAGATGACCACCAGTTAAATGTACTTGCACTATTAATAGTATTAGTACAATTTGCTAGCAAGAAAAAATCATCTATTGGTAGTAGATTCTTATTATTCATGTAGTTGAAATCTTTAAAATCTTTAAATTTTTCTTTTGCTATTTCTGGCTCATCTGAAAATACATAAAATCTAGGATCCTTAATTTTATCTTCTATTATTTTTACTGCATCATTATAATAATTATTATCTAATTCTCCAAAAGCTTTAACCCAATCCCCTAGTCTTACATGAATACAAACACTATTTTTCTGTTGTAGTTTTTTTACTAATTCAGATGTTCTTGATGATGCTAAATTATGAACATTAAATAATTCTTTAATTTCATTTTCTTCATTTATGAAATGCTTAATATCTTGAAACCAATGTTCTATCAAGTATATTTTCTTATTTTTACTATCGTTACTGAAACTAAAAAAATTATTTTCTTTAATAACAAAAAATTTATCTTGTACTAGGGGAAAAGATAATATTTTTAATATAGATCTTTCTATACCTGATCCATAAATTATTTGCTCTTTTTTTATACCAAATTTATATAAATCGAAATATCTATCTGTTGAAGTTTTATTAGTGGTTTTTTGATATCTCTTTGAAAACAAAATATATAGCTTACTATTAGTTTTTTTAGCAAATGCATATGCTGCAGAATACTGAAAAAGCTGATTACCTAAGCCACCACTCATACGTAAAATTACTGTATTTTTTTTTAAAAAAGGATAAACAAAATAACCCGCATAAAGCACTGATATTAAAATCAATATCCCTAATAATTTAAGTATTCTAATTGCAATTTGCTTTAAATTAGAAAAGTTTTTTGTTTTCATTTTCTCTCATATTAAATAAATAGAAAGAGACCATACCCACAAAGGCAGATCTCTTTAAAATTACATTATTTTCTATATTATATAATTTACTTTACTCAAGCTCGATTAATACTTGATTTGTTTCGACATTATCACCAGATGCAATAAAAATTTTTTTAATAATAGCATTTTTGTTTGCACAAATAATATTCTCCATCTTCATGGCTTCAATTATTACAAGTTCTGCACCAAGCTTTACTTCATCGCCTTCTGCAGCATTTATTTGCACTACTTTCCCAGCAATTGGTGTTTTGATTTCATCATCGATATCATCATTACTTCGCTCTAACATAAATTGCTCAAGCTCTGCTACTCTAGGTGATCTAACTTTTACTCTAGAAACCACTCCAGCATGAGTAAGTAGATAGGCACCATCTGCTTTCTCAATTTTAACATTTATAGGCTTACCATTTATGATACCTTTAAATAAATTACTACCAAGAAGCCAGTTACTTGAAACTTTCAAACGAGTTCTTTCAAATCTAATATTATAGCCAACTTCATTAGATCTAATGAAAATCGGATACATTTTATCATCTATTGTTACAACCCATCTAGTACCGATTTGATCTGTTTTATCAGGTAATTGATCTGGTATTTTTGCAGATCTTTTAAGTTCAGTCATAAATATATGTACAGCTGTACATAAGAATACCTCAAGTATTTCCGATGTAAGCTCCGCACCTAAAAATCCACCAGGATATTCTTTACTAATAAAATCAGTAGAAATATCACCTTTCATAAAATTTTCGTTAGACATAATAGCTTCTAAGAAACCTATATTATGAGAAATACCTCTAATAACATAACTACCAAGTGCATGCATCATATGACTAATTGCTTCTTCGCGCGTAGGAGCGTAAGTACATAATTTTGCAATCATTGCATCATAAAACATACTTACTTCATAACCTTCTTTTACACCACTATCAATTCTAATATTAGAACTTAAAATAGGCTCTTTATATTCAGTAATCCTACCGCTTGAAGGCAAAAAACCTCTGGTAGGATCTTCTGAGTATATTCTTGATTCAATTGCCCAACCATTAATCTTTACATCATCTTGTGTAAAAGATAATTTCTCTTTATTAGCAATTCTTACCATTTGCTCAACTATATCAATCCCAGTTACAAGCTCAGTTACACAATGCTCTACTTGTAAGCGTGTATTCATTTCTAAGAAATAGAAATTTCTATTTCCATCTGCTATAAATTCTATCGTACCAGCAGAAAAATATTTAACTTCTTTAGCTAGTGACAAAACCTGATTATACATCTTTTCTCTTGTCTCTTGATCTATAAAAGGACTTGGGGCTTCTTCAATAATTTTTTGATGATGCCTTTGAATTGAACATTCTCTCTCACCTAAGCATACTGCATTACCAAATTGATCTGCTAAGAGTTGAATTTCTATATGACGCGGATTTTCAATAAATTTCTCAATAAAAATACGATCGTCTCTAAAGCTGTTAGCGGCTTCACGCTTAGCAGACTTAAATGCTTCTGCTACTTCTTCTTTATTATTTACAACACGCATTCCACGACCACCACCACCGGCAGTTGCTTTAATCATTACTGGAAAACCTATTTCTTCAGAAATTTTTGCTGCTTGCTCTATTGTCTCAATTACCCCTATATAACCAGGTACCGTGCTAACTCTAGCTTCACGTGCTATTTTTTTAGCTTCAATCTTATCACCCATTTTTTTTATAACTTGAGCAGATGGGCCTATAAGAGCTACATTTTCTTTTTTTAAAGCTTGAGCAAATTCGTAATTTTCTGATAAAAATCCATAACCTGGATGTACAGCTTCAGCATTAGTATTTCTAATTGCATTTAAAATATTTTCTATTGATAAATAACTTTCTGTTGCAGGCGATGCACCAATATAAACAGCTTCATCAGCATATTGGACATGCAATGCATTAGTATCAGCTTCAGAATAGACTGCTACAGTCTTGATACCCATATTTTTTAGAGTACGCATAATACGAATAGCTATTTCGCCTCTATTAGCTACTAAGACTTTTTCAAACATAATTTCCTCTTTTTATTTTATAGCGGCAGATTATCGTGCTTTTTCCAAGGCGTAGTAACCTTTTTCTTCTCTAACATTTCAAGCGCTTTACAAATTCTCCACCGGGTATTCTGTGGTCTAATTACATCATCAATAAATCCTCTTGAAGCAGCTACGAAAGGATTGGTAAATTTATTATGATATTCTTGAGTTTTAGCTGCAAGCTCTTCTTCTGATTCGGTTTTGCCTTTAAATAAAATTTCTGCAGCACCACTCGCACCCATTACAGCAATTTCAGCATTAACCCAAGCATAATTAATATCACCTTTTAAATGCTTAGAATTCATTACTATATAAGCACCACCATATGCTTTACGTGTTATTACTGTAATTTTAGGCACTGTTGCTTCTGCATAAGCGTATAAAAGCTTTGCGCCATGCTTAATTATACCACCATGTTCTTGAGATACACCCGGCATAAAACCAGGAACATCAACAAAAGTTACAATAGGTATATTAAATGCATCACAAAATCTTACAAATCTAGCAGCTTTTCTTGAAGCATTTATATCAAGACATCCAGCTAAATGTAATGGTTGATTTGCTACAATTCCAACAGTTCTGCCTCGCATGTAACCAAAACCAGTGATAATATTTTTTGCAAAATCTGGCTGAATTTCAAAGAAATCACTTTCATCAACTATCCTAGTCACTAACTCTTTCATATCATATGATTTATTAGAATTAGAAGGTACCAAAGTATTAAGTGATAAATCTACTCTATCAGCAGGATCTTTTGTTTCTCTAATAGGCAAAGTTGCTTGATTAGAAAGAGGTAAGAAGTTAAACAACCTTCTAACTTGCAACAATGCTTCAATATCATTTTCAAAGGCTTTATCAGCTACCCCTGTTTTAGCACAATGCACAGATGCACCGCCAAGTTTTTCGCTGGTTACTTCTTCATGAGTGACTGTTTTTACAACATCAGGACCAGTTACAAACATATATGACGAGCCTTTTACCATAAATGTAAAATCAGTTAAAGCTGGTGAATAAACAGCCCCTCCTGCACATGGTCCCATAATTAATGAAATTTGTGGTATTACACCTGATGCTAAAACATTTCTATGAAAAATCTCACCATAACCACTTAAAGAATCAACGCCTTCTTGAATTCTTGCACCACCAGAGTCATTAATACCGATTATTGGTGCACCAACTCGCATTGCCATATCCATAATATTACATATTTTTTTAGCATTAGTTTCGCTAAGCGAACCACCTAAAACTGTAAAATCCTGACTATATACAAAAACAAGTCTGCCATTAATAGTACCAGAACCTGTAACTACACCATCACCAGGAAATTTAATGCTTTGCATATCAAAATTAGTACATCTATGTTCAACAAACATACCATATTCTTCAAAACTATTGACATCTAGCAAGCCTTCTATTCTTTCACGGGCAGTTAACTTGCCCTTACCGTGCTGAACTGCTACTCTTTTATAACCTCCACCGTCACGTGCAGATTGTCTTTTTTGTTCTAGAATTTCATTTATACTCATATTTTCAACGCAAATTAATGTTTCTAAATTTCTAAGCTTTCTTCAAACTACAATCTTATTAAAGATGCACCCCAAGTAATTCCACCACCAATAGCGGCTATTAGAATTAACTGACCTTTTTTTAGTTTTTTATTATCAAATGATGCACTAAGCGCAAGCGGTATTGAAGCCGCTGAAGTATTAGCATGCTCTGAAACCGTAGCTATTACTTTTTGTTCATCAATTTTCATGCGTTTTGCAACTGCATCGATTATTCTAATATTTGCTTGATGTGGTATTATATAATCAACATCATCAACTGTATATCCTGATAACTCAAGCACTTCTTGCATTGCTTCTGACATTTTGTCAACTGCATGCTTAAATACTTCCTTACCTTCCATTTTGACAACACCTGCTTTTTTATTTAAAGCTGTGCCACCATTAGTTTTTAGAATATCAGCTAGTGATCCATCCGAATAAATTTTACTTTTTATAATACCTGGGTTTTCATCTCTATTAGAAGCCGATACTATTACTGCGCCTGCCCCATCGCCAAACAGAATACAGGTCTTTCTATCACTCCAATCTAGGATTCTTGACATTGTATCAGCACCGATTACTAAAATATTTTTATACATATTAGTTTTGATAAAGTTATCCGCAATAGTTAGGGCATATACAAAGCCTGAACATACAGCCTGGATATCAAAAGCAGCACAATCTACAATACCAAGTTGAGCCTGTACAAGAGCTGCCGTAGATGGAAATGTTAAATCAGGTGTAGTAGTTGCAACAATTATAAGATCTAATTCATTAGCTAAGATACCAGCATTTTTTATTGCAGCTTGTGCAGCATTAAATGCCATATATGAAGTTTGTTTATCTTCTTCTAAAACATATCTTTGCTTAATACCTGTACGACTAATAATCCACTCATCTGAAGTATCAATAGTTTTAGAAAGTTCTTCATTACTAACAATATTAGTTGGTAGAAATGAGCCAACACCACTAATTATTGAGCTAATATTTTGTAATTTTTCTTGAGTCATTTTCTTCTCTTAAGTATTTGCTAATTTTAAATCTTGAGAAATTTTAGCATTAATATCATCTCTCACAAGTCCAATAACCGTTTTTAGAGCAGCTTCAAATGCCACTTCATCTGCTGACCCATGGCTCTTTACAACAATACCATTCAAACCAACTAACATAGCGCCATTATAAGAGCGTTTGTCAATTTTTGTAAAAGTACTTTTAAGAGATTTTCTTGCAAATAAATAACCAATTCTAGCAAAAATCGAAGATCTAAAACCCATTTTTAAAAAATGTTCACAAAGCTTGGCTGTACCCTCCATTGTTTTTAGTACTATATTACCAGTAAAACCATCTGTTACCACCACATCAGCATCATGCTCTAAGATGCTATTGCCCTCTATGTAACCAACTATATTTAATTTAGAATTTTCTTTAATGTAGTTTAAGCTGCTTTTAATTATTTCTTTGCCTTTAATATCTTCAACACCTATATTTAAAAGAGCTACTCTAGGTGAAGGACAATTAAATGCTATACGAGCAAAAGCCTCGCCCATTACTGCAAATTCAAAAAACATTCTTTCATTTACTTCAGCGTTAGCTCCTGAATCAACTAGCGCTACTGGCTTTCCTTTGATTGTAGGGATGGATGCTATAATTGCAGGTCTATAAACATTTTGTAACATTCCAAGCACTGACCTTGAAATAGCCATTAACGCACCAGTGTTGCCAGAAGATATTACAGCATCAGCTTTACCTTCTTTAACATATTCTACTGCCATGCGCATGCTTGTATCTTTACTATTACGTAAAGCTGTTGAAGGCTTATCTGCAGACCCTACAATTTTTTCACAGTAAATTACCCTTAAACCATGAAGCTTTGTATAATTTTTAAGCGCTATATCAAGCTTTTCCTTTAAACCAAATATAAGAAAGTCTATATCCTTATATTGATCTAAAACGTTAGATAAAGCACCTAAAGATATTTCAGGATCATTATCACCGCTCATCACGTCAACAGCAATAGTAAATCTTTTTGGTTTTTGAGGAAACACAGATTTTACTTTTTTTATTTTATTCTTCTTCAGCGACTGGTTCTTCTGGCTTACTTAAGATAACTTGCTTACCTTTGTAAAAACCATCTTTAAGTGAAATATGATGAGGTAATTTATATTCACCAGTTGTAGCATCAACAACTATATTTACTGTTTTAAGGCTATCATGAGATCTTCTCATGTTTCTTCTTGATTTTGAAGTCTTCCTTTTAGGTACTGCCATTTTTTACGCTCTTAAATTAAAATTAGTTAAGTTACACAATTTATTAGTTGTGCTAAATAATGTTTGGTATAATATAATTTTTATAGAATTTCCAGCATTATTTTATTATGAACACTATTACACGATCTATTTGCTACATATTATTTACCATAATGATCTCATCATGCGCAACATATAAAACCACACATGGTCATCTTATAACTAATGAAGAAATAGAGCAAATTAAAAAAAATATTTCTACTAAAGATGATGTTTCAAATCTTTTTGGTGCACCGTCTTTTGTTTCAGAATATGGTAATAAATCTTGGTATTATATCTTTGAAAATATCGAGCAAAAATCACTTTCAACTAATAAAAAGATAGTAAGAGAAATTTTTGTCGTTAATTTTGATAAGACTGGAAATATCGTGATAAATTTCTCTAAAAATAAAGAAAACTTTTCAGGAAAATACGCTATAGAAAAAAAACAGACTGAATCTGAATTTAAAAGCAATATTTTTTATCGTTATGTTAATGGCATTGGTAAAGCAACCACTAAAGAGAAAAAATAGCTTAAAGTAACGTCTTTAAGTTACATAGTAAATTAAGCGCCTCAAGAGGGGTAATATTATTAAGGTTCACCTCTCTTAAAGCCTCCTCTAATTGAGATTTCTCTTTATTTACTAATGACTCTTGATTTTCTAACTGATATGAATTCTTTGTAGTATTAAAAGATCCTTTTTGCTCAAATCCTTCTAGTAAATTATTAGCTCTATCAATTACTTCTTGAGGTATTCCTGCTATTTTGGCTACATGCACACCATAAGACCTATCTGCGGTCCCAGAAATTACTTTATGCATAAATATTACTTTATTATCCCATTCTTTAATCTGAACAGTAAAGCATGCTAAATTAGCCAAACTATTTTTAAGCTCTGTTAGCTCATGATAATGAGTTGCAAAAAGCGCTTTGCAGCCTATTTTATCATGAATATACTCTAAGCAACTCCAAGCAATTGACATACCATCATAAGTTGAAGTGCCTCGCCCTATTTCGTCAAGTATTACTAGAGATTTAGCTGTAGCTTGATTCAGAATCAATGCAGTTTCAAGCATTTCAACCATAAATGTCGACATACCACGCGATAAATCATCAGAAGCCCCTACTCTACTAAATATTCTATCAACAACTCCAATTTTAGCACTTTTAGCTGGAATAAACGAACCTATTTGCGCTAAAATTGTAATAATTGCATTTTGCCGTAAGAAAGTACTTTTTCCTGCCATATTAGGGCCTGTAACTAGCCATAATTTCTGATTATTGTTTAAATTACAGTCATTTTCAACAAAGTCACTACTACCACTGTGTAAGAGATTTTTTTCAACAACTATGTGCCTTCCTCCTATTATTTCGAAATCTTCACTTTCATCAATAATTGGCCTGACAAATTTAAATTTATATGCAGTAAATGCAAACGATAACGCCACATCCAGTGATGCTATAATATTTGAAATCAAACTTAATCGCTCACTTTCAGCAATGATGACTCCTCTTATATATTCAAAAATTTCTAATTCAATATTTGTAATTAGAGCTTTAGCATTAATAATTTTTTCTTCAACTTCTTTTAGCTCAATTGTTGTAAAGCGCACAGCACTTGCAATCGTTTGCCTATGAATAAAGCTAGCATTATCTAGCTTATCTTTATGTTGTGGTGAAACTTCGATAAAATATCCTAATACATTATTAAAACAAATTTTTAAGCTATTTATTTTAGTAATCTCTATATATTTCGCCTTTAAGCTGGCAATAATAAGTTTACTATTGTTACTTAAATCATTTAATTCATCTAATTTCTGATTATACCCATCTTTTACAAAACCACCGTCACGCGCGAGCATTGGCACCTCATCAGTAATGGCTGATATAAGCAAATTACAAATCTGATTACAAGATTTTAAATACTCAATATTTTTTGCAAGTTTTTCTACTACTTTACCTTGAGGCAAATTGCTCATAAAATCACTTAAATACCCTGCTATCTGTAGCGTATTTCTTATCGCTATTATATCTCGTGGACCTCCATAGCCACTACTAATTCTTGCAAGAGATCTTTCAATATCAGGTATTTTTTGTAGAATCTCTCGAATTTGCTGAGTAAGATCCAGATTTTGATAAAAATACTCAACAATCTCTAACCTATTATTAATTGCATACGCATCAAGAAGAGGCGCAGATAAATAGCTATATAATGTTCTTGCTCCCATCGGGGTAATAGTATAATCAATAGCATCTAAAACTGTATGCTCACGGCTATTAGCAAAATTATAAGTTAGCTCTAGATTACGCCTAGTAGCATAATCTATATTCATATAACTTGCAGAAGTAATAAGTCTAGGATATTTAACTTTAGGAATATTTTGCTTTTGAGTAATATTTATATATTCTAAAATTGCGCCACAGCTTGATATCTGTGCAAGCGATAATTCGCCCAAACCATCAAGTGAGTTAATACCATAAAATTTCTTGATAATTAGTTCGTTTTTCTTAGGATCAAAAAAACTATCTACATAAATAGTAAAATATTTACGCCAATTACTAAGTATTGCTTCAAACGAAGGATTTGTTATTAGTTTTTCAGATATTAAAATTTCTTTTGGTGCAATTCTAGCAATATCAGAACTTATGGCATCAAGCGTGGTATTCGTGCAAATAAATTCTCTTGTAGAAATATCTATCCAAGTTAAAGAAATTCGTTCCTTAATGTAGGCTATACTTAAAAGATAATTAGAGCTTTTTGAATTTAGTAAACTATCTTCAAAAACAGTACCAGGAGTTATAACTCTTACTACTTCTCTCCTGACAATTGCTTTATGCCCTCGCTTTTTAGCTTCTTCTGGTGTTTCAACTTGCTCGCATATAGCTACCTTTAAACCTGTATTTACAAGCTTAAACAAATAACTTTCGCTACTATGGTAAGGTACTCCGCACATTGGTATGTCTTGATTATCTGTTTTACCACGTTTAGTTAAAGTAATACCTAGAATTGATGATGCCTTTAAAGCGTCATCAAAAAACATTTCATAAAAATCACCCATTCTGTAAAAAAGAATAAAGTCTTCATATCCTTCTTTCAAGAGCAAGTACTGTTGCATCATTGGTGTTGTTTGAGTCATATTTGCAAACTGAAAACTATTATTAATAAAAACCTAAAATTTTTTAAACTTTAGGTTTTTATATTTTAACAATTTTTTTTTATAAATACCAGTTTAGCGTTTATATTGTTATAATTTAATAATTCTTATAATTATCTCTACTAAATTTAATATCGTCTAGCTTTATCCAATTTTTATGATACCCTCTGAATCGAACAGTAACTACTACACCTTCTAAATTCGAATTAAGAAAGGATGACCACCAATTAAATGAACTCTGGCTATTAATGTTATTTGTACAATTTGCTAGCAGGAAGAAGTCATCAATTGGCAGTAGGTTTTTATTATTCATATAGTTAAAGCCTTTAAAATCTTTGAATTTTTTCTTAGCCTTTTTTGGCTCATCTGAAAATACATAAAATTCAGGATCTTTAATTTTATTTTTTATTATTTTTACTGCTTCATAATAATAATTATTATGAAGCTCGCCTCTGTAGATAACCCAATCTCCGAGTCTTACATGAATGCAAACACTATTCTTTTGTTGTAATTTTTTTACTAAGTCAACTGTTCTTGCTGATACCAAATGCTTTACATTAAATAATTCTTTAATCTCTTTTTCATCGTTTTCAAAATATTTAGTATCTTCAAAATAACCTCGTATAAAATATATTTTTTTAGTTTTGCTACTATTGAAGTTAAAAAAGTTTTTTTCATTAACCAGAATAAAATTTTTATTTCTAAAGATACGTAAAATTTTAAATAAAAATTGATTTGCAGGTGAATCAAAAATTATTTGCTCTTTTTTTATACCAAATTTATATAAACCAAATTTCCTATCTGTTGAAATTTTATTAGTAGAGTTTGCATAATATTCTGGTATAGAGATATAAAACTTACTATTAGTTTTTTTAGCAAATGCATATGCTGCAGAATACTGAAAAAGCTGATTACCTAAGCCAGCACTCATACGTAAAATTACTGTATTTTCTTTTAAAAAAGGATAAACAAAATAACCCGCATAAAGCACTGATACTAAAAGCACCACCCCTAATATTTTAAGTGTTTTTATTGAAATTTGTTTTAAATAAAAAAATATTTTCGTTTTCATTTTCTCTCCCATTAAATAAATAGAAAGAGACCATACCCACAAAAGCAAGTCTCTTTAAAATTATGGTATTTGATATTATTAATTATTGATTATTTTAAGAACTGCGGTAGTAATTTCTTCGCTACCATTTTTATAAGTAAAATGATTTACATACTTACCTTCTTTATCAAGTAAATAAATAACAGAGCTATGATCTACTAAATAATCATTTTTATCATTAGTTTTAGATTTTTCTTTACTAAAATATATTTTATAATTTTCAGTTATTTGTTTTAACTGTTCTTTATCACCTCTCAAACCAATTGTGCTTGGATGAAACTTAGCTACAAATCCTTTTAAGCTTTCTATAGTATCTCGCTCTGGGTCTAAAGTTACAAATAAAGTCTGTACTTTATCTTGAAAAATTTGAGGGATATTTTCAAGAGCCACAGTAATTACTTGCATCGTAGTTGGACAAACATCAGGGCAGTGGCCAAAACCAAAATATAATAAAGATATTTTACCTTTTAAATCTCTCTGTGTAAAATTAATATCTTTTGTTGATTCAAGGCTAAAATCTCCACCTATTAAAGATTCGCTATCTGATGGCTGTGTTTGCTCTACTTTAGCTTTTGTACTTTTATCTATTTTCTTGATCATAAATAATGCAAAAACTATCAATGAAATTGCTATCACAACTATTGTTGCTATCGAAGAAAATGAGATTTTATTTTCTGAATTATTTTGCATTCTTGGACTCATATTTTAATTAGTATTTTTACAAATACAACTGCGAACCATAGCAGTCAAGAAAAAAAACTTCTTAAAATGAGAATGATTACAACTATTGACAATTATTGTACGATAATATAATTTGATTTATGTACGTAAAACAAACGAGGTTAATTATGGTAAGTGGTGGTAAAAGAACAGGAGCTGGAAGACCAACAGGAACAGGAAAATATCAAGAACCAACTAAAGCTATTCGAGTACCTTTAAGCTTAGTAGAAAAGATAGGGGATTTTGTAAATAAAGGCAGCTATTCATTACCTATATTTTCTTGCAAAGTTTCAGCTGGCTTTCCCTCTCCTGCTGATGACCATATAGAAAGAAGGCTTGATTTAAACGAACATTTAATTGATCATCCAGCAGCAACTTTTTTTGTAAGAGCTACTGGAAATTCTATGCTGAACGCTGGTATCCATCCTGATGATATTTTAATAGTAGACCGTAGCCTTGAGGCAAAACATGGAAAAATAGTTATTGTAGCCTTAAATGGCGAGCTTACAGTAAAAAGAATCAGCAGAATGAATGGAAAAATAAGGTTTTTGCCTGAAAACGATGATTATCAACCAATTGACATTTCTGAAAGCGATGAAATGCATATTTGGGGCGTTGTAACCAATGTAATTCATCAATTATAAATTGAATCATTAAACTTTTACAAAATGAAGTACCATGAATAATAAATTATATGTGTTAGTAGATTGCAATAATTTTTTTGCCTCTTGCGAGCGTGTTTTTGCTCCGCATTTAAGTGGCAAACCAGTAGTTGTATTGTCGAATAATGATGGTTGTGTTATTTCACGCTCTAATGAAGCAAAAACTTTAGGAATCAAAATGGGTGCACCATTTTTTAAAATAAAAGAATTTTGTTTACAAAATAATGTTGTAGTTTTGTCATCAAATTATCAATTATATTCTGACATTTCAAATAGAGTGATGAATATTTTACATAGCTTTGCACAAAATTGTGAAATTTATTCTATAGATGAAGCATTTTTAGAGGTTAGTGGTTTAGAGTCAAACATCATAGAATATATTGAAAAAATTGCTGTCACTATTTTAAAATGGACAGGTATCCCTGTATCTATAGGAGTTAGCAAAACCAAAACCTTAGCAAAAATAGCAAGTAGTATTGCTAAGAATCATTCTAGTAATTATCATATTATGCTAGATGATACAGAACAATATTTAAAAACAATAGATGTAGCAGATGTCTGGGGAATAGGCAAAAATACTGCACTTTCTTTAAATGAATTTGGTATTTTTACTGCATTTGATCTCAGCATCACTGATTCTAAGAAAATTTATAAATTATTTAATTTAGTTGTTGAAAAAATTGCGCTTGAACTACAAGGATTTTCTTGTAAGGAACTTGAAATAGCTCACTTTAAAAAGAATATTACTTCTTCAAGATCTTTTGGTATCAAAATTGATAATATAGACAATCTTGAAGAAGCAATATCTTATCACGTAAGTGTAGCAGCTCTTAAGCTTAGACAGCAAGAAAGCTATGCTCAAGCTATTTACGTCTATCTACAATCTGTGGATAAAAACAACTCAAGCAAAAAAAATTACTACTCGCACAGTTTAAACTTAGATTTAGCTACTAATAACACTCCTATTATTCTTAAATATGCTAAACAATGCTTAAATAAAATATATCAAAAAAATATTAAATATAAAAAATGCGGTATAGTACTGCTTAATATAGTCAGTAGGAATCAATTTCAAACTAGTCTTTTTCAAGATTCTATATCAGAAAAAGATCATACTTTATCTAAAATTATTGATAGTATCAACCGTAAGATGGGTAGCGATACTATTACCCATGGCAGAACGATTGCAAAACGAGCATGGCAAATGAAACAAGATTTTCTTTCTCCTAAATATACTACTTCTTGGAAAGAAATTCCTAAAATTGGCTAAGCAGCGATTAACTACGTGCAAAATCAGTCAAATTCTGATATAATAATAGCTCAAAAAGATCTACTTACAAAACTCTTAGATATTAACTTAAATTTAAAACTATACATATGTTTGATATTGGCTCTTCAGAAATTTTTCTAATTTTATTAGTAGCAATTATTTTAATTAACCCTAGAGATTTGCCTGCTATAATTAAAAAATCTAAAGTTTTTTTACAAAATTTTTCAAACATCAAGCAAGAATTTAGTAAAACAATAACAAAACTTGAAGACACAATTAAACAAGCTGATCTTACTAAAAATGAGTTTGAAGAATTTAAAAAAGAATATTTAGAACCGCTTGAACCTCAAGTACAAAAAAAAATCCAAAAAATAAAAACCCCTAAAAATTTACTAAAAAAAAGTAAAGAACCCTTAAAACCTATAAAACTCAAAAAATCTAGAACTCCAAATAACAAGGAGCAAAAACAGTGAAACTTTCAACTCTTAATCATTTAATTGAACTTAAAAAAAGAATATTATTCTGTATATTAGCTTTGATTATATTTTCGTGTATTAGTTATTTTTTTGCCGAGGAAATTTTTAATTTTTTAATTACTCCTCTTGAAAAAATGGCGAGTAAAACTTACGAAAGAAAATTTATTTATACTAATTTAAGTGAAGTTTTTTTCTCTTATATAAAACTCGCACTATTTGCTGGATTTATTCTTACTTTTCCTATCATGGCTTCACAAATATATTTATTTATTGCACCAGGCCTGTATAAAAAAGAAAAGAAAACTTTTTTACCATTTGTGATTCTATCGCCTATGTTATTTTTACTTGGTGGAGCATTTGCTTATTATGTTATTTTCCCACTTGCTTGGAAATTTTTTCTAAGCTTTGAAACAGTTAAAGAAACAGCTATTCCAATTCTCTTAGAAGCAAAAGTTAGTGAATATATAGCTTTAGTTATGAGCTTTATTATTGCTTTCGGTCTTGCTTTCCAACTACCATTATTATTATTATTACTAGTTAGTTTTAATTTTATTGATAGAGAATGGCTAATAAAAAAAAGAAAGGTTGCAATAGTTGCTATTTTTATAGTGGCAGCAATAATCACGCCTCCTGATATTATAAGTCAAATTGCTCTTGCTATACCAATGGTTATATTATATGAATTATCTATTATGTGCTGTAGATATATAAAAAATTAGGGACAAAAAATGCATGATATAAAATGGATAAGAAAAAATAAAGAACCTTTTACATCATTACTTACAAAGAGGGGAGTTTCTTCATCAATTATTCAAAAAATCTTAGATTTAGATGAAGATAAGAAACAAATTCAAACTTTAATTCAGCGCTTACAACAAGCAAGGAATGAAAAGGCAAAATTAATTTCAACGCTTGCAAACAACTCAAGCTCTGAAGTTAAGACTATAAAAAAAGATGCTTTAGATATAAAAGATAAATTAGCTGAGCTTGAAAAAAAGCTTGATGCAAATGATGAGTTAGAAGAAATATTACTCGCTATACCCAATCTTCCTCTAGATGAGGTACCCTTTGGAAAAGATGAAAAAGATAATGTTGAAATAAGAAAAGTTGGAACTCCTCGTAAGTTTAATTTTGAACCTAAACATCATTTTGAACTTGGAGAAGAACTCGAGCTAATGGATTTTGTAGATACTGCAAAGATATCAGGTAGTAGGTTTGTAACGTTAAAAGGATCTTTGAGTAAACTTGAAAGAGCTATAGCTGCTTTTATGCTTGATGTTCATACAACTCAGTTTGGCTTTGAAGAAATGAATGTACCATTTTTGGTACGTGATCAAGCAATGTATAATGCAGGACAATTGCCTAAATTTGCAGATGAATCATATAAAACTGATACTGGCCATCGCCTTATTCCAACAGCAGAAGTTCCCCTTATAAATTATGTAGCTGGCAAAACTATTGACGTTAAAGCTTTGCCTATAAGATATGTAGCTTATTCAAATTGTTTTAGATCAGAAGCAGGAGCTGCGGGCAGAGATACTAGAGGCATGATTAGACAACATCAGTTTTCTAAAGTTGAACTTGTGAGTATTTGTAGCATTGAGCAAGCTAAGCATGAGCATGAATATATTACAAATGCTGCTGAAGAAATACTAAAAAAACTAAAATTACCATATAGAGTCATGATATTGTGCAGCCAAGATATGGGTTTTACAGCAGCAAAAACTTATGACCTTGAAGTTTGGTTACCTGCTCAAGATAAATACCGTGAGATTTCTTCTTGTTCTAATTGCACTGATTTCCAAGCAAGACGCATGAAAGCAAAATATCGTGAAAATAATAATTTACTTTATTTAAATACATTGAATGGCTCAGGGCTAGCTGTCGGCAGAACATTGATTGCAATTCTAGAAAACTATCAAGAAGAAGATGGTTCTATTACTATTCCTGAAGTACTCATCCCATATATGGGTGGTATCACTAAAATTGTTAAAAAATAAAATATTAATAACAAATTTAATATCTTGCTAAATCAAGGAGAATGGTTAACTCCATTCTCTGTTTTTTCATTATCTTTTATATAGATTTTTTATTTTTCTGTCTTTGACAAAGGTTTAAATAGTGCTTAAGCTAGAAAGTATATAATATTTTGATTTAAATTAATGCATACAATTTTAGCGATTGATGATGAAGAAACTTGCTTAGAAGTAATTACTTTTTCGCTTGAAACTAGAGGATTTAAAGTCCTGATAGCATCAAGTGCTAAAGAGGGATTAGCAATTCTTAGAGATAACACAAAAATTGATCTAATTTTACTTGATATGATGCTTCCTGATTTATATGGTCTTGATGCTTTAGCAGAAATTAAAAAAATAGAGACAGCAAAAAATATTCCTGTTGTAATGCAAACAGGAGCTTTTAATGAGACGGATTTACGTAAATCAATTTCATTAGGAGCTGAAAATTTTATTATTAGAAAACCATATACTAAAAAAGACTTACTACTAGCTGTAGACTCTGCACTTAATAATATCAATTTACCTAAAGCACTAAAAGAAAGTAATTTAGGATAATTCATTTATATTCTATTACATCAACTTCCTTAATTTTATAGCCTAGTTTTGCCTTATGATGCATAAAAATTCCAGATAATCTTTCAGATAAGAATGCTAAGACACATTTTCCATCTTGAGTTTTAAAATCATTAAGATCTATTTGATTTTGTACTTCAAATAATATTGAAAATAACCATTCACAATATTCAAAAAATATTTCTTTTCTCATAATAAAAAGATTATTAAAATAAGCTTTATTATCTTGCAAATACTCATCGGCTGATAGAGCATAATCAGGGAATTTTTCTTTTAAAATTTTTATAGCAATTTCTATATCTTCCTTTTTATGACTATTAATATATTGATTAAAAACACTTTCACTTTTTTTTAATATGTATTTCTTAGAAACATATATATCAAAATTATTAAGTTCACCATCTGGTCTTATTAACCTTCTATAATGGGCGAAGCCAATATACTTAGGATTGCCTAATTCTTTATAATTTTTCCATGCCCAATAAATAGCTGACATCTCAGATAAACTTCGATTTAACTTAGAAAGATTATCTCCTGTGTCATCACCAATCATATTTGTTATAATAAAAGAAGTTGAATTAGCATAGGAGCTATGTTATAATAAAAGGAAAATGTC
>DITT01000022.1 GCA_002422875.1 Rickettsiales bacterium UBA6177 | reverse complement strand
CTTATTCACCAGATTTAAATCCTATTGAAAAACAATGGGCAACTTTAAAAGCAAAATTTAAAAAATACAAACATAAATTCAAAACTTTTAATGAGGCTGTTGATTATGCTTTCACAGTATAATTATAATGGGGATTTAGTATACATTTTACTAGCAGCAGAAATTAAATTATGTGCGATTTTGTAAGCTTTACGTGGGTATCCTTCGTGTTCTGTAACTACACAACTTGCAAACTTGGGGTTTTGATGCGGTCCAAAGCCAGCAAAGAACCCATGATTTCGATATTTATAATCAACACTTTTTAAACTGAGGTTTTGATCAGCATTTTTTTTAGAAATAACTTGAGCTGTACTAGTTTTCCCGCAAATATCTACACCTGAATCTTTGAGCTTATTAGAAAAACCGGTTCCACCTTCTACATTTATTACATTAAACATAGCTTCTCTTAGGATTGCTAAATTCTTCTTATCAATTTTAATTTCTTCTATAACTGGTGAGATATTGTTTAAAAAGATTGTAGGCTTTATATTCTTACCACTTGCAATGCGCGCGTTCAGCAAAGCAAGCTGTAGTGGCGTTGATAAAACATATCCCTGACCTATTGATGCATTAAGAGTATCGCCTAATCTCCAATTAGTTTTGTATCTTTTTAGCAACCATTCACTATTTGGTACTGTTCCTTCCACTTCTTGTGCAAGCTCTACTAAAGTTTTTTGTCCTAGCCCTAATATTTTTGCTGTTTCTGCAATGACATTAATTCCTATTAATTTTGAGGTTTCAAAAAAATAACAATTGCATGACCTTGCTACTGCCTCAAGAAAATTAACATGACCATGACCAGTTTTTTTCCAACAATGGAATCTTCTATTTCCTAGTTCATAGTAGCCTTGACAAAATACTTTTCTTGCTGGATCAACACCTCGCTCTAATGCTGCAAGCCCTACGACTAATTTAAAAATAGAACCCGGAGGATAAGTAGCTGAAATATTCTTATTCATTAATGAAGCCGTTTCTCCAGAAATCATCTTTTGCCATTCTTTTTCAGATACACCCTTTATAAACATATTTGGATCAAAAGTTGGTGAAGAATACATAACTAGAACCTCACCGGTATTAACATCTATTAAATTAGCACATCCTGCAGTATCTGCTAATAATTCTGCTGCTAATTTCTGTAAATCTAAATCAAGAGTCAAATTAACTGATTCTCCAGGATAGCTATCATGGACTGCGAGTTCACGTCTTACTATTCCTCTTGCATCTACTTCATATTTTTTAATTCCAGGGACACCAGCTAGTATTTGTTGTTTTGTTTTTTCTACTCCAGATTTACCGATTTTAATTTCACTATTAAAATACTCTAAATTAGTATCAAAACTACCTGGGCTAGCAACATACCCAATAACATGTGAAAACTCTTTTGCATAATTATAGACTCTTTCATAACCATACTCGACATTAATCCCGGGGAGTTCAGTAATATTTTCTTCTATTTGTATTATTTGTTCCCATTTAATATTACTAGCAATTTCTACTCTTGTTCCACGAGATTTTTTAATTTTTCTAATCGCTGTAGATTCAAGCCCTTCATCCTCTAATAATGCTGCCAAATGATGTAACGTATCATGGTAATTTAATTTACTGCTCTTTTCATAAATCAAATTATATATTTTACGATTATTAGCTAATATTTTAGCTTTCCTATCTAGAATATGTCCTCTTAGAGGTATACTTCTGCTAACTCTAATTCTGTTTTTATCTGATAATTTATGATAATTAAAATATTGTAGGAGCTGTAAGTAAAACAATCTGCCTATTAAGATTAATAAGATTAAAAACTTTCCTGTTCCTAACAAAAAAATACGTCTGGAAAAAATATTTTTTTTATTTTCTTTGTCGTTACTCACTGTTACTCTTAAGTATTGGAAATTAATTTAATCTAGATTTATCTAACAAAATCTCTTGTGCAGTAAAAATGCTATGAACTATTATATAGAGCATAAGATTATTAAACAAAATAAAAATAAAATCTCTAAAAAAGAAACTCTTACTATGGTAAAAGCTATTCAATATATATAAAAACTCAATACTAAATGAAAATAAAAAATAACAAGCAATTATGCTTACAAAGCTTTTACTTAAAAAGAAATTCTTTTTTCTTCTAATAAAATAATAAGCACAAAAATAAATTATATAAATAAATTTACCTAGTGCTGCTGAATCTACAAGCAAATACTCTAAAGTAATTAAAAATAAGAGATATTCTTTGCTTAAAATTTCTTTTTTTGTAAAAATACTACAATAAAAAATTATTATACTTAAAATATTCGGTCTTATAGAATTTAAATTGATATTTGCAAGAGGAAAATAACTAATAAAAATAAGTAGAATTTGATAAAATCTAATTAAATAAATATGAATATAAGTCTTACATTCTGAAAAGGAATAATTATTCATCAATTTTATTATAATGCGCTGACAATAAATTAACATTTATTTGGCTTAAACTAAGACTTCCACGTTGGATCTTTAAAAATACTTCTTTACGTAATGCTTGAATATTCTTTGGAAATGATACACCAAGTGTCGTAGCGGTTTTTGTAATAGAAATTAAAGTAATTTCGATAGCTTCTTTGATTTTTCTTTTTAAATTTAGCATATAAGCAGCTTTTAAGAATAATATTAAAATTAAGCATGTTTAAATGTAATTTTATATATTTGCTATCTTTTGTAAATCAAAAATGCATATAAACCTAATATATGTATGACCTGTATTGGTGGTTCATTACTTACAATAACTATTTCCTTACAGTGGGTTATTTATCAAGAACAAGATCATTTAAATTTGTTTGAAATGTCTACGCAAGATATCAAAGATAGATATAAAAGCATTGGAAGTAAGCCTAAAGTTAAGGCTAAATTATATTATATTATAAATGTTGGAAACACGTCTCTTACTATGGCGCTATACAAAAAGTTAAAATTGATAAAGAAACTTTTATAGAGTATTATGAAGCCGTAGCAAAAGTAATTTTATTTATATTTATTACATATTTCACAATTTTATATAGATTTTCTTTGATTCTTTCTTCCTATTGTAGTATTGTAACCTTGAATAAATAAGCTAAACTGATAAGTTATAACGGAATTAAGGATATGAAAGAAAAAAATCTCCCTAAAAATGAAGAATCTAACAATATCATGAATGATATGAGATATATTTCAAGGTCTTGTAGCCTTATTACAGAATCATTGCAAAAAGGTTGTGATGTGATGCAAATGCCGAATGGTGATATTATTGTTTCAGAACTTAAAACTGTAACTTTTAATTATACCTGGGATCTTAAGAAGGGCAAACTTGTAAGAACTCAACTAGGTGGCAAATCAAGGAGACTTAAAAGTCTAACCACTATTATTGATACTGTTGAAAATACTAAAAACTTAGAAACAGTTTAGTTTTTTTTAGAACAAAATTATATATTCCTAAAACAAACACAAGCTCTTTCTAGATTCGTATCACTAGCATAATTTACTTATGGATTATTGACCTGTCTTGTTATACAAGAATTAAGTATAGAGGGTTATAGCAAATAATTTCGTAAAAAAATACCTAATGACTCTAGTTAGAAAATAACTAATACGGGTCCTATTGCCTTACAATCCTTATTTTACCTCAATTACTATAAATCTTTACCACGAATTAGTGTATAACTTACAATTATATAAAAAAGCTTACTAATTAGCTTGCTTAATCTTTTGTTAATTTTATTATTTAATAATGATACAGAGGTAATAAATTTAATTCTCTTAAAGGAGTAAAAGTATGACAGATCAAAATATCAATATTTTAGTAGTTGATGATTATAAAACAATGTTGAGAATAATTAGAAATTTACTCTCGCAGCTCGGATTTAATGCTGTTGATGAAGCTTACAATGGTAGTTTGGCTATTTCACAATTAAAAGAAAAGAAATATGATTTAATTATTTCTGATTGGAATATGGAACCAATGTCTGGTCTTGAGTTACTCAAAGCTGTCAGAGCTGATGAATCATTAAAACATATTCCTTTTATTATGGTAACTGCAGAAAGTAAAACTGATAACGTGATAGCAGCTAAAGAAGCTGGTGTAAGTAATTATATAATAAAACCATTTAACTTAGATACGCTAAGAGCAAAATTAACTAACGTACTTGGTGAATTTTAAATTTTATTAACTAGGAAATAGGCCTCATAAAGGTTTTGGGTATGAGTATTCTAAAAGAGTTATCACTAAATTTTGATAATATAAAACGAGAACCAGAGGCTAATATTTATAATATAGACGATATTGTAAATATATTGCTTGTTACGCTAGAAAAGCATGCAATTGACCAAGATGATCGTAATTTTTTAGATGATCTTAAAAATGTTTTTTATAATTTTCATAAATATAAAGCAGAGCTAAATAAGCTTTGTATCGAAAATGTAGATGAACAATTAGGAGGTGTATTTTCAGAATTGGAGAATATTAATAAATCTAGTGAAATTTCTGCTAATAATATACTAGACTGTACAGAGGATCTTATGACGTTACTAACTTATGATCTAACTCCAGAGGTAAAAGATAATATTAGTAAAAAACTTTTTAAAATCATTGAGAATTGTAGTTTTCAGGATTTAAACGGTCAACGGATGCAAAAGATTCTTAAACTAATGCCTATTATAAATTTATTAATTTCGGCTATGCCTTTATTATATAACTTAACTCCAATTAAAGTAAATAAAGAAAGAAAATTACTGAATGGACCGCAGCTAGATCAAAACAGTCCTAAACAACAAGATATTGATGATCTTTTTAATAATTTATAACCTGTTTAGATTATCTTGTGCTTTGGAAGTTAACCTTAAACTAATATCAGGATCTAGAAGCAAGGTTTTGTCTTGGATTTTGTAACTCTCGTAGGCCAAAGCAATTTGTAGTTTTACTTTTTATATATGGTGAATTAAAATTTTTATTTCGTTCAAGAATATCATGGTCATGATCTCCATGTGGATCTTCATTTTCCTCGCTTGATTGCATAATGTAAGCAATAATAGTTCTTATTAAGTTATTATTCCCTTTGTGTAAGATATTTTGTACAAGAGTAAAACCATTTTTATCTTGTTCTTCTAGATCTACAAGCTTTGTATTCACAATAAATTTAAATAAATTTATATTACCATTCGAAGCTGCATGATAAAGCGCTATTTTAGCATTGTCATTAGAGCTTAGCATAGTTATTATAAGGTCGCTATTGATCTCAAAAACCTCTTCTAGTATAGTTTTACCATTTTTTGTCTGGAATAGAAAATTAATCTTTTTAGTAATTAAAAACGCTATTCTTTCTATATTTTTTTCTGAGATAGCAATAATTAATTGATTTTCGTCTGTTTTAGAGCTGTTTGAACAAGTTACTTGGCTTTGCAGCGGTTCTTCAGATTTAATATAATTAATGGATATTTTTATCAACTGATAGGTATGTGTTTTAGATGTAAGAGTATTAAAGCAGTTTAGATTAACACTCGAGAGCCAGTTATGTTGTGTATTTATGAATTGTGTTTTATATAGGGGGCTTAATTTGCTTTTGGTAACATTTTTTAATGTATGATACATCACTATCCCCAATTCTATAAGCTTAAGTCTTAAAATTATATATTAGGATTTAAAACAAGGAATACCCAAGAAAAGTATAATATAGTTGTTAACTTAATGTAGAGTACTAACTGTTCAACCTAAGGTTACAATACTTCTTATTTGTTCAGTGTGCAATGTTAAAGAATCTTTACAGAGGTAATAATTTACTTTTTATCTCGTGTTATTTATTTATTGTAAATGTTTTCTTGATTGGTTGATGGTAAATATAATGATCCTTTCACGCCGCAGCTTGAAATAATTATTGCTATTAATATAAGATTTACTATGCTTTTGATCATGAGTTGAAACTTTTTTTGTATGAAATTTTTTTTTATAATAATATTATTATTTAGTAATGTAGCTTTAACTAAAGATAACGGCAATAAAATTCTTAAATATAGTCTTATCCAATATGAACAGCCTATTAATTTTAAAGAAATTACTTATTTTGATCTTGAAGATAAGCCGCTAACTTTGGAAGAATATAATGGCAATATAACCATTATTCATTTTTGGGCAACTTGGTGTACTTTTTGTATAAATAATATTAAAGAGTTGGATAATTTATATAAAAAACTTAAAAGCGAAAAAAAAGAGCAAACTATTAATATTATTACCCTATCTGAAGACTATAAGGATCCTAATATTATTAAAAATTTCTTTTCTCAAAAGAATATTGAGTTTCTTGAGCCGTATGTCGATAAAAAAAATACTATTTTTAATAATCTTAAAATCACCTCAATACCGTCAACAATAATTTTGAATAAAGAGGGCAAAGAGGTAGTAAGAATTAATGGTTTTATAGACTGGGGCAAAGATAAAGATTTTTTAGAAATTCTTGCTAAATATCAATAAAATTATTACAAGGCTAATATTTATGAAAGAAAAATTACAAAAATTATTACAAGGTAAAGATACCATCGCTATTATAAAACTAGCGGGTATTATTAATAGCCAAAAGGGTTTAAATCAGGGATTATGCCTTGATAACATTAAAAACAAGCTTGAAGAGATTTTTAAATTAAAAAATCTAAAATGCTTAATTACTATTATTAACTCTCCTGGTGGCTCGCCTGTACAATCTGAGCTGATATATAATAAATTACGGTTTTTATGTGCAAAACATAATGTTGAGTTAATTGCTTTTGTTGAAGATGTCGCGGCTTCTGGTGGGTACTGGATTGCTTGCGCGGCAACTAAGATATATGCAGCGCAGAACTCTGTTATAGGGAGTATTGGTGTTATAAGTGCTAGTTTTGGCTTTGAAAAAGCAATTAATAAACTTGGCATTGAAAGAAGAGTCTATACTCAAGGTGAATCAAAAAATATTCTAGATCCATTTTCTCCTGAAAAAGAACAAGATATAATGATCCTAAAAAATGTACAAAAAGAAATTCATGATAACTTTAAGAATTTAGTACTAATTAGCAGAGAAAATTTAAATAAAAATCATTTAGATGAAATTTTTAGTGGCGCATTTTGGGGGAGTAAAAAAGCTCTTGAATACGGGCTAATTGATGGTATAGACAGTATAGATGATTATATTGATAAACGATTTGGTAAAGATATTAAAGTAAAAAACTTTACTTTCCCTAAGTCATGGTTAAAAGCAAAACTTGGCTTAACAATTAATGAAATTTTTTCTTCTTTTATTTTACAAGTAAAGGAGAGTTTATTTTATGAAAAAACCGGCTCTAATTATTGACAAATAAATAGTTTTTAGCTATTTTGTAGCAAGTAAAATATAGGAATATGATATGGATAAGCCGTTAATGCCAAAGGCTGTTGCTGTTTGGCTAATAGATAACACTGCTCTTACATTCAATCAAATAGCTACTTTTTGTGGGATGCACCCACTTGAAGTTAAGGGAATTGCGGATGGAGAAGTTGCTATTGGGATTATTGGTTTGAACCCAATTACTACTAATGAGCTTACAGCAGAAGAAATACAAATTTGTGAGCAAGATCCAATTAAAAACCTTAAAATTAATAAACAAACATATAGTAAATTTGCAAAAACAAAAACAAAATACACTCCTATCGCAAGAAGACAAGATAAACCAGATGCAATTCTATGGTTTTTAAAGAACTACCCAGCTGTTAAAGATTCGATCTTAGTAAAATTACTTGGTACAACCAAGAACACTATTGATTCTGTGCGCTTAAAAACACATTGGAACATGCCAAATATTAAACCAAAAGACCCAGTGCTACTAGGGCTTTGCACTCAAAAAGAATTAGATAATATCTTAAATAAGATTGAAAGAGATGCTAATCTTGAAAAAAAAGAGAATGAGTGACAGTAGATAAAATTAATTTACCACGTAAGTTACATACTAAAAATCATAGTAAGAAAAAACGTACTAACTCTTCTCATAGATGGATTAGTAGGCATATTAATGATCCTTATGTAGCGCTAGCGCAAGATTTAGGCTATAGATCTAGAGCTGCGTTTAAATTAATTGAAATTAATGATAAGTTTAACTTATTTACTAGAAACACAAGAATTCTAGATCTTGGTGCAGCTCCTGGAAGTTGGTCACAAGTAGCAAATGCTAAGACATTACCTAAAACTAATAGTCAAATTATAGCTCTAGACTTGCTTGCTATGAGTCCTATTGAAAATATTGTCATTTTACAAGGTGACATTAATGATGATGAAGTTGTAGCTAATATTAAGAGCTACCACAAAAAGTTTGACTTAATAATCTCGGACATAGCACCCAATACTGTTGGGCATAATCAAACAGATCACCTAAGAATTATGGCTATTGCTGATTCTGTTCTTGAATTAGTATTTGAATTACTTGAAAAAAATGGAGCGCTCGTTGTAAAAATATTTCAAGGCGAGTTACAACAAGAGTTCTTTTTATCGCTTAAAAAACTTTTTAAAAAAGTTCATTATTTTAAACCAACTTCAAGTAGAAAAGAATCCCCTGAAATATATATAGTTGCTAAAGAATATTTTTATGATCAAACACAATACTCAGCAAATTATTACAAGGCTTAAGCTATGATGATGATTCTTCTTTCACCTTCA
The DNA here is from genome assembly GCA_002422875.1 of Rickettsiales bacterium UBA6177. Taxonomy (GTDB): domain Bacteria; phylum Pseudomonadota; class Alphaproteobacteria; order Rickettsiales; family UBA6177; genus UBA6177. The sequence continues at coordinate 26,964 of DITT01000022.1, read as the reverse complement.
AAAAAACAAAATTTTGTACCTGAGAATTTCTACTCTAATTTTACCCATCCAATATTTCAGGAAAAAACACTTGAAATTGTTAAGATATTGCAGCAATTTTCAGTACCTGATATATCAAGACTTATGGATATTAGCAATGATTTAGCGCAATTAAATTATAAGAGATATCAAAATTTTAATCATAGCGATCAGGAATTAAAACAAGCAATTTTGGCATTTAAAGGAGATGTTTATTCTTATTTAGAATTTTCTAAATATCAAGCTGAACATTATCAATTTCTACAAGATCATTTTTTTGTTCTTTCTGGTTTATATGGCATTCTTAAACCACTTGATTTAATAAAACCACATCGATTAGAAATGGGCACATCTCTTAAAATCTATGAAAATAATAATTTGTATGAATTATGGCGTAAAGATATTACTTCTTTCCTTAATAATGAGCCACATAATGTTATTATTAATCTGGCTTCAAATGAGTATTTTAATGTTATTGATATTAAGCAGATCAATCATCCTATAATTACTATTTCTTTTAAGGAATATCGTAATAATACTTTAAAAACAATAGCTCTTAATGCTAAAAGAGCTCGAAGCATGATGAGCAATTATATTATATTAAACAAGATAGAAAATATTGAAGAGCTTAAAGATTTTGATGTAAGTGGCTATAAATTCTCTAATGCCCATTCAACAGCAAGTACTTTTACCTTTATAAAGTAGATATAAGCATTATTGAGTCTATTTAGGAATTAAGTAGAGCAAATTAGAGTCTCCCCTAACGCTCAAATAATATACGACCTAACCTGATTTCAGTTGCACCTGCTTTGATTGCTTGTTTAAAATCATTACTCATACCCATGCTTAAAATCTCTACCTTGCACTCATCTGCGCATATTTTCATCTGATTAAAGTAAGGTGAGGGGTCTTCATTAACTGGTGGAATACACATTAATCCGGTTATTTTAAGGCCTAAGTCATCTCGACAAAAATCGACTAGTTGCTTAGCTTCATGCAAGAGCACTCCATGTTTTTGCTTCTCAGCACCAATATTAACTTGGACATAAAATGAGACATTTTTTGTAATATTTTTCATAGCTTTTGCTATTAATATTGCTTTCTTTAAGCTATCTATTGTTTCAATAACATCAAAAAGCTGTAGTGCTTTCTCAATTTTATTACTTTGTAGATAGCCTATCATATGTAATTTAGTTTCTGGAAAATTTTGTTTAAGCATTAGCCATTTTTCATAGGCTTCTTTAACCTGAGCCTCACCATAGTGAAGATATCCTTTTTCAAGAAAAAACTTTATTTCTTGAGAATTTCTATTTTTTGTGATTATTAATAATTTGATAGAACTTGGTATTGTTGTTTTAATAATTTGACTGATATTAAACATATTAATTTTAAAAATAATAACTTTACTGTATAATATAATCTATTCGAGTTATAATTAAAATATATATGCTAACAAAAAAGTTTATTATTGGTCTACTTTTCTTTATTGCTTCATGCACACAAGATTTAGCTAAAATTGAAATACATCGCCTTAAGTCAGGAAATCAGCAGGCTATACCAACTAGTCCGAGTGAAAACGCTGAGTTTGTTTTAGTTGAATATGGCGATACTATATATTCTATAGCAATCAAATATAATAAATCATATCTTGATATAGCATCAATAAACAACTTAGAATGGCCTTATTCTTTAGAAATTGGTCAAAAGATATACTTAATAAACAATACAAAAGAAAATATAAGTGCACCTAATGACGATGTTGCCGGATTACAAGTACCCCTAGCTGATCGCCAAGTTATTAACGAAACTATAACGCCTGAAGAACCTTATACTCAATCTGAAAGTAAGATTGATATTCAAGCGGCAGCAACTGGTTTTAAATGGCCTATAAATGGCAATATTATTAGTGAATTCGGAACTAGCCCAAATGGCACTAAAAATGATGGTATTTACATTGAAACTACACTTGGTGAACCGGTTAAGGCCACAAGCGCTGGAAAAGTAATCTATGCTAGCCAAGATCTTGAACAATATGGTAACCTCTTAATTATTAGCCATAAAGATCAGTGGTTTTCTGCATATGCTCATTTAAGTGAATTAAATGTGGCTAAAGGAGCAGAAATTCAAGCAGGGCAGGTTATTGGTTTGACGGGCGATACGGGTAATATTTCATCACCACAATTATACTTCTCACTTAGAAAGAATAAAGTCCCTGTAGACCCGCTAAAATTCCTGCCTAAAAGATTTTAGCGAGTAAAAGCCTGTTAATTTTAGTTATTGTTTTTGATTTTCTATATACTCAGCAATTAATGATTGCTGTGCGTGAAACAAAAATACTTTATAACGCTAACTCCTTATCCCAAATTGGCGTTATAATCTACGAATTGATAAGAGGTCTAAAGCGAAAATTATTTACCATGGCCTTCATCTGGCTCTTTTTCTTGTGATTTATCTTGACTTCTTTCAGCGCTTATTCTCGAAGCATGGGTTGCTTCTTGTGATCCTTCAAGTCTTGGTCTTTGCGTGTTGTACCCCATAATAATGTCATTTGGGGTTAAATTACGTGTAGCACCTATGGATCTTTTCTTATACGAAGATGAAAGAACAAACTGTCCTCCTTCCCTGATGCATATAGATTCTGCATTTGGCCCTAATGATTCTGAAGTTAGCACTAAATGAATATCAAGAAGGTTGTCTTTTTCATGCTGAGTGATTGCATCGTTTGAATGCACACGAGTTTTCATAGAATTCTTTAGGTAGTTAAACCAACGGTGTTCAAAACCTATCTCTATACCTAAGTTAATAAATTTTCCATTACCATTTGGAATAGCAAAAATAGATGGCCCATCTTTAGTAGCTTGAAAGCATTTATCATTATCTTTTAGGTTATCTACTAAGTCTATTTTTTTATAATATTCTCCGATTTGTAACCCTCCAAGGTATAAATATGCTACATTATAAGAAATCTCAACATTACTTTCTTTAAGTTTTAATGATCCAATAAGCTTTGCAAGGGTCGGTAAAAATTTTGATTTCTTTGTACTAACCATGGATTGTTTTCTATCATGATTAGCACCTGATGCTTGCGTGTCAGCAGTTGGTGCATTATTTAATTGCTGGGGATCTTTTGAAACTTTATAATCTTCTACTCTTTCCACTTTTTCTTGTGATTCACTATGAAGAACATCTTTCTTGGCTTGCAAACTTAAGTTAGTCCTCTGGCTTGCTTCTGTATTTAGATACTCTAATGACACATGCTCTTTCCAGAAGATTGTCCCAGGAATAATTAAAATATTAGGATATTTGCTACTTAACTGCGCAAGGCTTGCAAGGATTGAATTTTTTTGCTCTACGTCGAATTGCCTCACCGTATTTCCTGTACAGTTTCTAGCAAAAGTATTTTCTGGAGCAAGTATAATACCGCCCAATATTTCTTCACTATCTCCTATATCATTATTAAGCATAGCTATGCTTTTTTCTAATATATTAAGCCTATAGTTAATTGTAGATGTATAAAATACTTCGCTTCTTGTATCAACTTGAATATTATAAATTTTTACCATAAATTAAAACCTTTAGAGTATTAAAGTTTGCTATTTGTATAATACTAAAATTCTTCAGTATTATATTGCTTTATATCAATTATAATGAGTCAATTAAAATTCAAGCTAGGCATGGAATTAAGAATGTTATAATAACTTAAAGTATCAGAAAAATATAAGAGAATATATACTAGAAAAACCTTAAACCCGATTTAATCCGGGTTTAAAGAGTTATAATTGTAACAAGGGAATAATTTATTTAGGTGCAATTAGAGTAAAAATTTGCTTACCTTCGAATTTCGGCTCTACTTCAGCTTTAGCAATAGGGCTTACATCTTCTAGAACTCTTTTTAATAGATTCATACCAAGTTCTTGGTGTGTTATCTCACGGCCTTTAAAGCGTACGCCTATTTTTACTTTGTCACCTTGCTCTATAAATTTTTGGATACTTTTTAATTTAATAAGCAAGTCATGTTCACCAATATTTGGTCTTAATTTAATTTCTTTAGTAGTAATAACTCTTTGTTTCTTTTTAGAATTTTGATGTTTTTTCTTAATATCATATTTATAGCGACCAAAATCCATTATTTTACATACTGGAGGTACTGCTGTCGGTGATATCTCGACTAAATCTAAACTAACTTTAGCTGCTGCTGCTAAGGCTTCACGGAGTGAAACTACACCCATCATTTCGCCTTCTGCGTCAACTAATCTAACTTCTTTGGCTGATATTTCTTCGTTTGCACTTGGAAATTTATTACTACTTTTAGATATTTTCGACCTCTTAAAATTTAATTAATAATGTTATTATTCCTAAAATATTTAACTTGGAACTTTAATTTCACTTTGTATAATATGCGAAAACTCATCAAAAGAAAGAGTTTTTTGTTCTTCCACGCCCAATCTTCTGATAGTGACTTGATTATTTTCTACTTCTTTATTGCCGATAATTAATATATACGGTATTTTTTGTAAGGAATGCTCTCTAATTTTATAGCTAATCTTAGCATTATCAATATCTAAAACTACTCTTACATGAGATTCTTTTAAACTTTGATATAAAGTTGTAGCATAATCATTTGCTGCATCAGTAACAGTAGCAATAACTACTTGGATTGGCGCAAGCCAAACTGGGAAATTGCCAGCATATTGCTCTATCAAAATTCCTATAAATCTTTCAAATGAGCCAAGTACAGCTCGGTGTAACATTACAGGAACATGCTTATTATTATCTGAACCTATATATTTTGCCTTAAGCCTATCTGGTAGCACAAAATCTACTTGTAACGTACCACATTGCCAATCTCTACCAATAGCATCAGTTAGCACAAACTCAAGCTTAGGACCATAAAAAGCACCTTCACCATAATTCATTGTATATTCAAGTCCGGTTGCCTCAATGGCTTCTTTTAAAGAAAGCTCTGCTTTATCCCATACTTCATCGCTGCCGGCTCTGTTTTCTGGGCGATCCGAAAATTTAACTTTTACTTTTGTAAAACCAAAATCAGCATATACTTTAAGCAAAAGCTCAGTAAATTTAATGGTTTCAGAAGTGATATCTTCCTCTGTACAAAAAATATGAGCATCATCTTGGGTAAATCCTCTGACTCTCATTAAACCATGCATAGAGCCTGACGATTCATTGCGATGACAACAGCCAAATTCAGCCATCCTAAGTGGTAAATCACGATAGCTCTTAAGGCTTGTATTAAATATCTGGATATGCAAAGGACAATTCATTGGTTTTAAAGCAAGAATTTTATCTTCACTTTCAGAAACAAACATGTTTTCTCTAAATTTGTCCCAGTGCCCAGATGCTTCCCACAAGCTATTACTTGCTAAGATCGGTGTTTTTACTTCTATATAGCCTGAATTTAGGAGTTTATTTCTAATATATCCTTCTATTACACGGTATATAGTCCAGCCATTATGGTGCCAAAATATTTGCCCAGCTGCCTCTTCTTGAAGATGAAAAAGCCCTAATTGCTTACCAAGTTTGCGGTGATCTCTTTTTTCAGCTTCTTCAAGCATTTCAAGATATGATTTAAGCTCTGTTTCACTTGCCCATGCAGTACCGTATATTCTTTGCAACATAGGATTATTACTGTCACCACGCCAATAAGCCCCGGCTAATTTCATTAATTTAAAAGCTTTTTTAGCTCCTGTGGTGGGTGCATGTGGTCCTCGGCATAAATCAACAAAATTTCCTTGTCTATAAAGAGTAATCTCTTCGCTATTTGCAAGATCTGAAATTATTTCTGCCTTATAATGCTCATCTTGGTCTTTGAAGAATTCTATTGCTACGTTTCTTTGCCATATTTCACGAATTATTGGCTCATTACGGCGTACTATTTCGTACATTTTTTTTTCTATAGCGATGAAATCTTTTTCATCAAAAGGCTGCGTGCGTGCGAAATCATAATAAAAGCCATTTTCAATAACAGGCCCAATTGTAATTTGTGTTTCTGGGTATAGTTCCTTTACAGCATGAGCTAAAATATGAGCTGTATCATGACGAATGATCTCAAGGCCAGCACTGCTATCTGCAGTTACAATTTCAACTTGAGCATTATTTTCAAGTGGTAAATCTAAATCTTGTAATTTTCCATTTGATTTTATAGCTATTGCTTTTTTTGCTAAGCTACTAGCTATTGCTTCAGCAACATTTTTGCCATTGGGTATAAATTCGAAAGTTTTTACTGAGCCATCTAAAAGAAATATTGTATACATATATTGAATTAATTATTATTTTAAAAATTAAAGTTTTTAAACCTACATCTATGATAAATGAAAAAAAATTTGTTTCAAATTATAATTTGTCTGAAACACAAGAAAAAACCTTATTAGATATTAGGCATCGTATTGATGAAATAGATATCCAACTTTTAAAGCTTATTGAAAAAAGGACACTTGTTATTAAAGAAGCATGCGTACTTAAAAATACTTTTTACGGTAAAAGAGATTGTTTTATTACGTCTGCCAGGGAAGCAGACATGATTAAAATCCTTGTTAGTCAGGCAAATACATCGTTTCCTAAAGAAACACTTATTAATATTTGGCGTAAAATTATTACTGCATCAGTAATTGTTGAGGCAAATCTTGAACTTGTAATTTATAAAACTAAAGCTTTTTATTTATCTTATTTAGATGCACTTATTTATTTTGATACAGCAGCAAAAACTCACTTTCTTAATAATGAAAAAAATATTCTAAAGTTTTTAAATTCACAACAGAATTCTGTAGCTGTGCTTCCTATTAAAAGCTCAAGTAAAAAGCCTTGGTGGTATTTGCTTGCTACTAGTTTTACTCAGCTTAAAGTTTTCGCAAAACTACCATTTTATAATAAGCCTTTAATTAAGGGGCATCTAGGTTCAGTTGCTATTTCATTAATCCGCCCTGAAAAATCACTTAGTGATTACTCTTGTTTTGTAGTTTTTTTTAATGATGTTTCTGAACAAGAAACATTCAATAAACTCTTAAAAGAACATTTTATAAGTGATTATCAAATTATGGACTCTAGCTCTGAAACCTCAAGAATCGTACAATTTTTTTTGATTAAAAATTATTATTTACACTTAGATATAACTAATAATACATGCATAAATATTGGTAGTTTTGCCGAAGAATTTATTATTAGCTAATTTTCTAAAGTTCGTACTAATAATTATTAGTACAAATAATTTATTGAGGGTATAAATATTGCTTGCTATTTTATATTTTTTTGCTAATTTAAAAGTTCGTTTATATGGCCCCTTCGTCTAATGGTTAGGACATCACCCTTTCACGGTGGCAATACGGGTTCGAATCCCGTAGGGGTCACCACAGACTTTTGCTAAATCAAATCATTTTAATTATAAAATCAAAATATTGTACGCACGTCAGCAAGTAATTAACTATACTCTTTGCTAGGGACAGATTTTTCTAGCTTATCGCGCTTCGTGTAAATTTATAATAGACCCTAGAGGTTTGCGCTAGAAGATAGAAGAAAGCCAAGAAAAATCTAGCCAAATGAATTTACTATAAATCATAGGGAAGCTTTAAGCATACAAAACTAGGTGATTAGAGCATATAGTCGTTAAAAAGTAGTAACTTAATCTATAAGAAACTCTCTATTTATAAATAATAAAGGAAGTGGTGGGCCTGGTAGGACTTGAACCTACGACCACACCGTTATGAGCGGCGTGCTCTAACCAGCTGAGCTACAGGCCCTTAATAAATTAGTAATTTTAATTTATACAATTTTTATTCTATGTCCAGCAAAATATTATAGCAAATCAAAAATTCTAATAGATTCAGTTATGTTTAGAGCTTTATTACTCTTTGCTTAAGAAGAATAACAACTCACCAAACAAACTGAATTTACCACACTTTAATTATCTTTGCTTTAAGTCTTGATATTCACGTGATGTATAGCCTGTATAAAGTTGACGTGGGCGCCCAATTCTATTACTTTTATCTTCAATCATTTCTTTCCACTGAGCAAGCCATCCAGCAGTACGAGCTACAGCAAAAAGTACTGTAAATAATTGTGTTGGTATACCAATTGCTTGATAAATAATACCAGAATAAAAATCAACATTAGGAAATAATTTTCTTTCAATAAAATATTCATCACTTAAAGCTATTTCTTCAAGCTTCATAGCAATTTCTAAATTACTACTTGTAGCGCCGGTAACCTTGAGTACTTCATAACAGGTTTTTCTTAAAACTGCAGCTCTTGGATCATAATTCTTATATACCCTATGGCCAAATCCCATTAATCTAAATGGATCATTTTTATCTTTTGCTTTAGCTATGTATTTAGCAATATTTGCTATATCCCCGATTTCTTCAAGCATATTAATAACTGCTTCGTTAGCTCCGCCATGAGCAGGCCCCCAAAGCGAAGCAATACCCGCACCAATACAGGCAAATGGATTAGCTCCAGACGAACCTGCCAGCCTTACCGTTGAAGTTGAAGCATTTTGTTCATGATCTGCATGCAAAATAAATATTTTATCTAAAGCATCAACAATAACTTTTGAACATTGATATTCTTCACAAGGGGTAGCAAACATCATATGTAAGAAATTTTGAGTATAGGATAAATCGTTCTTAGGATAAATAAATGGCTGACCTATTGAATATTTATAAGCCATAGCAGCAAGTGTTGGAACTTTAGCTATGATTCTTAAAATTGACAACTCTCTTTGGCTTGCATCATTTATATCTAAACTATCATGATAAATTGCTGAAAGAGATGCAAATGCTCCTACTAAAATCGCCATTGGATGCGCTCTTCTCGGAAAGCCACGATAAAGAAACTGTAATTGCTCATGAACTAGAGTATGATGCTTAACTTCTTGAGTAAATTTAGAGAAATCATCTTGCTTTGGTAGTTCGCCATTTAAAAGTAGATAGGCTACTTCTAAGAAACTACTTTTTTCAGCTAAATCTTCAATTCTATAACCTCTGTGTGACAATATTCCCTTGTCACCATCAATATAAGTTATTTTTGACTCTGTAGAAGCAGTAGACATAAATCCAGGATCAAAAGTAAAAATCCCGCTTTCTTGATAAAGTTTAGAAATATCTATTACATCAGGTCCGATGCTTGATTTTTTAATATCTAATAAAATTTCTTTATTGTTTGGTAGTATTAATCTTGCCTTAGATGTATCTGTCATATTATTCTCCTTTGAGTTAAATAATTTTTAACATAAGAAAATTAATTTTTTCCTAACCTTAAGTATTTTAATATTTGTTATTCTAAAAATTGTTGTTTTATCCTAAGCAAATCAAACCAAACTACTTTTTTTTGTGATGGCTGCCTTAATAAATACGAAGGATGAAAAATTACTGCTACGGGTATTTCTTGATTCAAATATGAGTTAGTGTATGCATGGAACTTATTTCTAAGTTCTGAAATTGTAGTATCACTACCAAGTAGGCTTTGCGCTGAAGTGTTGCCCACAGCAATTATAAGCTTAGGGTTTATAAGCGCTATATGTTTTTCTAAAAATGGTAAACACACTTTACTTTCTTCTTCTGTTGGCCTTCTATTACCTGGAGGTCTCCAGAAAACACTATTAGTTATATATAGATTTTTAGCACGAGATAAACCTATAAAAGCAAATATTTTATCAAGTAGCTTACCGCTTTGGCCACAGAAGGGAACACCTGTGGCGTCTTCATTTGCACCAGGGGCTTCACCTATGATCATAACCTTAGCATTGATATTACCATCAGAGAATACTGTATTTGTAGCCATTACAGCAATTGGAAGGTCTTTAAAATCATAAACTATTCTTTTTAGCTCATCAATTGATGTAATCTTGTCACAAATTTTGCGTGTTGTGCTTTCAAGACTATCCAAATTTGAACTTATTAAATGAGGTTCTGGTTTAGTTTTTTGGCTAATTGGCTTGTTTTTTTTTGCAGCTATATTTAGATGTTTCATAGCAAGAGGTTCGTCTATTCCCATTTCTTCATACCAATTTAAAAGGTTTTCTTTATCTTCTGGCATGATATCCTCAACTTAATTATTAAAACATTTATATCATTACTTACTTTTAAAGTTCAAGTAAAAAGCTTTACTACCTTACAACTTGAAGAAATTTTGCTTTAGCAAAGAAGATATTAATAAGCATTATCAATATCATTCCTATAAACACTCCTATAGCTCCCAATTTTAATATAAATGTTAATATATAACATATAGGTAAACCTAATACCCAAAATGAGACTGTACCTATTTTTAATGCATATGAAGCGAAATTCATTCCTCGTAGAGCTGAGGTTAAAATTATTCGCATGCAGTCTAAGCATAATATTATAGCATTAAATGCAAAAAATTGTTTAGCTAACTGAACAACTGCTTTGTTTTTTAAATCATAAATATTTATATCGAAGGCTATTAAATTTTCTGGTAAGAATACAAATAATAATGCACCTATTATCGAAGTTATTAAAGAAAATTTTAAACAGATTTTATAATAGGTTTTTATTTTTTGAGTATCATTAGTAGCAAAAGATCTGCTAACTAAAATTGCAATTACTTCTGCAAAACCATACGTAGCTATAATAAATAAATGTATCCATTGCCCACAAATTTGAAATGCTGCTAACGCATCTTGGCTTATTGCCCCTAGAAACAGAGCGATCACTGAAAAGAATAATATTTCAAGCATAAACATTAAACCTATCGGCACGCCTTCTTTGATTTGCCTTTTTATTGTTTCTTGATATTCAGCAAAACTATACTTAAATTGTAAACTAGCTCTAATTTTCTTTTGTAAGAAAATATATATAAATATAGAAAAGAACATTAGCCAATATGTAATAGCAGTACCAAGTCCTAAGCCGAGCATACCTAGACCTTGCCCTTTATATTCCCAAATAAAGAAGTTATTAATAAAAAATAAAATAGGTAGATAAATTATATGAGTAATAAGAATTACTCTAGTAAATCCTAAATTGATACAATATTGAAAAATAGCATATTTTAAAAGATCAGGTATTATACCCCACATAATTCCTTTATTATAAAGAGTTGCTATTTTAACCACTTCCGTATCTTGCTTACAGTATCTCCATACATGCTCTATGTTATATAATATAGACATTAGGATTAACCCAAGAATAATAATATTTGGAATTGCGGCCTTTAGATTTATACCAATACGATGTTGAAGATTCTTGCCAATCATCTCAGACGTATTTATACCAATGATTGAGATTATACCCCAACCAAAGCCCATTAATGTAATAAAAGCTGAATTAGCAATCGCAAGACTTGCAAGTTCAGTCTTACCAATTTTTGCTGCAAAATTAGTATTAAAGAATGGAAATAGCATTTCTATAAAGTGATATAAAATAATTGGTATGCTTAAGATTGCAACTTCTTTATACTGAGCTTTAAGTTCACTGTGTTTATAGGTAGTTTGTTTAGCTTTAAGCATTTCTTCTTAAATTTTTAAACCTCTGATAGGAATTTCTCCGCCTCTAGCGCAGCCATACAACCAGTTCCAGCTGCAGTGATTGCTTGACGATAAATTTTATCCTGCACATCTCCAGCTGCAAAAACTCCATGAATATTTGTTTTAGTAGAGCCTGCTTGAGTAATGATATAGCCTTCATTATCTGTAGTAATTTTATTTACAAACATACCGGTGTTTGGTTTGTGACCAATCGCTATAAAGACACCATCTGTATTAAGTATTGTTTCTTGATTTGTTATAGTATTGCAAAGGCGTACTGCGTTTACACTCAGTGGATCTGTTGTGCCTAAAACTTCTACAACTGCATGATCCCAAATGACATTTATTTTTTGATTAGCAAATAGTTTTTGCTGTAATAGTTTTTCAGCTCTTAAAGAGTCGCGGCGATGGATAAGAGTTACTTTCTTAGCATGATGCGTGAGGTATAAAGCCTCTTCAACTGCAGTATTACCACCACCTACTACTACTACTTCTTTATTGCGGTAGAAAAACCCATCACAAGTAGCACATCCTGAAACCCCAAATCCTTGGAACTTTGTTTCACTTTCTAAACCAAGCCATTTAGCTTGAGCCCCTGTAGCAATAATCACTGAATCACCTGTATAAGTATTACCAGATTCACCAATTGCTACAAAAGGCCGTTTAGAGAAATCTACTTGCTTTATATGATCAGTAATAATATTAGCTTCAACCTTTTGCGCCTGGAGTCTCATTTGCTCCATAAGCCAAGGTCCTTGAATAGTTTCTGCAAAGCCAGGATAATTTTCAACATCTGTAGTGATAGTTAACTGTCCGCCTGGTTGAATACCTTCAACTAAAATTGGGCTTAAATTAGCACGTGCCGCATAGATAGCAGCGCTATATCCTGCAGGGCCTGAGCCAATTATTAATACTTTGCTATGGAAACTATTCATTTTGCCTACGTTTTAAAGTTTTTCAACATTTGAAGTTAAATAATCAGAAACTCCTTCGGAAGAGGGAACCATACCTTCATCGCCTTTATTCCAGCCAGCAGGACATACTTCACCATGTTCTTCAAAGAAAGTCAGAGCATCAATCATTCTAATTGCTTCATCAATATTTCTACCTAAAGGAAGATCATTGATTAATTGATGTCTTACAACACCAGAAGCGTCAATTAGAAATGTGCCTCTGAGTGCAACTGCATCATCAATTAATACGTCATAATCTCTTGAAATTGATTTTGTAATATCTGCAACCATTGGGAATTGCACATTACCAATACCGCCTTTATTAACAGGAGTATTTTTCCATGCTAAATGGCAATAATGTGAATCAACACTTACAGCAATAATTTTAGTATTGCGCGCTGCAAAATCACTTAACCTATGGTTAAATGCTATAATTTCAGATGGGCATACAAATGTAAAATCTAGCGGGTAAAAGAATAAAATTCCTTTAGAACCTTCTAGATATTTATGTAACGTAAAATTTTGTTTTATTTCATTATTCGGCATTACTGCAGCTGCTGTGAAATCAGGAGCTTGTTTACCAACTAGTACACTCATACATCCTCCTTAAGGATAAAATTCAGCCTAAGAATATTATTTTTTTAATCTTCAATCAAGTTATTCTTTAATCTTAGTAATTAACAAAGAATCTATTTTTTAAATAAACAAATAATATACTAATGTAAATAAGTATTGATGCGAGTGCAAAAGCAGCAGTAAATTGATATTCATTATATAGCATCTCTACCCGAAGTGGCACTGTATCAGTGAGTCCTTTTATATGACCTGATACAACAGCAACAGCACCAAACTCGCCTAAAGCTCGTGCATTAGCAAGTAGTATGCCATAAATTAATCCTGTTTTTATTTTAGGAATAGTAATCGTAAAAAACATTCTAATGCCACTACTTCCTAGCATAAGTGCAGCTACTTCTTCATCAGCTCCTTGCTCTGCCATTAATGGCACAAGCTCTCTAGTAACAAAAGGGAACGTGACAAAAATAGTAACTAAAACAAGTGCTGGCGTATTAAAAAGTACTTGTATATTAAACTGTTCACAAAAGTGTCCAAGTAAGCCATTTGTATTAAATAATGATAAATAAATAAACCCAACTATTACAGGAGATACTGAAAAAGGTATGTCAATTAAAGCTGAAATTAATGATTTACCATAGAAATTAAACCTTGTAAGACACCAAGCACTCATTATGCCAAAAATCGTATTAAAAATTACGACATATAAAGCTATTTTAAGAGAGAGTAATAAGGCTTCTATAGTATCTTTATTATTAAGGCTTAGAAAATAATTAATAACTCCTGCTTTAAACGCTTCTATTATAACTATAATAACTGGCAATAAAATTACGACTCCAACAAAACTTATACAGGCAAAAATTGAGATTGGCTTTATTAAAAATATTAATTTCTGTAATAATCTATCTAACATGTTTTATAGCTCTTTTTTGATAAATAGTTAGCGCAATAACAATAAAAAAAGATAACATCAGTGAAACAAATGCTATTAATGAAGCTTCCTTAAAATTATATTGCTCTATTTTAATATATAACAATAAAGATAGTGTCTCAGTAAGATTTGGAATATTACCAGCAATAAATACTACTGAACCAAATTCACCTATGCCTCTTGCAAAAGCTAAAATGAAAGCAGAGACTAAAGCAGGTGCAATAATTTTAAAAGTAATCTTTATAAAAATTTGGACCTTGCTAGCTCCTAAAAAAGATGCAGCTATTTCAACATCCTTATCTAACTCACTAATAACTGGTTGGATTGTTCTTACAACAAAAGGCAGGCCTACAAATACCAAAGCTATTATTATACCCAGCTCATTATAGACTGCTTTAATATGAAACTTAGCTAAAATTGCTCCTAAAAATCCTCTATCACTATAAAGATAAGTAATAGCGACTCCCGCAATAGAAGTAGGAAGTGCAAAGGGTATATCAATAAATGCATCTACTATTCCTTTACCCCAAAATTTATAACGCTCTAGGGCCCAAGCAATTATAAAGCCTATGAATATATTTATAGTTGCTGCTTTAAAAGCTGTTAAAAATGTTAGTCTTAGGGCGTTTAAAAAGCGGGTATCACTAACTATTGTAAATATTTCAGCGAGGCTTAATGTAGCAACATTATATACTAAAACTAAAAATGGCAATATTACGATTACCAATATCATTGTAACTGTATAAGTTATTGATAGATGTTTAAAAGGTAATTCAAATTTTCTTTGCATAGCTTCCTTTATGTATTAAGAATATATTTTATCGAATAAACCGCCACTATCTAAGTGATTGGCAATAGTTTTATCCCAATTAGCTATTTCCCATATTGAAAAGCTTTTGATGTCGTCAATATTTTTAAAATTATATTTAGTTTCATACAATTTGTTATAAGGCCTAAAGTAGTTGCTAGATATAATATCTTGGGCCTCATCAGAAAAAAGATAATCTATATATGTTTTCGCAAGTATATGATTGTTGTTTTTTTGAGTAACTTTCGTAACTTCAGCTACTGGAAAGTCTATTTTGATAGTAATTGATGGGTAAATAATCTCGTATTCATTTGGGAATAAATGTTTTGTTATATATAAAGCTTCATTTTCCCACGAAATTAAAACATCTCCTAAATTTCTAGAAGTGAAGCTTAAAGTAGCATTGCGAGAGGAGCTATCAAGCATAGGTACTTTTTTAAAAATTTTAGTCATGAAATTTTCTATTTCTATTTCGGTCTTATAATGATCTTCTGCGTATTTTAACAATGCCATATAATTATAAACAGCAGCACCAGAAGTTTTGGGATTAGGAGTAATTATAGCAACATTTTGTGTAAGCAAATCATGCCAATCATGAATGTTATAAGGGTTATTTTTACGCACTAACATCACTATAAGCGAACCGTAAGGAGAACTATTATTGGGGTAGAAAGATTGCCAATTCTTATTTAAAAAGCTATTATCAGCTAATATATTAATATCACGATATAAAGCAAGGCTTGCAATATTAGCTTTTAGGCCAAATAAAATCGAATTTCTTTGTTTGCTACTGCTAGCATTCGATTGATTTACTTTTATTGATTTTTTAAACTTTTGCTGATAGAATTTTTCAAAAGCATTGTTTAGGCTACCGAGTAATTCTCTGGTGGAATCAAATGAGGCATTAAATAGCACTTCTTCTTGATAATCACTTTTACAAGAAATAAGTAGTAATAATAACCAAATATAGATTTTCATCTTACCTCTAAATTTTACATGCATGATATATCATATTATTATAAAATAGTTAAGTCTTAACTTATTTAACCTTGACTTTAACTATTAAGCCTTTATTTTTATATTATTCAATCAACAATATTAATTATTATTATGACTTTAACTAAAATTGAAGCTGATGCTGTATATGCTCAAACGCCTACTTATTATATATCTAAATTTGCATCAAAAATATGGGAATACATTCCTAATCTACAAGAAGCATCAACTACATCAGCGGTGCAAGCAGCAGTTAACACGATTTTAGCTGGTGCTTTAAGCTTTAAAAATGTTGCTGCAGGGAATATCGTAAGAGATGCGGCTAAAACTCCATCAGTTATAGTTAATTCGTGGGAAAAAATACAAATAGGTCATTCAAATAATACTTATGACGAAGGAACCGAATCTGCACAATATCTTAAACTTACTTGTAAAACATCTTTAGTAGCTACTGCGTATTACTTTGATGCCCAACATGTAGAAAGCGCCTCTAGATCTGCGAATTTTATATGCGAAGTACCAAATAGAATAATGTATATTGCTGCTATGGATAGACAAAATACAAATATGACTGACACGAGTTATACTTCGTATCTTTTTGAAAACTATGATAATGAATGGCTTGCAAAATCTATTATAGGCGGGTTACCTAAAGTGCTTGTAATGGATTCAGTAGGGCAATTTATTGGAAGCTGGGGAATTGCAAATAAAGTTAAATATGTTGTTACTAAAGCTGTAGCTGATACTGTTGGTCTAGTATTACCTAGCTTTAAAACAACTGTATTGTCAGCTGTGAGTGCAGCTCAAGTTGGCCCATCAGAAAATACTATTAGTATAAATGCTATGAAATTCCCAGGTATTAAAGAATTCTATAAACATTTAAAATTAGAAAATACAGACCCAACACTTATTAAGCTTAGTAAAATATCATTAATACCTGGCCTTATAGGTCTTGATTTTGTCTCGAAATTTAGTGGAGAATTAGTTAGTACATATATCTTTACCCCTATAGCAAGAGTAGTGCTAGACCTAGGTGTAAAAGTAACAGAGTTTTTATCAGATGAATATGATGAACTTTTTGTTCAAGCGGACACAAATAAAATAGATACTTCCAAAGCATTAATCAATATACCTCAGAGTCCTTCTTTAGATATAAATCAAGATCTTCAAGGTCTAGATAATTCTGAGTTTACTGACGAGTTATAAGCTCTACTTCCAAAGACTTCTTATTTTCTATATAAAGTAAGAAGTCTTTAGTTTTTATTAGTATGCAGCAAATTCATTTTGGCTTGCTTATAGTGAATTCATTTGAATTTTTTACGTCGTTAATCGTCGTTTAGCTAAGTTTTCCTAGCCTACATTCCTCTCAACTTAATCTACTATATATTTATCTGCGAAAGTAAATCTCTTACTGACTCTTCTACTGTTTTATTGGCTGTATCTACTAATATGGCACTGTTAACAAAATAATTNNATTTATATAACTTTGCAAGAGCTATTGCAATAAAGCTAAGGAATGTGGAATCTAACTTATCAAAGCGCATGGCGAGCCTTGTTGCTCAATCATTTATATCACATCCTATAGCTTATCTCAATTATTTTGTTAACAGTGCCATAGTAAATTTCTTTTTTTGTGCTAATTCAACTTAATTTACTATAATGTGCCACTACATGCCAGTGGTCAGGTATCAAGAGTTGCCAGCAGGTTTGGGCTCCTTGCAGCAGCAAACGAGCTTGCAATAGAATTTGGAATACTACCCTTTGCTAAAGGGGATTGTTACACATTCTATTAGTAGATGTTTCAACTCATGGTTATTTGAAAGGAGTAGTGCAAAAGATTTTGAGCAAGAAATAGTGCTAGAGCGAATCAAGAGTTATTTTGAAAAATATGGTGAAAGCAAATTCGTAACTATTGGCAACTATTCAACTGATGTTGAGCCGACAAAATCTATAGATCGTATTGGTTATAAGCAAAAAATAGATGGCAACTATCATTATTTTGTATTACCGGAATGCTATAAAACCGAGCTATGTAAAGGTTTAAATTATAAGCAAGCGACAAAATATCTAGTTGAGCACGGATTTTTACAACCTGATAACCATGGTAAGAACTTGTTAGTAAAGAGCCTTCCCAATATCGGCAAAGTAAGGGTTTATCATTTTAATCCAAAAATCTTAAGTTGATTAGTTACACGGTTACACGGTTACATGAGTAGATTATTGATTGAACTTAAATGTGTAACTGTGTTACCAATGGGTACTCAGGCTTTACATTGCAAGGGTTAAGCTGGTTACACATTTTGCAGAATTAGATAAATCACCTGTGTTACCGGTGTAACCACAAGATCAGAATATTTTATTGAAGGTGAGTTAGAAGAAAATTTAATAAAAGTAATTATTATTTTTTACCCTTGTAAAAAATCAATTACTTTTATTAAGGCTGCTTTAATATACAAATGTTTTTAAAATTTGGAGGTAAGAAATGGATGGTAAGATGATAGAAGAAATTGATAAATTGCAAGAGTTGCAGAAAGGTTATATTTCAGATAAATCGAATTTTACTCAAGTAAAAAATCAATTAAACATTGTTATAAGATACTTAATGATGAGTTATAGAGAAGGTGTAAATCATGATGATCCTAATAGTTTTTTAGATAGTCAAAGATCTGCCGGAGAAATGACCACAGAGAATTTCATTACCTGTGCAACTAATTTATTACAGACAAAATCTGATAAAACTTTTTTAATGAGATATCCATACTTGCAAGAAATTATGCATCTGCATAATTCATTAACTGTTCAAAAACTTAATTTAAGCGAGCAAGATCTAAATGAAATTATAAAAAAGCTTGAATCATACATTAAGGAGCCATTAATTATAGCATTGAAAGATATGGCATATTTAGCATCTTTTGCAGCAGGACAAAAACTAAACACTCCAGTAAACACTCCAGTAAACACTTCAGTATCAGATTCTGTAAGCAGAATTTTTAACTCAAAAAATCCGTCTTCACCAAATAATTGTCGTTTAGCTTTAGGCATGGTAGGAGGATCTATTACTAAAATGATTACTCCCAGAATGCAATCTCAATCTCCATATAACTTGATCAATTGGAAACATTTACAATTACTTGCTGATAGATCATCAATGGTAGATAATATTGAACTATTTAATCACGAAATGCCTAAAATGAAAGATGATTTTCTAAAATTGACAACCTATTTCGAGGATTTATGTAAATACGAGGAATCATCATATAATTCTCAAGTAGCTAAACCTCAATTTAATAATAAATTGGAATTGCCATTAATTACTGATTTCGCTCATAGATTTGAACTGCCTATGAATTTAGAAATTGCTATGAGCTATTTAAAAGACATAGAAGTTTTAACTGCTCAAGATTCCAAAAGTAACAGAATGGCGATTTTAAGAATTATCACGGTTTTAGGTGAAGTTTCGATAAACTTACTAAGTTATATATTAGTAATTGATAAAGATCTCTTTACAAAACTAAGAGAAATGCATGATCGTATAGTACATGCAGATGATTACCCCTCTACTCAAGATAATATTAAAAGTCTATTAGAAGAAGCGAGTGACACTAGATTATTAGATTTTGCAAAAACAGATTTAATTAAAATTAGAGAATTTATACTTTGTTTACAAAATAAATTAGTTCCTGCTCCTATTTCAGCTACTTTAAATCAAATGAATAAATTAAATCAAAGTTTAACTAAAGATTATAAACTTACACTTAAACAAAAAAAAGAACTTACTTCTCTATTACCAAACGCTGATGCTTTAAAACTACGAAAAAAAAATTTCTAAATGATGCAATAAATGTTCAAGTTAAGTTGCCAATAGATAGTAAGGAATTAAAGGATCTTATTTCTAATAATTTAGGATTGTCTACAGATGAGCAAACAAGATTCAAAGTAATAAAGTTATTTACCAAGATTATTCAACTTAGATTATGTTCAGAAATAGAGCAAGAGTTGAATTCTCAAAATCCAAACTTACAGAATATAAAAACTAAATTATCATTATTATCTAGTAAAAGTACACTAAAATACCTTCATGAATGTTCTGATAAATTAAATATAGCTATACTAACTATTCTTATTACTAAACATAAAGGAGATGTTCAGATAAAAGAAAATGAAGTAAATGATATATTATCAAAATGTCCAGATGTATCTGAAGAAAAAAAATTACTTGAAAAGTTAATAGAAGATGAAACTCGCCCAGATTCTAAAAAATTTGATGGAGCTTTAAGAAGATTATGTTTGAATCAGTCTGAGAAACAAAAATTTCAAAATGCATTAGCTATATTAAATGGGAAAGAAACCTCCCAATATAGCACTAAGCCGCATTTATCTAGAAGCACCGATGCAATCATGATAAATAATGCTGAATATGTTAGAAAAGCTATTGTTGAGTTAAAAGGGATTACATCGGTTTTGCAATCAAGCAATGGTAATGATGAGGATCAGTGCAAAAGATTTTGTCAGAATCCTACCCTTGTTTTGGCTTGCGAATATGCATTTAACATTTTTGTTGATAGAGCTAGAAAACTTGCAGAATTAATTAGCTCTTCTAGAACTAATACTAGCTCAATTTTTGTTCGCTCCCCTGAGCAAGAATTACAACAAGAATTAGAAAGTTATGTATTACAAAGAAATATCATATTTCACTTTAATGATAATTATACAGGAAAAAATCTATCTAGGTATCATCAGATAGGAGAATTATATGATGCAGTAATGAAACGTACTGAAGGAGAGATATTTAACGCGGGAATAGTTATTGATCAGCATTCAGTAAGATTATCACCTATAAGTACTGATTCTTTAGATAAAAAATTTGAAAATTTAGTAACAAGATTAGAAATAACTCTACCTAATGATTCTTGGATAGAATATATATCTGATTCAAGAGTACATACAGGAATATGTATTTAAAAGTAAAAAATATAAAAGATAGTTATAGGTAAATACATGAAAGAAACCAAAAGTACTTCAAAAGATTACTCTCAGGAATATTGGTATACAGAACAAAATATTATGATGGTAATAGATAAGTACATTCAAAAAAAAGGGTTGGGATATTTTGTATTACAAGATACTACTGCACAAACAGGAGAGTTTTTTGAAAGCTTCTTTAATGGAAGTACTCCTAGGCAAGCCGCGCAGCTTGTTAAAAAAGATCAAGACCAATATAAAAATTATACTGTAAACAACGATGATTATCTTTTATTTCTTTCAGGCCCACTTACATTTAGGGGACTAGGAGATGGCTTAGCAAATGATATTGAAATAGCCCTAAATTTAGTCAAAAAAGAAAAGAAAAATCTGTGTAGAGTTATATTTCCATATCAAATATATGAAGGCCATTGGGGGCTTGGGGTAATGAATGTTGATAAGGCATCTCAAAAAATTGATATTGTGGTTTTTGATCCTGTAACTCCTGGAACCACTGTTTCTGATCAAGTTGTTAATAGTATAGAAAAATTAGGCTTTAAAGTAACTAAAGTGCGTGCTGATGAAGCATACAAGTACGAAAAACAACAGATTGACGGGACTTCTTGCGGTGTTATTACTGCTGAAAATGCTAAAGTCTTTATAAGTGGAAACACAACAAGATTAAGCAAATCATACCCTTCTGGAGCAGTAGATTTAAGACAAGCTCATTTAGAAGAAGTTGATAAAAACCTTAAGTTTATAGAGTGGTTAACCACAGAAGAGGCTAAGTATAAAAACCCAGATCAAATAACTAGAGAGTTATCACAAATTTGGGAACAATTTTTAACGGAAGGCCCTGATGAACAAAAACAAGAACTTTTTTTTAAAACTAAAATAACCACAAGGAGGGAATTATCAGAAAGACAGTACGATGAAACACTTCATATGAGATTAACTGAAGTTGAAGATAGGAATGTAAAATATTTTAAAGGTTTTCTAACAGCAAATAAAGACAACGCTATTATTAAGTTATTATATGATTATTTAATAGATCCAACAAAAGATAAAGATGGAGATTATAAGCTTAAGCCTAATGCTTTTGACCAGATAACGCAACTCTTACAGCAAAGAAACCACCAAAAAACAGAAATACATAAGCCTATGCCAAAAAAACAAGAATCTGCTGCCACTTTTCCACATGAACTCACTTCAGAAGGTTTAAGATACGCACAACATGGTAATATGTATCAACTAGCATTATTAACTATAGCTGCATCGAGAGCAGCAAGGAATAATCGCCCATTTCATTTAATTAGTGAGGCTGGAGAATATGGAAAATTTGACGATTTAGTGATTGATTATGGTGATAGCGTGACTTTATTGCAAGCTAAGCATGAGGCAGAGGGAAATAAAGCACTAAAGCCATCTTATACTAAAAGTGATTTTAAAAATACTCGTGATGATGATGCAAGCCTAGCTAAATATTTTGATTCTTGGGTTAGATTGCAAAAGAGTGAATTAACAAAAAAACTAGATGGCAGTAGAAAGGCAACAACCTATATATTTTTTACTAATCGCGGAGTTGAAAACGTAAATGATTTGGAGAGAACGGAAGTACCTAATGATGATTTTGCAGATTTAAATGATAAAGCTACAGGAAGGTTTAAGCGAGGACCTACAAGACAGGAATATATTGATGCAATAAAAAGTTCAAAAGAAGCAAGTGAATTAACATCAAACGTACAACTAAGCTATAAGAATATAGATTGGAACGCACTGGGTGATGAAAAACAAAAAGCATGCAATTATTTATCAATAGATTGCAACTTTCAATATGATAAAAAATCTTACAAAGGTAAACGAATCGAATTATTAGAAAAAATAGAAATTAATGGTCATGCAAACCTATCTCCAAAAACGGAAGCATTAATTCAACTAGCAGTAAATATGCGAGAGGTATGGGATTTGTTATTACCAGGTTATAAATATAATTGCGCAATTATTACAACAAGAAACAAGAATCCAATTGCAACTCTAGCAACTAATAATAATTTAGATAATTTAATCAACCAATTTCTTGACTCATTTATTATTAAGGTTTGGCAACCAAATAAGGATCAGTTACTTGAAGTTTTATATAAAGAGTTAAGAGAAGATGTAAAAATTGCGGCAAAGGAGTTCTATGATTCTATATCTCAATATATGTTGCAATGGTTTTCCGATCGCCATCAATGTTTGCTTAGTTGGGATGAATTCGGGAAAATTAGCACAAGAAAAAAGGGGGATTTAGAGCGTTTTTACTTGCTTGGAAGAACAAAAGATTTTGAAGAGCAAGCTAGTGCAAAGATCAATAAATTAACAGATTTTCCAATAATTGAAGGGTTAGATGATTTTCTATCTACACATAATAAACAAAATATAGCTATTGTTCAATCAAGTAATGGTGGTGAGTTAGTTGCATATAATAGTATAAAGAAATATATTGATAAGGAGAAAGTACAAGATGCAGAGTGGTTCTTTTTACATTATAGCGATTCGTTAGTTGCCAGAACATCTGAGGTAATTGGTGGCGAATCAACAAGATTTTTAGTTCTTGATTGCCGTGATATAGAAAATTATCAAGAAATTGCTGCTTTAGTACTACAAGTTAAGAGTAATGAAGCACAGCGAATAAGAGAGCTGAAAAAACGAGATAATGAACTTGCACAGTTAAAACTACAAGATACTCAAGTAGGTAAACAACCTAAAAAATTAGAAATAGAGTATGAGAATTTAGAGCAACAACAAAAAAAGCTCATTTTATTAATAGATACAAGGTTAGAAGATATTTTATCTGCTTTATCTCTACAATCAAGTGAATGTAAAACATTTGATAAGAGGAAATTATCTACAATAGAAGTAGAAAAATTATGTGAAGGTAAGCTACAACAGTACACTACTTATGCTGGCAAACAAGTTTCTTTAAATCAAGCTCTTCACCAAACAACTGGCTTATGTAGAGTGATGCATCAGAATTTAACCGCTCTTTTAGAGATTGTAAAAACTGCACAACCAACTAAAGAATTAATTCCTTCTGAGTTACCTTATGATGTATATGTGCCAAATGATGTAATTGAAGGAAAGCCATATTATTCATTAATTTCAATTTTAAATAATCCAGAAATAGACAAGGTCAATCTAGCGCAAGCAGATATAGAAAAGGTTAGAGAGATTGTAAACCAAGCTTTAAGCAATGATCCGCAAGAAACAGACAAAAAACAAAGATGGCTACAAAAAATTGATGCTGCTAATGCAAGCCAAAAATCTATTACGATTAAATTTATAGATGAAGTTAGCGAAGATGTATTTGTTGAGGAGAATTTAGCAAAAGTAGAATTAATACCTATTGGTTATAAATTTTTAGATGAAGGGAAGGTAGATTTTTATGAAAGGAAAGATATTAGACAAACAGGTAAAATATCAATTCTATCAGCTAATGCTGGCTTTGGAAAATCTTCTTTATGTTTAAATGTTAGAGCAAAGTGGTTACAAGATGAAAATGATATTAGCTTAGTAATTAAAGTAAATCTCCCTAGAGTTGATTTTACTAAATTATCTGATGATTTTACCTCAATATTTAATAAAAAATCTACAGATGTAGAGTGGACAGCTTGGCAGATTGATGCTTTAAAACATGATATTAGAGCAGGGAAAAAAATATTAATTTTAGCAGATGGTTTTGATGAAATTAAAAACCAAGAAAATGTTAAAAAATTTGATAAATGGTTAGAATCTTTGCCACGATCTTTATCCCTACTGATAACTACAAGAAGCTATGCTGCTAGCAAAATAAATCCTCCTTCTCAATTTTCTTTAGGAAGATATGTTACTTTAAAAGAATATGATGAGGATCAAAGAAAAACATATGTATCTAAATTTTTAACTAAAATTTTTGATGAAATTATTAAAAAAATACCTGATGAGCAAAGAGAAGCTATTATTAAAAAAGCACTGAGTAAACTTCAAACAGGTGGACAATCTTCGCTGGTTGGAATACCACTTGAAACTTATATTTTCTGTGAAGCTTTAAGACCTAAATTAATTTGTATAGCAAGAGACAAGACTGCCAATATAGAGAGTGTAATAGATGAGATTTCTTCTATAACTGTCCTTACGCTATATAAGAATTTTATTTATGCAAAACTCGCGTTATTTATGCAGAAACATATGCAAGTTGATTTAGCAACTTCATTAAGTCAGCCTCACCGTGTTTATAGTTTTAGCAATGCTTATTTGGATATGCTAGCAGCTTATGCATTCATTCAAGCTTTTTCATTACCTGAGGAACTAAAAGATAAATATTTAAATCAAATTCATCAATCATCTAACATGATTGATGAATTAAATGATTCTGGCATAGCAATTGTAGAAAAAGCTAATGATACAATTAGCCTACGGTTCTTACATGAAACCTATCAAGAATATTTTGCAGCAATTTTTATATTGCAGAATCTTGTGCTAAGAAAGGACGAACTCTTTGAAGATTTAGTACTAAGCAATATGTATAATCCCAAATTTAGGATAGTGTTCCTGTTTGCCTCCCTCATTACAATACAAACTGATCCGATTTTACCTGGGTTTACAAGAAAGGATCATGTGAATTTAAAAACATATTGGCAAACACTTTTTAATGATTTTACAGATATATTAGGAATAGCCCATACTGAATTATTACAATTCTGTACAAAGGAATTTACTTTAGAAGAAAAATCAACATTAGCTGAAGTTACAAGGTTGGTTGAATTAGCAGAATTAGTAAAAGTTGCACAATTAGAAAACTCACAGGAAGGTAAAAAGCAGGAGAATGAAGATGCAGAGTTAGAAGATGGATTAGCAGAGGTTCCGGTTATTCTTTTAGCAAATATCAGCTCTTTAACCTCAACATATACAGATGAATATATAAAAACTCAGATTAGTAACAAAGAGCAAGTATATATATTTGTAAAGAATTATCTAGAAGCTGGGCATGACATAAAAAGACTTGCTCAACTTTTTAAAGAGATTAATAAAGAAGGATATTGGGCTATTGATGGCGGATTTAAGGCTATGGCTTTATTAGGATCTGAATTTAATCAAGAGTTTGTAGATTATTTTATAAAAAGAATAGAGGATGATCCATCTTGGAGAGTAGGGCCTGCAATGGGAGCATTATCTATTTTAAATAAAACGATCTCAAATGATAAGCAAAAATACTTGTTTCAAATTTTAGCAGGGTTAATTAACAATATTATTGCATGCAATAATATTTCAAATATCAGTAAACAATGTTCCAGATTAATCAATCAACATTTTAGTGCTTACTGGGAATATCTAAGAGATTTATATAATAATGGTCAATATGAGAGCTTAAATAAATTATTTAATAGTGCTTACCTATCAAAAGCTGCAATAGTTATTGATAGAGCCTGTAGTAAGATAAAAATAGTAGGTGAAAATACTTTCGAAATCCAATTAACAGATCCTAGGCAAATAACAATTTGTAGATTAGTTGCTTTTGCTTTAAGAGATAGTGATAAATTCAATATTACTACCTTTAAAGATTTCGCTAGTGAGATAGAAAATATTACTGGAAGTCTCGATAATTCAACCTCTTATATACCAACAATTAACCATGAAGGCGGTGTTTTATGTAATGTTTTCGAATCACTAGCTACACATGATTTAATAACTAAAGAAGCTGTTGATCTTTTGAATGCTGAAACTAAAAAAGAATACGCGACAAATAGGGTTAATTACTGGTCTATAAATGGTGGAATTAAAGCTGTTGGCTATACGGGAAAATTTTTTAATAATGATTTGGCAGAGTTTTTAATTCTTCGCGCATCAATGTGGCAAGATAATCGCTCTGCTGCAAATGATGCTTTAAAAAATCTTTATCAAACTTTATCTCAACTAGATGGTCATCCTGATAATAAACCAGCAATTGATGCGTATAATAAATGTATAGAAAATCCACAATTTTCTTATCTAAAGTTTGAAAAAGTAGGATTTAAAGGAGAGTGTAAGAATGTTGAAGTGCAAACTGAAAGTTCATGGGTAGGAAAAATTGAGGGACAAAGAGGTGATTCTTTGAGTAGAAGTAAATAAAAGAGCTAGCATATGTCTGAAATCTTAAATTTTTATAATATTTCCAGTTATAAACCTACAGACTTAAAATATTCTAACCTCAGTTCGATGTAAGAGT
>DITT01000007.1 GCA_002422875.1 Rickettsiales bacterium UBA6177 | reverse complement strand
CAGCTGCATCGCCATCACCTGTTGATGCTCCTGTAGCTCCATCTCCAGTTGGCAGCTCTAGTCAGTCTACAAGTAGTTCTTCTACTCCGGCTGCTGCTACAACTGAAGCTCAATCTACTACTAGTTCTGGCTCTGCTGCTACTAGTTCTACTACAGAGAGTAAGGCAGCTGTATCGCCATCTCCAGTTGGCAACTCTAGTCAGTCTACAAGTAGTTCTGCAGCTCAGGCTACAGAAGTTAAACCAACTGATTCAAAGGTGTCTAATGTAGCATCTGTTGCTTCTTCAGGTAGTGCATCCGAAGCTAAAGCGGATGAAGTAATTAAAGTTCCAGATAGCTCAACACATAGAAAATCATCAGCAGAAAAAATGTTAGAGCAAACTCAAATAGCAGGCGATTTTAGTCGCTCTTCTAGTGAGGATTTACAAGGTTTAACTGATGAAGAGAAAAAAGCAAAAGAAACTAAATTAGCTGAATCTGCAGCTCAGTCTGCGTCTGTGGCTGGATCTAATACAGAGAGTAAGGCGCCGGTGGCACCGTCTTCAGTTGATGCTCCTGTAGCATCATCTTCAGTTGGAAGTAGTGGTCAGGCTACAAGTAGTTCTTCAGTGCAGGCTGCAGAATCTAAACCTGAGAATGTTAAACCTACTGATTCAAAAGCATCTAATAACGCAGCTTCTGTTGCTTCTTCAGGTAGTACTTCAGAAGTTAAACCGGATGAAGCAATTAAAGCTCCAGATGCTCCAACACATAGGAAATCATCAGCTGAAACAATGTTAGAGCAAACTCAAACAGTAGGAGATTTTAGTCGCTCTTCAAAAGAAGATTTACAAAGTTTAACTGATGAAGAAGATAAGGAAAAAAAGAAACAGAAAACTGTACAAAATAAATCAACTCAGGAAAAAGAGTTAACGGTTAAAACACAGAAGAAAAAAAGAATTATTAGGAAGCGAAAGGCAAAGGAAAATAAAACTGATAAATAAATTATAAGTTGACGATTTATTAAGAGAAACATGCAAATGTATAAGTTGTGCAAAATTTTTTATTATTAAAATTAAGAGTAAATGCTAAACCTTTGACAAATACAAAAGAAGTAGTGCACACTCAATATAGTAGGAAATATACATTAAAAATATGAGGTAAAAAAGTGAGTGAACAAGAAGGAGTAAAAATAGATCCGCTTTTTGTTGGTTTAACAAGGGCAACACTTTTCTTCGGTGTAAGCCAAAGTTTTGGTATGGTAAATGGTATGGGAACGCTAATGGGTTTTATTCAGACTACAGATATGCGTGTGTTTATACTTGGTATTTTAATTCATTTTATAGGTTATATAGCTTGTAATAAAGAGCCTTTAATAATTGAGCTATTTATGAAAAAATTAGAAAAATGCAGTAAGTGCATTAATAAAAGTTATCATGGTACAAATTCATATGATGTTTATTAAGCAGTAGAGGGGTTAGGTCAGAATGTTAAAATTAACTACTACTAAGGCTAAAAAACTTAAAATTGCTCAAAAAGAAAAACAAAATAGTGATTTTATACCTTATGCGTGTCATTGGGACCGTAGCACTATTCTTACAAAGAAAGATCAACTTTTAAAAGTTATAAAAGTTGAAGGATACTCATTTGAAACTGCTGATGACAGCGATATCGATATCAAGAAAAATATCCGTAATATGCTATTTAAAGGTCTTTCATCTGGAAGTATAACTTTATATTTTCATACTATTAGGCGTAAAATTTCTTTATTACCAGAGAAAGAAGAAATATCTATAGATCCAAATATTAGAGTGGCTATGGACTTTAAGGAATATATGCAAAAAGAGTGGCAAAATAAATATGTCACTAAGCAAGCATACAGTAATGAGTTATATGTAACAGTAGTAAAAGAAGCTGAAAAAGAAGGTGCTGCAGCACTTGAGAATATATATAAAAAGATTTCCTCTACCACAGATAAAGTTTCTAAAGATTTACAAATGAAAGAGTTAGCAAGCGAGCTTGAAGAAATAGTAGGTAGAGTACAAAGTACTTTAAATGATTATGGTTCAAAACTTCTAGAAGTCGTGGAAACAAAGACAGGTGTTTTTTGTGAGATATTAGAATTCCTTGGTAAAATAGTAAATTGTGGTGATTCGCTAAAAATGCTTATACCAAACATAAGTCTTGATAAATATCTTACAACTAATAGGTTATATTTTGGAGCAAAAGCTTTAGAATCAAAAGGAGCTGTAAAAAGAAAACTTGGAGCTATGCTTAGCATTAGAGAATATAGTCCAACATCATTTGCGGGAGCATTTGACGGTTTTTTACAGATGCCATTTGAGTTTATTATGACTCAATCTTTTAAATTTGCTAATAGGCAAGTAATTGTGGGTAAAATGCAATTACAACAAAATAGAATGATTCAAGCTGAAGATAAAGCAGTTTCTCAAATAGTCGAGATTAATGAAGCCTTAGATCTTGCAATGCGAGGAGATATAGCATTTGGAGATCATCATTTTTCTGTTTTAGTAACCGCAGATAATATAAAAGCATTAGAAAATAATATTTCACTAGCGTCAGTAGAGATGTTTAATGCTGGATTGCAGCCCGTTAGAGAGACTTTTAATTTAGAGTGTGGTTACTGGGCGCAATTACCAGGGAATTATGATTTTGTTGTTAGAAAATCAACTATTCATTCTTTAAATCTAGCTGGTTTTGCTTCGTTACATAATTTTCCTAAAGGTAATGAAATAAATAATCACTGGGGTGATTCAGTAACTGTGTTTGATACTACTTCTGGTACGCCATTTCATTTTAATTTCCATGTGCGTGATGTTGGTCATAGTTTAATTATTGGTCCTACAGGTGCTGGTAAGACAGTGTTGATGAATTTTCTTTGCGGTATGGCTCAAAAATTTTCACCTAGAATGTTTTTCTTTGATAAAGATAGAGGAGCTGAGATTTTTATTCGGGCATTAGGTGGTCAATATACAGTCATAGATCCTGGTAAAAAATGTTCATTTAATCCTTTGCAACTTGATGATACAGGTGAAAATAGAACATTTCTACTCGAATGGTTAAGAGTTCTTGTGACTACTCATGGAGAAGAAATACATGCTGAAGATATTACTGTTCTTTCGCAAGCTATTGAAGGAAATTTTAAATTAGATAAAAAAGATCGTAGATTGCGTAATGTAGTTGCATTCCTTGGTATGGAAGGGTCTGGAAGCTTAGCAAATAGAATAGCTATGTGGCATGGGATTGGTTCTCATGCTAAAATATTTGATAATGAGGAAGATGGAGTAGATCTATTACAATATCGTAATTTTGGCTTTGAAATGGCAGAATTATTAAAAGATCCTATGTCTTTAAATCCAGTACTTATATATATATTCCATAGAATTAATATATCTCTTGATGGTACGCCAACAATGATTATTCTAGATGAAGCCTGGGCTCTGATAGATAATCCTGTTTTTGCACCAAAAATTAAAGATTGGCTGAAAGTACTAAGAAAATTAAATACTTTTGTAGTTTTTGCTACTCAAAGTGTAGAAGATGCAGCAAAAAGTAGAATTAGTGATACATTAATTCAGCAAACAGCTACACAAATATTCTTACCTAATCTAAAAGCAACAGATATTTATAAAACTGCATTTATGCTTTCTTCTAGGGAATATCAATTAATTAAAACTACCGACCCTTCTTCGCGATATTTTTTAGTAAAGCAAGGAACTAGAGCTGTCATTGCTAGAATAGATCTAAAAGGTATGGATAATATAGTTAATGTTTTATCGGCGCGTGCTGAAACGGTTCTTCTATTAGATAGAATTAGAGCAAGAGTAGGAGATGTACCAGGTGATTGGTTACCTATATTTCTAAAAGAAGTACAGAAACTAAATACAAAAAAATGATTAAAAAGAAGATAGTTTTATTTGTATTTTTGCTCTTTTG
Organism: Rickettsiales bacterium UBA6177; assembly: GCA_002422875.1. Classification (GTDB taxonomy): domain Bacteria; phylum Pseudomonadota; class Alphaproteobacteria; order Rickettsiales; family UBA6177; genus UBA6177. The sequence continues at coordinate 12,972 of DITT01000007.1, read as the reverse complement.
CTTTACTTCTTATACAGCTAAGGCTTTCACGCCGCAGAGCTACAGAGACAATAGTTGCTTGAATGATAATACATTAGTTAGTTATTTATTAGTACAGCTTGGTACAATGGGCTATCAACTTATTGTAGATGAAGCTTTTAGGATGAAAACTGCTTCAAATAATAATTGTAATAATTTTTCAGATAATTTTGTCAATTTTGAATTTGGCTCAATACTATCTGGACTTGCCGATACGATAGGAATTGATTGGGGTTGGGATCAATACTCAATTTCTGATGGAGATACTCAAATTATGGCAACAATCCCTTTTGCTGTTTTACGAGGTAAGAATATAGCAGATAAAAATTGTGTACAAATACTGACATTATTTGGTTTTCAAGATCTTGGATGTAAATATTACGAAGACAAGTCAAAGCTTTCTGATCAGGATTTATCACTATATGGGAGTAATAAAATTGCTAAAAGTTGTTCTATAAACGCTGAAGTAAAATCTCAAGCTCTTTTCCCAATTACTTCTAGGCTTGTGCAATGTACTGTAGGAACGTTAGACGTTTTATTTGATACTTCTTACAGCAGCGGTAAAGGAGGCGCTAGCAATACTAGTAGTAATGCTGCTTTACATAATAATATGAAAGTATTAGTAAAAATTATGTTAACGCTAACAGTAGTAATTTTTGGACTAAAAGTAACTATAGGTAATGGTTCGCTTAAAAAAAATGAAATTTTTATGCTGCTTCTCAAAATGATTTTTGTAGTATGGTTCTCAATAGGAATAGGAAAAGATAATGCGACAATATCTCTCTATAATGCTGTTAAAGATACAACATCATCATTTTCAGGTTTAATACAAAAGGCATCATCTCCAAGTGGTCTATGTCAATATGATTATAGTAGTGCAAATTATGGAACTAATAGGGCCCTGCCATTATTTGACGCTTTAGATTGTAGGTTATTACATTATCTTATGATAGATCTAGATCTTACAACATTTGCTGTAAGGTCAGTGATGTTTATAAAAGTAATAACAACTAGTATGTTTTCGTTTCAGCTATTGTTTTGTGCTTTAATGATAATTTTTGCAGTATTCTTTTTATCTGCGGTAGTATTTTTTACTTGTTTTTATTTAGTATGTAGTATAATTCAAGCAATCTTGATATATTTTTCACCGATTTTTGTTCCTTGTATACTTTTTAATTTTACCAAAGATTATTTTACTGCTTGGGTTCGAGCATTAGTTTCTTATAGTATTCAGCCAGCTATAATTATGGTATTTATTTCTTTAATGCTTACTTTATTTGATCAAGCCATTTATGGCAATTGTCAATTTAAGAAAGTAGATACTGCTTTATCTATCGTTGATGGTAGGCCTGGTCTCGCTCCAAGATGGGAGCTTACTTTACCATTAGATGACAAAGATAAGTGCATAAATACTATTGGATGGCAATTTTCAGGGAGTCAAGGAGTTGTAGATACTATAAGTTTAGTGTTCTTTAACTTAGATTTTCTGAAGCCCAGTATAGTAGGAAAACTCTTGTTTGATGTCATTGTTTTAGTTTTATTAAGTGCAATATTATATGGGTTCTCTACAGTAATTAATGGTTTTGCTGCTGATTTATCTGGTGGATCAAGCCTTGAATCTGTCGTGGGTCAACCAAATGCATTAGCTAAGATGGCAGGTAATGCTGCAAGTAAAGTTGGTGGAAAATTAAAAGAAAACTTAGCAAAGAAATAAATGGTTTTATATAGTATCATGGTAATAGTTAAGCAAAACATTTGTTCAAATATAGAGAGGAATATTCTTAAGTATGCTTATTACTTTTTTGCTAATATATTAATTTTTAAGTCCCACTTAAATAATATTAGGAGCAGATTACCTAGGCGAATACTCCTATTATTTATTGTTTCTGCATGCTCTGCAAGTGATATAGGACTACCAGATTTTATTGCTGCTGATGATAATGAAGCAAATTTGGTTCTTAAAATACAGGCGGAAGTTAATTTATCTTTTGACCAAGCTGCGTGGATTGAAGTACCAAATATTACGGTTAATAAAAAAGATAAATTAGTAATAGATATTGAAAGTAATGTACAAAATTTATGTCCTTCTATAGGTTTGCAAGTTCGGCCTGGTATCTATGCTTCTGAAGACTTTACATTAGAGCCGAATACTAATTACACAATAATGTTTGAGAAATCCACTATAGAAGAGCAAGTAATTAGCTGTAATAATTATGCGCAGCCGATGAGGAATGGTGAAAATCTTTATATATATAGCAGTCCATATCTTGAAGATATTTCGAGTGAGAATTCTTCAAAAATAGGTGCTATTGAATCACCGCTTAATAATCCAGGCGATTATTTTATAATAAATTATACTAATACCAAAGCTTTCAAAGAAAAAATCAGTTTAGCTATCGGCCAAGAATGCACAGGCGCTACCGGGAAATATAAATTTATTACTCACATAATATCTGATCAATGTAATGATTATTATAATGGACCTAGAAGTACAAAAGTACTTGATCAAACATCAAGAACAGTAAACTACAAATTATTAAGTACTGAAAAAAGTAAACTAAATTCTGTTGATGATGATGGTATAGCTTTATTAAAAGTTAGCAATAATCTTATACAGATAAATGACGATGGAGATTTGAATCTTTTTCTAAAGGTTAAACAGCCTGCATTATCTAGTAATAATATAGGTAATAATTATAAGGTAAAAATAAGAGTATATAGATCTAAGCAAGAAACTCCTATAGGTGATTTTTTAAATTCTTTAATTACTCCAATAAAGCAATCTTCATTTTCTGCATCGCAACAAATTTATGAAGGTATAGTAGGTAATTCAAATTTTAAAAGTGCTATTAGAGCAGCTTTAATACTATATATAGTGATATATAGTATAATGTTTACTATTGGTATGACAAGAATTAATCATAAAGATTTACTTGAAAGAAGTATAAAAATTGCACTTATCCTGGTTTTAATTTCAGCCAATAGTTGGAAATTTTTTAATGAATATTGTTTACAAATCTTTATGTCAGGAATGGAAGAGTTATTATATTATTTAACAGGAACTGAGGCTACTAACAGCGCAGGAATTTTTGGTTTTGTAGATAAAATATTTCAAGATATTTTTGTAATGAATAATATTTTAAAGTTAACTTCTCTAATTACTAATTCATATGGGATTGTAGCTTTTGCTTGTGTGTTATATTTTTTATTTATGTATTTATTTGTTATATTAGAATCATTCATTGGCTATTTAATAGCCATATTAAGTATTTCTTTGATGGTCTCTTTGGCTCCATTATTCATAGTTCTATTGCTATTTGAAAATACTAAGAAATATTTTGAAGGTTGGTTTAAATATTTAGTGAATTTTGCTATTCAACCAGTCATACTTTTTACAATAATCAATATCCTGAATTCTTTATTAATCATTGCATATAAGAATATGCTAAATTTTTCAGTGGAATGGCAGAACGCTATACCAATATATATCAACATCAATTATATCCTGCAGACTTTTTTTATAGATTTTATCTCTTTACCTATTATTCCACTCTTTTATATTCAATATTATACGCCAAATTTTTCAGGAGGAGAAGCTCAAATTGTAACTTTCAAGACAGTAATGGTTTTTGGGATTTTAGTACATATAATGAAAGTAGTAACAGAGCTTGCACCACAAATGAGTAACTTACTAACATCAGTAACGCAAGGTGCAGGTACTGAGTTTACTGGCAAAGGTAGTATTGCTTCAAATACGATAGGAAATACACTAGATGGGGCTAGGTCTGTGGTAGGTGCTGATGCACAGAGCAAGCAAAGACGTGCAAATACTAAAGAAGCTATGGAGGTGCGTGGAGTTCTGCTGTAGGTGCTGATGCACAGAGCAAGCAAAGACGTGCAAATACTAAAGAAGCTATGCAGGTAGCTAGAGTGTAGCTTTCTGTATATTAGACTAGAACTAGAGTTTAATATAATGGGAGCTAAAGAGTAAAATTTATTAAGAAAGAATGTCATGAGATTAAATTATATATTAGCTATCTTTATATTATTATTGCTGTCTTCTTGTAATGATAACAAAGCATGTATAGCTTCTGATGATTTTGGGTTTGATAAAGTAGGAGTTCTTTCTAAGCCTGATAACATTTATGGTGAAAGAGCTAACCAGTATATAGATTGGACAGAGACTTCGCTAGTGACTTCTGGTGATCCTATTCTTATGGTAGTTAATGGTATAGGAAACACTTCTGACCCTGATATAATTAAGTATGCAAATACGAACTCTAGATGGGCACCACTTTATTGTGAACAATCAGCAGATAATAGCAAAGTTTGTAAAGACGTTGCAGAGTCTACAAATGAGGAATGTATACAAGTTGAAGCACAAGATTCAATAATTAATCCACTATGCATTTTTAGAAATGGTGTAGGTTTGTATGGTTTGCTTGTACCAAGAGATTTAGGTATTAATAATATTAATGATAATAAATCATATAATTTAAGACCGCCCTCTGGATGTAAAACTTTTCATTTAGGTGAATCCAAAATATTTGACCATAATGGATTTTCTGGTTTAGGAGGTTATAAGTCTGGATCTACTCAAGCTGGACAAAGTTTATATTTAAAAATACTAGATAGTTTTTATCAGGATAACTCAGGTTCATACGAGGTTATAATTAAAAACGGCTTTATAAATGCTAATGGTTACCCTATAGCAAGTATAATCACTATTTTTAAAGAGAAAATGAATCAGTTATCTGAATCTATTTTTAAAGCAACGATACAAAATTCTGATTTTACACAACCCGTCAAAGTCACATTAATTTTATATATTATAATATTAACAATTAGTTTTATGTTTGGGTTAATACAAGTTACTCATAAAGAAGTTGCAATGCGAATAATAAAGGTGATGATTGTAGCTCAGTTATTAACTGGTGATGCTAGTTATACTTTTTTCAAAGATTATTTTTTTACATTTTTTATAGATGGATTTGATATTGTAGTTGGCTTTGTAACTAGTGGTCTTGGAAATAGTAGTGGTGGAATGACATTTTTTGATTTAATTCTAGGTATTCTATTATCGTATGAAACAAATTCAAAAATTATGGCCTTTTTGTTTTCACCTGGTTTTATAATAATTCCCTTTTTATATATTTTTTTAGCAATTTTTATTATAGCAATATTTAGAGCGGTTGTTTTATATATTATATCATACATTGCTATTACCCTGTTAATTGCAATAGCACCAGTATTTTTGGTATTTATGCTATTTCAGTTTACTAATAGTTTTTTCCAAAATTGGTTAAAACAATTTGGTAATTATTTCTTTCAACCCTTAATAGTTTTTGCAACTATTGCATTATTCAGTGTGATGATTATGAGTAATTTCTATAAATTACTAGGTAATAGAATATGTTATAATACCGTTTTTGAAGCATTTAGTACACCTATTCTTAAATTCTGGGAATATGAGCCTATTAATCTTTTTAATTCTAATGGGAAGCCTATAGCACAGCAAATTGATGTCCCTGGGTATAGTATAGTAAATGGCAAAGCTTGTGCTCCTTACCAATGTAGCAGTACGAGGTTTTTAAATGCTCCATTCTTGGATCCAGCAGATCCAGATGATATTAAGTATGCTCAAGCGAAGCAAGATAATGATTTTAATTTTCTAATACCTAAATCATTATATATAATACTCTTAGCATATTTATTACATAAGATGTTAGATATGTTGCCAGCAATTGCAAAGGGTATAGCTGGAACAGAGTATAGCCAGACAGATCTATCAAGAGCATCGAGTAGTGCAACCAGTGCACTTAAGTCTGTGGTCAGCGCTCCAATTAAAGCAATCGATACATTGACTGGTGGTAACCTTAGTAAAGCCGCAGCTAAAGTAAAGCAAGTAAGAGGGCAGGTAACAGAGATTATAAATATAGTTCAAGATAAGGTTGGTGGGGTTATAGATAAAGCTGAAGGTAATGAATTTGATGTTAAACCAAGAACTATTAGTGAAGTAATAAGTAAAAAAATAAATCAAACTATGAGTGCAACTGTTGGTAAAGGATATGATGACTTAGAGGATGAACTAAATAAAACTGTAGATAAAGCTCTAGATAAAGCTCTAGGAACAAAGGAAACACCAGAGTCATAGTGTAAATTTTCAATAAGCTAAGAGAATTCTAAGTTGTTAAAGTTACTAAAATTAAAGGGAAATTATTGGTGAAGATGAATAAGACTACAATATTATTAATTACATTAGCCTTAATGCTATTTAGTACTAATTTGGTATTTGCTGAATCAAAAGAAATGAATGTTGCAGAAGCAAAAAAATTATGCGCTCCATTTGAGTTTACTTTAAACACATCAGATACATATACCTTAGGTCAAAAAAAATTCTTCAATGATATAAAATCAGAAGTTTGGAAAATATGCGCTAGTAAATTAGAAATAGATTCTCCTTACAACAATAATTTTCATGAGCTTGCAAGTGATCAAATAGTCGTAGTGTTATCGCCAAATTATGTAGGAGATCAAATAAGTATATTCCAAGATAAACTAAAAGATAAATTTAAATATGAAGGTTTTATACTATCAACAACAGAGCTTTCAGATAATACCTCTTCCTCAGATTCACACAACAAACAATGTTTAGAAGTGGCTATACCTGGATATAAAACTGTAAAAATATTTTGTACCTTTGCTACTAGTCAAAATCAATCAACGCAAGAAACAACTTCTAAAAATAAATGTATAATGCCTACTGTAAAAGGATCGAAAGTTGAATATAATATGACAGCTAAAGTAATTGAATGTATTAAAGAAGGAATGGACCAACTTTTTATTGATTACTCTAATGATGGAAGTGAGGCTGGCATTTTTAAGGATTTATCTTTACATTCGTTTCATAAGTTCCAAGAGTCATTTAGAAATATAGTTAGAATAGCGCTAGTTTTATATATAATATTTTTTGGTATCAAAATCATTACTAGCGATAATATGCCTGAAAAATCTGATATTTTTTCATTTTTATTAAAATTTGTTTTGGTGCTATATTTTGCAGTAGGAATTACACCTGATAAAATAGAGAATGGGGTTGTACAGCGTCAAGATGGAGTTACTCAAATATTAAAGCCTATCTTTTTTAATATGACTGACTTTTTATCAAATATAGTATTAAAGTCTAGCGGTGATATTGAAAACAACGTCTTATCAAATAGCAACTCTAAATCAGGTATTTGTAATTTATCAACTGATTACCAGTCAGAATTTCAGTATTTAGCAATATGGGATAAGATTGATTGCAGGTTAATAAACTATCTAGGAATTAGTAAAGGCTATTTTGCTAAAATCCTTGTTTTATTTTTTTCACTTGAATTTATAAGTTTTACTATATTTATTTGTGTTTTTGTTTTCCTATTATCAATAATAATCTTTTTTATACAAATTTATGCATTGTCATTAATTGCTTTAACAGTGCTTACTTTTATTTCACCTATATTTGTTATTTGTATTCTATTTGAGAGAACTAAAGGGTTTTTTGATAATTGGCTTAAGCTATGTATTTCCTTTATATTGCAGCCATTAATTATAGTTGTATTTATTTCCTTAACTTTTTTGACTTTTGATATGCTGATATTTAAGGGTTGTGGTGTTGAAACAGATCAGTATGGTTATATAACAGTTACTCCTGGTGCTAGCAATTATACTCAAGACAACGACATACCTTCGGCAATAAATATGGAATGCGAAAGGAGTGTGGGTTATTTATTGTATCATAACAATAATTTTGTAGAGTATAAAGGCCTACTATTCTTAGCAATAGCATCTATAGGTGCTGAAGCTAAAAGTAGTTTAATTGAGCGACTTAGTGATTTATTCGAATTTTTCTTGTTTCTATCGTTATTTTCAATGTTTGCTGAATCTCTAGGTAATTTTGCTGCTGATTTAACTGATGGTATCGCTATTTCGCAAATGACTATGGGCCCCAAAGCGCTGTATAACAAGGCTATGGAACTTAGAAATGCTGGGGTTTCAAAACTCCAGAATAAGTTGCAGAGAAAAATTAATATATAGTAAATTAAATATTAAAAAGCTTTCTAAATTTATAGCTATAAGTTTGTAACTCATTAAAATTGCCGCTTTCTATAATATTACCATTTTCAAGTAGTAAAATATTATCAGCAGTTTTAATAGAATTAATGCGGTGTGAAACTATAATAATTGTCTTGCCACTTTTTAAACGCTCAAGTGCATGCTGAACTTGCTTTTCATTCTCGCTATCAAGAGCTGAAGTCGCTTCATCAAGTAAAAGAATTTTTGGTTTGCGGATAATTGCTCTGGCTATAGCTATTCTCTGTTTTTGGCCAACAGATAATTTAGCGCCTTTTTCGCCTAAGTAAGTGTTAATGCCATCAGGAAGTTGGGTAAAAAAGTCTAATATTTCTGCTGCTTGCATAGCTGCTTCTACTTCTTCTTCTGTAGCGCTTAAATTGCCATATTTGATATTATCAAGCACCGTAGTCGAAAAAATTATAGGTTCTTGAGGTACTACAGCAAAGAAATTCCTCAATTGATTTAAAGGGAATTCTTGAATATTATGACCACCAAGCTTAATTTCTCCTACAGTAGGCTCATAAAATCTTTGCAATAATTCAATTATTGTAGTTTTCCCGCTTCCTGATTCACCAACTATAGCTGTAGTTTGGCCATATGGGATAAAAAAAGAGATGTTTTTAAGTATATCAGGTCTTGATTCACGAGAGAAACTTAAATTAGCAACTTCAATATCAAAGTTTTTAATAATTATAGGCTGTTTGGCAGGTAAATGTAGGTTTTGATTAGGTGTTTGTAAATCAAAAATCTCAAAAATTCTTTCGCATGATGCAACAGCTTTTTGTACCTCGCTTGCAAATACTTCAGCAATTCCAGAAATGCTTGAGGCTACTACTATTGAATAGAAAATAAATGATGATAATTCTCCAGCAGTAATCTTACCATTTAAGACGTCATTACTACCGATGTATAAAACGCTACAGATTGACAATAAAGATAAAACTATAATAATTGAGGAAAAAGCAGCACGATAAAGATATCTTACCCTGGAGTAATTAAAACTTTTTTCGATGATATTATTAAATTTTACAATTTCATAATCTTCATTTGTAAAAGAATGGATTGTTTTTAGAGCATTTAGCGATTCATCAATAGCAGCAGTTACATGCGCTATTTTGTCTTGAGCATTGCGAGTTAAAAGTTTTATTTTCTTATATAAAAGCAAGAACGGTATGATAATCACAGGGATAATCGATAGTACTAGAAATGAGAGCTTTAAATTAGTGCTAAACAGAAAATATAATCCACCAATTGCCATTATAATATTTCTTAGAACATATGAGAGTAAATTCGCAATAATACTATTTAATATAGTTGTATCTACAGTAAGGCGCGATACAATCTCACTTATTTTATTGTTCTCGAAAAATGATGGTGACAAATTAAGCACATGAGAAAAAACATTTTTCCTAATGTTTGCTTCAACTCTCTCACATAATATATATAAGGTTGAAGCACGAATATAGCTGCCAGCAGCAAGAAGTAGAATTGCAATTAAAATAAATAAAAATGCTTCATTAATATTAGCTTGGTTTTTGGCAATGAAGCCGTAATCGATAACAAGCTTTAGGCCAAACCCTAGGGCAAGCACAGAAAATGAAGTTATAATCAGTGCTAATAAAACTATAACTACTTGCCATTTATAAGGTGTGATATAATTTAAGAATGTTTTGATGTATAAAGAGTTTGACTTTTTTTTTATCTGTGTCATTACACTCCTTAAAGGCTATTTTAAAGTTAAATTAAGATATTATCTTATAACAAAAATTTATGATAAATAAAAGCTCAAATAAATCTTTCCACAGTATCATATAGAATAAAATATATGAAAAACATAAAATGTAATAAAATGAAAATTCTAAAATTTATATCATTAAGCTTGATATGGATGTGTGTCCTAGGTGGGGTGTTTTTAATTTATTGTACGTATGATTTACCAGATTTTAATAAAATTAATACACTGGAAAGAAAAAGGAAGATTACGCTTTTAAACCTTGACGGTGAAGTTTTAGCTAATTACGGAGATTTATATAATGGTTATGCCAAATATGATAATATTCCTAGTTTTGTTATTAATGCTGTACTTGCAACCGAAGACAGAAGATTTTTTGAACATAAAGGTATTGATATATCAGGTCTATTTAGGGCAATAATTGCTAATTTAAGGGCTGGAAGAACTGTGCAAGGTGGTAGTACAATTTCGCAACAACTTGCGAAAATGATTTATTTAACACCAAAAAAGAATATTAAACGAAAGATTCAAGAACTTATTTTTTCATTTTATTTAGAAAAAAAATATTCCAAGCAAGAAATTATAGAAGCTTATTTAAATAGAGCTTATTTAGGTTCTGGAATTTATGGCATTGCAGCTGCAGCTAAATATTATTTTGCTAAGAATGTACAAGAGCTATCACTGATGGAATCAGCAATTATTGCAGGTTTACTTAAAGCTCCTAATACATATTCACCAAAGAATAATCCTGAGAAATCTGGTGAAAGAGGTTACCGGGTTTTACTTAATATGGTTAATGCAGGTTATTTAAAAAAAGATGAATTAAAGCATGCTTTAAAAGAACCAGTTATTCTTTCTGATAGTGAATATGGCAGTATTCAGAAATCATACTATACTAATTTTGCTTATGATCAGGCTAATAAAATTACAGAGCTGTTACCAGAGGTAAATATTGCTGCATATATAGTAATGAATGAAAGCTTACAAAAAAAAGTAGATCAAGTTCTAGCTCGTCAAATTAAACAACATGGTAAAAATTTAGCTGTAACCCAAGCAGCAGCTGTTGTAATGCGAAAAGATGGTCAGATTCTAGCAATATCAGGAGGGGTTGATCTTACTATTAGCTATTTCAATAGAGCTGTACAAGCATTTAGACAGCCTGGTTCTGCTTTTAAGCATATAGTATATGCCACTGCTTTTGAAAATGGTTATACTCCTAACGATTTAGAGGTTGATGAGCCTTTTACAATTAATCAATGGTCACCACGTAATAGTAATAGAAAATTCCAGGGGGAGATGTCTTTAAGAAATGCTTTTGCATTGTCGATTAATACAATAGCAGTTAAGCTTTCTGAAGCTGTGGGTAGAAATAATGTAATAGAGATGGCTAGAAAAATGGGTATAACATCCATCATGCAACCATTCCCAGCTTTAGCTCTAGGTAGTGAAGCTGTTAACTTATTAGATTTAACTACAAGCTATGCAGTGATTGCAAATGGTGGCATAAGTATAACTCCATATATAATTTCAAAGATTATAGATAATAATGGTGATTTAATTTATAAACATGCAGTTTTCTCAGAAAAAATATTATCAGATAAGACCGTGGGTTATTTAAAAGACATTCTTCTGAGTTCAGTAGAATATGGCACTAGCAAAAGAGCACAAATCTTAAATAAACAAGTATGGGGAAAAACAGGTACAACACAAGATAATAAAGATGCGTTATTTATAGGTTTTACTGATGATATTGTTGTGGGTGTTTGGGTTGGTAATGATGATAATAAAGCTACCAAAACAGGAGGGGCATATTTGCCTATAATTATCTGGAAAGATATAGTGATGGCTTATAATAATATAAATGAATAAATTTCTGTTAAGTTCAATTACACTCAGCATATAGAAATAAAAGCAAGAACCTTACTTTTAACTTTGATTGACTGATATTTTTTAGAATGTTAATATTTGAATATTAATGGTTGAAAAAGGATATACTAAAATGTCAAAAAAACTCTTTTTAGCAGTGCGTGAAGGGGATTTACAGTCTTTCAAGGAAGAACTAGCAAAAATAGGAGTTACAGGTATTATAAGCATTGATATCGATGACCAAACAGCTTTACATGTTGCAGCTAATTTTAGACATTTTGAAATTGTGGAATATATACTTACTAATTTTTTAGATGCAAATATAATTAATGACATTGATCAAGACGGAAATACAGCACTACATTTAGCAGCAACACCAGAGATCTATGATCTACTGATTGCTTATGGTGCGGTTATAACTGAAAATTATTTAGGGCAACTTCCAGGATTTGTACAATCAGTTATAGATGATGGAGCATCTGTGGGAGCTGTTTTTGGAGACGTTGATGAAGAAGTCATGTCAACGCACGATAGCGTAGATGCAACTGTACTAACTGCAGATGTTAGTGATTATAGTAATACAACCTCAGATGATACTTTCTATCTTGCTGGTGTAAATAAAGATTTTTTGAGTAAGTGCTCACATACATATTAAATAAAAAATAATAGGATCTAATATGACAACATATGATCAAAATAATATTTTTGCTAAAGTAATTAAAGGCGAGATACCTGCTGATATAATATATGAGGATGAGAATATAGTTGCATTCAAAGATATTTATCCGGTAGCATCAGTACATATTTTAGTTATACCAAAAAGAGAATATATTTCTTTTGATGATTTTATTTGTAATGCAGGTGAAGAATTCATTGTGAATTTCTTTAAAACAGTAAGGAAAATAGCACAACAATTAAATTTAGTAGAAGTAGGCTATAGGCTAGTTACTAATCATGGTGAGTTAGCGCATCAATCAGTAAAGCATTTTCATATTCATATTCTTTCAGGTAGTGATTTAAAAAATTTATAACTCCTATTTTTGATAATTGATATTATTTCTCGAGTTTTAGTAATTTAGTTTTTATATCTATATAATTTCCCATTATGGGAGTGTTGGGAGTTGAATTAGTATTTGATATAATTCATTCAAAGATTTATGGTATAAAAATGTCATTAACTCAAATAACGATGATTAGCTTAGATCAACTATGGCAATGTTAACAAAATAATTTATATAACT
>DITT01000028.1 GCA_002422875.1 Rickettsiales bacterium UBA6177 | reverse complement strand
TTATTTTGTTAACAGTGCCATATACCAAAGAGCATAAATTATAATAAGCAGTAATTAAATTAGAGATGCTGAAATACAAACACGAACTCTTTACCTGAAGAATGTTTAGGGTAATTTATATTAAAATAAGTTAGAATTTGTTGCGTGGTTAGTCTTATTTTAGCAAGGCTTTGCTATCTTACGCTTCTATTGCTTAGTATTTTATTATCAACCAGAGTCTACAGCCACATAACGAGTTTTGGGATATATTTTTAAAGTGTTGCTTATCTATACAAAGTTAGCAATATTTTAAAAAAACTTTAAATACTCATTCTTCATAATGCATAATGATAATAGAGCTAACTAAAGTAAAAATAATAATGGGTGCTATTATCGCATTAATAGTCGATATTTTACCAGCAAGTGCAAATGCTGATAGTAGTTTAAAAAAGAAGAAAATGATAAAGCATAGAAATAGGCTAATCCCAATCATTAAGTTTACTTTATTACTGCGAGGGTCGCTAAATGACAGGGCAAGACCAAGTAAAGAAAGAGACCCAAATAAAAATGGTGTAAGTAGCAATTGATAAAAATAAAAAAGATATTTTGTCGTAGTAAAACCTAGCTTTTGAAGCTGTAAAATAAAAGACGGTAATTTTAATAAAGAAATGCTTTTAGGGTCTAGAATACCTTTATGAATTTTATGTAGATTAATATCAATAAATATCTCAGAGCTATCAAGTAATTGAGGTGCTGAATTTGTATTATGTTCTACTACTTGTGTTAATTTTAGAATGCCATTTTTTAATTCTGCAAATTCTGCAAATAAACTACGTTTTATATCAAAATTATTATCAAAGAAATAAACTTTTACTCTGGAAAAAAAATTACCTTCTTCATTAGTTTGTTTTATATGAATAATTTTTGTGAAACTATCATGTGTATTTTCTTTAAACCAAATTCCATTATTGGTAAAAGATACTAAATCTTGTGCTTTGTTGTAATAAGTATTTTCAGTATTTATTAGCTCTTTTTGGGTTATATTTGTAAGTTTTGAAATAACAGTAATATCTAAAACACCGAGTAGAATAGAACTTGCTACAAATGGTAAGCATATTTTCCAAGGTGATAAACCTAAAGATTTAAAAACAGTTATTTCATTATTTTTGCTTAAGGAAGTAAAGCTGAAAACCGTACCAATCATAATTGAAAAAGTTATAAGTTCTTCAAAAAAGTAAGGAGCTTTTAGTAAAGCCAATTTTATAACTATGTGGTATGGAATATTTTTACTTAATGCTCTTTTAAATAATTCAATCATATCAAACATTATTATTACTACGAGAAGAGAAAGTAGTATAAGCAATGTTGTAACAAGAAATTTACGAGCTAAATAGAAAAGAAAAGTTAAAGAATTATTCATGCATTTGAATTTTAATATATTGTTTAATTTACTAATACTTGTACATTAGCGCAAATTATTATAAATATATCACTAATTTAACTTCAAATACATTATTAATTTGCTAGAAAATAAAATAAGTAAAAATTTAGTATTTTTAATATTAATATATTGTTCAATTTTAGTATTAAGCAATTTAACTGCTTCAAAAATCACTACGATAGCAGGTTTTCATTTTACTGCAGCGATAGTTTTTTTCCCCATTACATATATTATTGGTGATATTATTACAGAAGTATATGGTTTTGATGTAAGCAGAAAAATAATTTGGCTTGGGCTATTTGCTAACTTGGTAATACAAGTAGGTGCTTATATTATAATCTATTTACCACCTGCAAAATTTTGGCAAGGTCAGCAGGCATTTTTTACAGTATTTGGTATATCGTTTAGAATTTTTTTTGCTTCAATGAGTGCTTATATTTTTGGAGAGTTGCTTAATTCGTTTATTTTAGCAAAATTAAAAGTTTCAACATCTGGTAAATATTTTTTTATTAGAGCGATATTAAGCACAGTAATTGCAGCATTATTTGATACAACAATTTTTATGATAATATCATTTTATGGAAATCTACCACTTAATATTATTATAGAGATGATAGGGATTGAATATATTATCAAACTTGGAGTTGAGGTAATTTTTCTACCAATTACTATATTTTTAGTTCGCTATTTGAAAAATAAAGAAAAAGTAGACCATTTTGACTATAATCTTAAATTTAAGATTTTTTAAGGTATAAACTTAAATAGGAAAAACCGTAAATGGTGGGCTTAGGGGGACTTGAACCTCCGACCTCACGCTNNCTTATCAGGCGTGCGCTCTAACCAGCTGAGCTACAAGCCCATCTACGATTCATTAAAATTATACTAGATATCCAAGAAGTCAAGAAATAATCATAAAAACTATAAAATATTTTTATTTTACTAAGCTTAAAATATCATTAAATTTCAAAGAATATATATTAATTTATACGGCCAGAAAATATAATATCTAAACTCTGTACAATTCTATCTGCATCCTACGCAAGCAATTTTTTGAATTATTTTTATGAAATTCCTTGTCCTTTCGAAGTTGTAGTTTTTGCAGAAGTTGAAGTTGGGGTAAGAGATTTAGGGTGCTGGCCAATAGTAGTAGTATTAGCCTTAAGATTTGCTGGAACAGACTCTCTCCTTCTTGCTTGTTTCTGATCCTGTTTCTGTTTCTGTTGTTTTGCCTCTTTATTTGTAGCTGTAACCATGCTGTTATACCACTCCTTTATTTCTTTTATGTCACTTTGGACAATTATTGTCTTATAATTTTGTATGTTAATACTTGTATTAGCTTTCTCAAAATTAGTTTCAACTTCATTACCATTAGCAAGAGCCTTAATATTTTCTATAACATGACGCCCACTATCGATACCATGCTGCGTTTCAAGCTTAGTTAATTTAGTAGTGATCTTAGCATCAGGATTTTGCTTTTGAAATTCTTTTTTTATTTTTATTAATTCTATATTTCCAACAACTGTAGATACTACTTTATCTACTAAGCCACCAACTTTATCAGAGATTTTTTGACCAAAACGCTTTATAGGATTCGAGCTATATTCTGCCTCTGGACGTTTTGAAGCACCACCTTTAGAATCAATTAATTCAATATTTATATTATCTTTTGTTCTGGTTACTTTTGCAACAACCATGTGATTTCTTGATTTTTGCAAGTATGCACCAACAGTAGTAGTAGTCTCTAATTCTTTACTGAAATAATCAACTTCTATTGGGTTTTTGGCTGATTTAACTATACCAACTTTATTTTTTATGCCCTCTTGCTGTAAATTTTCTTGCTCAAGTATGCTTTCAACTGCCAATGGATCAATATCGTGATTTTTATAGTATTTGATCTTTTGACTGATTCTAAAATTATGTTCCACTCTTAGTTCTGCTAAATCTCTATCACGATCAAATCTTGGTTCTGCTAAATCTCTATCACCATCAAAAATACTCATTTTCACTTCTGCAATTAAATTAACTTATCTTAAAATTTAGCATTTAAAGATAAATAATTAATTAATATAATATTTCAAAATTTAAGAGTAAATTAGAGCTTATATTTTTGATGAGTTGCTTGATTTATTTTAGCAAAATTAAAAGTTTTAACATTAAGTCAATATTTTGTTATTAGAGATTAAGCAATTTTTTGAGTTATTTTTATCCAAGTCCCTTTAGTTTATTGGAAGGTGTATTTACTTTTGGAGTTTGATTTGGGGTAACAGATGTAGCCTGATTTTCAACATAAATAGTAGTACTCTTAGACATAATTGGAAGAGTCTCTCTTTTTGGTTCTTCTAAAGGTGGCTTGTATTGTTGGTCTATAGCGTCTAATGCTTGCATATATTTATTATTGATTGATTCTTTTATTATTGTATTAGCTTTATCAAGATTAGTTTCAATTGCTTGATCACTAGCAATAGCCCTAATATTTTCTATAACATGACGCCCACAATGCATATTATCACGTTGTGTTTCAAGTTTAGTTAATTTAGTTGTGATTTTAGCATTTGGATGCTGAGCTTGAATTTCTTTTTTCATTTCAGACAATTCTTTGTTTCCAACAACTGTAGATATTACTTTATCTACTAATCCACCAACTTTATCTGCAAATTTCTGACCAAAACGCTTTATAGGATTCGAGCTATATTCTGCCTCTGGACGTTTTGAAGCACCACCTTTAGAATCAATTAATTCAATATTTATATTATCTTTTGTTCTGGTTACTTTTACAGTAACCCAGTGTTGTCTTGATTTTTGAGCATATGGAATAACAGTAGTTTTAGCTTCTATATTTTTTATAGTATCTCCTAATGATTTGGGGCCATCTACTACTGATTGAGTTATAGCAATGTTGGGGTTTTTTATGCTTGATAAATCATTATTAACCTCAGATGCTGAAAGTTTACGACTACCCTTTTCTGCTTCGTATCTTGCTTGATCTGTTGCATTAAGCTCTTTAGGAATATCAATATCATCTGTATTTTTATTTATAACTTGAGTATCAGGTTTTACGAAATTACCAAGATCTTCTAGATTAAATATAGGACGATCATCAGACATTTTGATCTCTGTAATTACATTAACTAACTTTAAAGTAGCATCTCAAGGTAAATAAATAATTAATATTTCAAAATTTAAGAGTAAATTAGAGCTTAATTAAAAGTTTTAACATTAAGTCAATATTTTGTTATTAGAGATTAAGGAATTTTTTTGAATTATTTTGATCAACGTCCATGTCCTTTGGCAGTTCCATTTTGCTGTGAGGGAGTTTGACCTGGGGACACCAATGCAGGCTCTTTAACAACAGTAGTAGTACTCTTAGACATAATTGGAAGAGGCTCTTTTTTTGGTGATTTTTGAGGAGTATTTTGTACGATGTCTCCGTAAACTTCGGTGGAATTTTTTTTGTTTTGAGAGTCTAGTTCTTTAATAATATCTTGATCTATCTTCATAATATTTATATTAGCTTTTTCAAAATTAGTTTCAACTTTATTACCAGTAGCAATAGCTGTAATATTTTCTATAACATGACGCCCACTACTTATATTATCACGCTGTGTTTCAAGTTTAGTTAATATAGTAATGATTTTAGTATTAGGATGATCCTTTTTAATTGACTCTTGAAATTGCTTTTTTAATTTATCTAATTCTTTATTTCCAACAACAGTAGATACTACTTTATCTACTGAGCCACCAACTTTATCTACAACTTTTTGACCAAAACGCTTTATAGGATTTTTACTATATTCTGCCTCGGGACGTTTTGAAGCACCACCTTTAGAATCAATTAATTCAATATACATGTTATCATTTTCTTTAGTTATTTTTATAGTAACAAAGTGGTTCCTGGATTCTTGTAAGTATGGATAAGTTATGGGAGCATTAACATTTTGATCTAGGCCTTTTCTTTCAATAATATTATAAATTAGCATTTCATCATTAAGATCGCTATTTTTATAATCTTGTCTAGAATCATTTATAAATCCTGTCATTTGATCGTTGAATTCTTTCAATTCAACTTGATCTGTAGGAATTCTATTATCTTTAGGAATATTATTAGCCATTTTGACATTTATAATTACATTAACTGACTTTAAATTTAGCTCTTAAAGATAAATAAATAGTTAAATTATAGTAAATTAAGTTTAGGTTTGTGCTAGAAGAGAGCAGAACAGGCTAAAAAAATCTAACTAAATGACCATTAATAATGCAGAAAGTTAAATAAACTTATAGTTGATACAAGCATGTTACGTGTATCCTAAGCAAGTAATTATTCTAAATTATTTTTATCCAAGTCCCTGTCCTTTTGAAATTCCATTACCTACTGTGGGAGTTGAATCTGGCGAAAAAGATGTAGGCAGTCTATCAATAAAAGTAGTTTTTTCTTTGAATTTTTGAGGAACTTCTATTTTGTTAATTTTCTCAATAGTTTGTTCAGTACTTTTTTCTAAAGATATATTTGTTTGAAAAGATTGCTCAATTCTATCATTAACTAATAGCATTTTTGTATTAGCTTTTTCAAGATTTGTTTCAACTTTATTACCATTAGCAATATCAGTAATATTTTCTATAGTATGACGCCCACAATGCATATTATCACGTTGTGTTTCAAGTTTAGTTAATTTAGTGGTGATTTTAGCATTTGGATGCTGAGCTTGAATTTCTTTTTTCATTTCAGACAATTCTTTGTTTCCAACAACTGTAGATATTACTTTATCTACTAATCCACCAACTTTATCTGCAAGTTTTTGACCAAAACGCTTTATAGGATTCTCACTATATTCTGATTGTGGACGTTTTGAAGCACCGCCCTTAGAATCAATTAATTCAATATTTATGCTATCATTTTCTTTAGTTACTTTTACAGTAACCCAGTGTTGTCTTGATTTTTGAGCATATGGAATAACAGTAGTTTTAGCTTCTATATTTTTTATAGTATTTCCTAATGATTTTGGGCCATCTACTACTGATTCAGCTATAGTAACATCCTTTGGTGGAATCATGTTTTTTAAAGCACTGTCAACTTCGGATGCTGCGAGTCTACGAATAGCATATGCTGTGTTAAATTTTGCTTGCTCTGCTGGACTGACTGTACCAGTTGCATCTATCCAATCATTGTCATCATCCATTTTGAACACTCTATAACTATATAAATTAGTTTTTAACATAGTTTCTGAAGGTAAATAAATAGTTAATTAATATGAAATTCTAGGCTTTTGTGTTATTAGGTTTATTACATTTTTTAAGACAAAAATTAAAAAAATTTTCAAATATTTTGCATAATGCCCCATTGCACATTACGTTTGTACTAGTAATTACTGGGTCAAGCAATACATTTAGTGCTAAAATTATAGCAAGCATATGATCATCGAAATTAAGATAGTTTTGATAAATTGGCAGCATTAAAAATATAGCACCTCCAACTACTGCAACAGTTGCATAGCGCGCAGCGACAAATACTAACGAGAAATTTAACCAAGTTATAAAGTCTGGCGTATGACCATAAAAACTACTATAAATTAAAATGCAAAGAAGAGAGTTGGCTATACAATCACCAATTTGCTGAATATTTGTAGTAGCTGGTATTACAGCTGCAGCAAAAGATGGTTCATTTAAATTCTTACTTGTATATTTTATAGTCCATGGCATGGTTGACAAGCTACAGCCAGACATAAAAGCAAGAGATCCTGGGTGTAAGAGGTTTAAGAAATGACTAAAAAATCTCTTTATATTAAATCCAGCACTTATAGCAAAAAGCAATAACATATAAAAAAAAATTGCTAAAATTACTTTAAAAATAGTAATCATATTTTCTGGTTGTAGGCTTTGTAAAATATTGGTTTTATACATATTAGCTATAAAGCCAAGAACAAAGATGGGTATTAATTTGGCAAAAAATTTAGTTAAAATAAGCTCTACATTTTTTTTAAGTAAAAAAAGTGATTTTTCAACTTTTTGTGAATCAGTAAAAGCAATAAATATTCCAAGTAATAACCCAATTACAGAGCCCTTGTTAATTGACCACCAGTGCGGCAAATGTATAGGTAGAGTATATAGGGGCTTAAACCCAGGTAGGTTTTTAAGTTGTCCAAAAGTTTCTTTTATATCAAAGAAATACTCACCTATTAAATATGAATACCATACACTACTAAAGTTTGAAGTTGCTTCAAATATTAGAATTAAAACAATGAAAAAATGAGCTTGTTTTTTGTAGTATGAAATAGTGCTTGCAATAAAAGCTATTATTGCTACAGGCATAAAACTTGTAAGCAGTAATTTAATATTTATAGATATCGTATAAAGTATTTGGCTTATCTGTTCTGATATATAAGACTGGGCTAAAATATAAATTGAAATTAAAGTAATAGTTTGGAAATTTCTATTACATAATAAATTTTTTAAATTATTCGCTGTAATTAAAGTCATTAACTATTCCTTTGAATATATTTATAAATTTATTTTTTACTTTTGCCTCAATACTAATATTTTTAAAAGCCCATTTTTTAATCCAAGGTTCAGCAAGTTCCCAGATATTTGCTTCTGGGTTTAGCCTATACACTGTACCTTCAACTAAAATTAAAGTTTTTTGTAAAGCTATTAACTGTGGTTCTACAGGTATTTCAAATTCTTTGGCTAGATCAAATAATTTACCCAAAAGATTTGCTACTGAGATTTTACTAACTGGTTGGCCAACAATGGGCTCACCAACTGCTCGCAAATATTGAGCAAAAAGATGAAGATCTTTGTTTTTCATTAAGTAGCCACTATCAAGATATAATTTAGCAATTTTATAATAATCCTTACTTATAAAACCATTGAGAATCTCAGCAATAAAAATTTTATTCTTATAATTTAAACGACCCATAATACCAAAATCAAGCAATACTATTTTACCTTCGTGATTTATTAGCACGTTTCCAGGATGAAGATCGGCGTGGAAAAATCCATTATTACAAGCTTGTTCGAAAAACATAATCGAAAAATTATAAGAAATTTTTTTCAAAGGAAAATTTAACTCGTTCAATTTACTAACATCAAAGATAGAAATACCATCAATCCATTCGGAGGTAAGAATTTTAGTTGACGAAAATTGCCAGTATATTTTTGGGATATATACATAATCAAGTTTATTAGAGCTTTGAAGCTCACTTGCAGCAGCAGCTTCAAGGAGTAGGTCGATCTCAATTCTAATATTTTCTTCAAAACTAGTTATAATTGTAGCTGCTTTAATTTTAGTTTTAGCAAAAATAAATCTGTCACATAATTTGCCTAATGTTTTGAGGCACGCAATATCTTTTGCAAATAACTTTTTAATATTAGGTTTTAAAACTTTTACAGCTACTTGCTCGCCTGTTATTAAAATAGCTTTATGAACTTGTGCTATAGAAGCTGTGGCTTCTGGAATTTGATTAAAATCGATAAAAATTTCAGCTATAGGTGCTGCAAATTCAGCTTCGATTATTTTTATAATTTCGATATGTGAAATTGGAGCTATTTTATTTTGTAGTTTTGCAAGATTAAGCGATAATTGCTCGCCTATTAGGTCTGGTCTTGTTGATAAAAATTGACCTACCTTAATAAAAACTGGACCGAGTTTTTCTAATGAGTTAGCTAAATTATAGCTATTATGGTTTTTTCGTTGAGCAAGTGAAATAGGTAGTGCAAGAGAACGAATAATTTTAATATAATAATTATCCTTAAAAATACGAATAACATCATATTTAAGAAGAATATAAAAGATTTGAAAAACTCTAAAGTAATTTAGTATAGCTTTGTTTCTTTATAACTTAAGGTGGCTCTACTTATAACCTAAAACATTTTGAATGCAAATGATTTATTCTTGAAATCAAGCTACTCAAGCTTAAATATTACAATAAGCTTTAAATCATGTATGTCTGATCATTATTCAAATCATAACTTGTACCAGTTATTGGTAAAAACTGTGTTATTTGAGAAAATGAAGAAGTATTAAAAGATAATGTTTGATTAGTAGGAGTATTCGGTGGAGCTATATTACCTACATTACTATCTCTTATAAAATCCATAAATTCAATAATTACACTAGAAGAAGTGTGGCTATCCCATGTTATTGGAGTGGTTGTTGTTAGAACTGCTGCTAAATTTTCTTCGGAAGATGTTGTTGTAGATAATAGTTCACAATCTTGTTGGTCAGCATTGTCATACAAATTATCAAAGTTTTCCTGATTACTATTAACCTGATTCCTATTAATAGGAGCAGTTGGTTGTTCATTAGTTGGTAATTGATTATTAGCTAAAAAGCTAGAATCTAAATGTGGCAAATTTTTAGGTTTTTTCATATTAAGCTAATTCTTAAATGGTGAATTTAATAAAGCTTAAAGCAAAATTATTAATAAACTCTAAATTTAGAGATAATATTTACTATACTAACGTAAGGTAAGCTTTTGCTCAAATAGCTGATCTCGCAGCTATTCTTTAGGATTTATTTAATTTATTAAAAATTCCATTCCAAAAATTATAAGTAATTTTTTCAAATGTGTCATAGCTCTGATTAATTTTTGCGATATCTTCATCGGTATAACAAACTAAAGAAACTATTTTGGCGATAAGATTACCATGATTTTCTTCTGTACCATCTACATGGACTAAAAAATACTTATTTGAACTTTGAAATTCTTTAGGGCAATCAAATAAATGTGGATAATTTTTAGTATAGCCATCATGAATTTGCTTCATCATGTGATCGGCAAACAGTTCTTGTGCAAGAGATGCACCTACAACTGTTTGAATTGAATCATCTTTATATAATTGTTTTTGAACTCTGTTAAACTCTAAAGTTTCTTCTGTTAAAAATTTTTGATAATGGTCTTCAATAGGAATATGTTTTGAGCCTAGTTTAGTAAGCAAAATATTAATCCATTCAGCAAGTAATATTACATGAGATTGTTTATTATGAGTGCCTAGTTCATCTTGTAGATTTTCTAAATTATCAATAATAGCAACGGCATATTGCTTATCTTTAATGATTCTTATAGGGTCTATTAAAGCGCATACCACGTCGCATACTCTGCTTACGGTGTTAATAGTTCTTGCAAAATAATTTGCTAAAATTATTTCAACTTGACTTACATCAAGAGTTTTTTCAAGCCATAGTGAATATAATTTATTATTAATAGCAGGGCTGTTCGTTGTTCTGATCTTGAGAGTTTCGATAGTATTCATTTTTGATTAATAGTTTTTTAATTGATATGCTATATACTAAAATGAGTTTAAATTAATAAGCGCAAACGTTAGTATTAAATTATGTTAATAAAATATATGAAAAAATATAATTTATCAAGAGAAATTTTTATTATCTCTTCTATAGTATGTACTATCTCAATTATTTTATTTTTAGTATTAGTCACTTATACTTATGCGCAATATGAAAAAAAGCAAGCCACAAATTACAGCTTTGAAGCGCAATTAATAGATAGCACTTTAAGCGAAAGTATTGATAGTTTAAGTAATTATATAAAATTTCTAGGTCAGAAAATAGTTGTACTACCTTCTAAAAATATTGAAAATATTAGTCATGCATTAATTAATAAAATACCAGATAATTTAATGGAAGAGGCGATATTTTCATGGACATTATTTGATTATATTAATCGTGATAAAATGATGGTTTTTAATTCGGTCAAAGGCATATTAAATCCACCTGTCGATATGTCTTCAAGGGAACATTTACTGTATACTGAAGCTACACCATGGAAATTATTTTTTTCACCACCTATAATTGGTAATCCAAGTGATGAATATGTAATACCTGCTGGCATGGGGATTGAGGCAAATGATAAATTCTATGGTACGTTAGTAGTCGGCATAAGATTAAATAAAATCAAAGAAAAAATCGAAAGAATTCTTAGTAATAAATTAATTAGTTTTATTCTGCTGGATCACAAGTCAAATATAATTACTTATTCTGCAGATATTAATTTTCCTATGAATAAAGATTTATTATCAATAAAACATTACGCAAATATCAGTGAAAAATTAACAACACCTATTTCTATTGATAATATTGAGTTTGCATTTAAACATTCGATTGAATCTTTACCATATCTTTTAATTCTTGGTCAGAATAAAGATATTAAATTTAATAATATTGTACAATTAATATTGCCCACAGCTCTTGAGTTAATATTCTTAACTCTCTCTCTAATATTTATTATGTATTTGTTAAAGCTTAGAATAAGTAAACCAATTAAAATGGTTACTGATTTAGCCAAAAAAATTGCCAACAATGAGCATATTGAAATAGTAGCTTCTAGATATGAAGAGATTAACATATTAGCAAAACAATTATTTGGTATTCAAAATATAAAGAATAAATTGCTAGGATCTCAGTTACTAGTTAAGAAAGTAAATTTAAAAATAAAAAAAATTAATCAAAAACTAGAAAAAAAAGTTTCAGCTCGAACTTTAGAGCTCCAAGAAGCATTAGCAGCTAAGACCGAGTTTCTAAATAATATGAGTCACGAGATAAGGACCCCCATTCAAGGATTTACAGGAATATCAGAAGGCTTAGTAATACACTGGGATGAATTTGATGATTTGAAGAAAAAAAGTTTAGTTAATGAGATATATGCAAGTTCTAAAAGATTGTACTCACTTATTGGTAACTTGCTTGATTTATCAAAATTTCAACAAGGGAAAATGCTACTTTTCTTAACAAGTACAGATTTAAATATTCTTATCATTGGTATGATAGAAGAGTGTAGAACTTTATATTTAAATGGTAAAAATATCAGCTTTGATTTTGTCAAAACAGATGATAGTAAATTAATTGCTGATCAAGAAAGAATATCTCAGGTTTTACGTAATTTATTTGTAAATGCAATAAAATTTGTACCAACTAATAGCAAGATTGAAATTAGGATAAGCAAATCTCAAATCACATATGATAATAATAATAAAGTAGATGCTATACATTTTTCAATTAGTGATGAGGGAGTAGGTATCCCAGAAGCTGAGCTTGAAACAGTGTTTGATCCATTCAATCAAAGCAGCAGAACTAAGACTAAAGCTGGTGGCACGGGGCTGGGGCTCTCAATAGTTGCTAAAATAATAGCAGCACATAATGGTAAAGTATGGGCGCGTAATAACATTATTAAAGGTGTAACATTTAATTTTGTGATACCGATAATTTATGAGAAGCAAAAATTTGAAGCTAAAATAATAGCTGAAAATGACATTTTATTAGATTATGAAGAGCCAAGTAAAAATTTAAAAATTCTAATGATAGACGATGAAGAGTCATGTTTAATTACTATGGGGTTATTATTACATAATACAAATTATACTCTTATAAAAATAAATAGTGGTAAGGAAGGCCTTAATTATTTACAAAAAAATAGTGATATAGATTTAATTTTACTCGATTTAATGATGCCTGATATTTATGGGCTTAACTTGCTAAAAAATATTAAGAATATTAAATCATTATCACATATACCTGTTGTCTTACAAAGCGGTAGCGTTGATGAGCATGAAATAACCCGAGCTTTCAAGTTTGGTATAGTAGCTCATATAAAAAAGCCATATAATAAAAAAGAAGTTATAAGCGCGATAAAAAATGCAACGTAATTTGTACTATTTCTCAATCTTACATCGAACTGAGTTTATATTAGTAGAAATTATAAATAATTAATTAACAAAATTTTAATTCATGTCTATTATTGTAAAATTCGCAAACAGCACTCAATTAGAAAATTTTTAAGGTTTGATATGAAAAAAATATTTATTCTCTCAGTTATCTCATTACTTATAGGATTTGGTATAACTAAAGTTATTGGCTTAGGAAACCCAAAGAATAATTCTTCTAATATTCCTTTAGCTGTTTCTGTAAGTAGTAGAACTTTACAATTAGCATCAATTAATATTTCAGAGGAATTCCCTGGAAGAATCGTTCCCTACTTAATCGCTGAAATTCGCCCCCAAGTTGGAGGGATAATAATTGACAGGTCATTTATTGAAGGAAGTAATATTAAAAAAGGTCAACAACTATATCAAATCGATCCTGCTCCATATCAAGCAGCACATGATAGTGCTAAAGCCAATTACTTAAAATCTGTGGCTAATCTTAAAACTATACAATATAAATTTAATAGATATAAAGAATTAATAATATTAGGCGGTATAAGTAAACAAGAATATGATGACTCTGAAGCTAATTTTTTTCAAGCTAACGCAGATGTTGAAATTGCAAAAGCTGCAGTTGAAGTTGCAAAAATTAATCTTGAATATACAAAAGTTTTGGCACCAATAGATGGTAGGATAGGCAAATCAGCTGTTACTATAGGTGCATTAGTTAATACAAATCAGCAGAATTCTTTAACTTCTATCACTGCTCTAGATCCAATTTATGTTGATATAAGCCAAAAAATAGAAAGCTTACAACATATTAAACAAGCTTTTGCAGATCGAAAACAAGTAGAAGTAACATTATTTTTACAAAATAATGTTGAGTATGCAGAGAAAGGAATTTTACAATTTCATGATATTACTGTAGATCCTACAACCAATTCTGTTCAAGCAAGAGCTTTATTTTCTAATAAAAATGAAGAATTAATGCCAGGCATGTTTGTACGTTCTAAAATTAATATAAAACTTGATAATGTAATTCTTGTTCCTCAAAATGCAGTAACTCATGATATAAATGGTAAAGCGAAGATATGGATTATTTCACCTGAAAATAAAGTTTCAAATATTGAAATTAAAATTAAACGCTCTATAGGGAACTCCTGGTTAGTTAGTGAAGGGTTAAACAATGGGGATAGAATAGTGACTGAAGGTATGCAAAAAATCTCTCAAGGTATGTTAGTCAATCCTTCTGGAGAAACAATTGATACTTCTAAAAAAACTAATTTGCTAGGAGAATAAAATGTCACGTTTTTTTATTGATCGACCTATTTTCGCTTGGGTGATTGCTATAATTATAATGCTTGCAGGATTATTATCGATTTTTAGTTTACCAATTCAACAATATCCTGACATTGCACCCTCTTCAGTTTCAATAAGCACATCTTTTCCAGGAGCTTCTTCGGAAAATCTTGAGAATAGTGTAACTCAAGTTATTGAACAAGGATTAACAGGCATAGATAATTTAAGATATTTTAGTTCTTCAAGCGATTCTGCTGGAAACGTAACAATTACTTTAACCTTTGAACAAGCTGCGAATCCTGATATTGCTCAAGTTCAAGTACAAAACAAAATACAAGCAATACTTCCTTTATTACCAAATGAAGTTCAGCAACAAGGAGTTATAGTAACAAAATCTAATAATACTTTTCTAATGGTTGCAGGAGTTTACTCTGAAACTGATAGTATTAGTCAGCAAGAACTTGGAGATATTCTATCTTCAAAAGTGCAAGATGTTATTTCTAGAGTGGAGGGCGTAGGAAATGTGACTGTTTTTGGAACTCCACATGCGATGCGAATTTGGCTTAACCCTCACGATATTATTAGTTACAATTTAACTGCTATGGATATTAGTGCAGCTATACAAGCGCAAAATATTGATATTTCTGCTGGCCAGATTGGCGCACAACCAGCAATTGAAGGTCAGCAATTAAACGCTACAATACTTGCAAAATCAAGGCTAAAAACATTAGAAGATTTTAAACAAATTATTATTCGTGTTAATAGTGATGGGTCACAAATACGACTAAAAGATGTTGCAAGAATTGAGGTAGGATCACAAAATTATAATAATATTGTACGTTATAATAGACATCCTGCAGCAGGTTTAGGAATTAGTCTTGCTACAGGGGCTAATGCTCTTAAAACAGCTGATCGTGTAAAAGAAACTATAGCTTCTCTTAGCAAAGTTCTGCCTTCAGATTTAAAAGTAGTTTATCCATTTGATACAACACCTTTTGTAAAAATATCAATTAAGGATGTTGCTAAAACCTTAATAGAAGCAATAATATTAGTATTTATAGTAATGTATCTTTTTTTACAAAACTTTAGAGCAACTTTAATCCCTTGTATTGCAGTACCAGTAGTTTTACTTGGAACTTTTGGAGTTTTAGCGCTTTTTGGTTATTCAATTAATACTCTTACTATGTTTGCAATGGTTCTTGCAATTGGATTGCTTGTTGATGATGCAATTGTAGTTGTAGAGAATGTAGAAAGAGTAATGGAAGAAGAAAAACTTTCACCCCTAGAAGCCACACGCAAATCAATGGATCAAATCACAAGTGCCTTAATAGGAATTACATTAGTTCTTTCTTCTGTATTTATTCCTATGGCTTTTTTTAAAGGATCTACTGGTGTTATATATCGTCAATTTTCAATAACTATTGTCTCCTCAATGGTTTTATCAGTAATTGTTGCTTTAATTCTTACACCGGCACTTTGTGCTACTATATTAAAGCAAAAAACTAAATATGAGACTGGGAATCGAGATAAGCTCTTTAAAAAATTTAATGAGGTTTTTAATTTTTCTCGAGAAATTTATATTAGAGGCACAAGCTATGTAATTAAAACTGTTAGCAGATTTTTTATAGCATATCTATTAATTATATTAAGCTTAGTATTAATATTTACTAAATTACCAACTTCATTCGTACCAGACGAAGATCAAGGATCAATGTTTACTATAATAAGTACTCCTTCTGGAGCAACATCTGAAAGAACTCTCAAAAGTGTTAAACAAACTGAAAACTATCTTTTAGATGATGAAGGTAGAAATATAGAGCATTTATTTACGGTGACTGGATTTAGTTTTGCTGGGAATGGTCAAAATGCAGCCCTAGGATTTGCAAGACTTCGAGATTGGAATGAAAGAAAAGATCCGGACCAAACAGTCTTTTCTTTAGTAAAACGCTCTATGATGAATTTATCAAAAATTAAAGATGCATTTATTTTTGCCATATATCCTCCTGCAATTAGTGGTCTTGGGAATTCATCAGGATTTGATTTCCAATTAATTGATTATAATAATCACGGTCATGAAGCTTTGATTCAAGCTCGTAACCAGCTTTTGGGGATGGCTTCAAAAAATCCGAAACTTATGGGGGTCCGTCCAAATGGTCTTGAAGACGTAACGCAATATAAGCTTGAAATTGATTATGAAAAAGCTCTAGCTCTAGGTGTTTCAGTTAATGACATTAATAATACATTACAAAATGTATGGGCTTCAAAATATATTAACGATTTCCTCGATGAAGGTAGAATTAAACGGGTTTATATACAAGCTGATGCCCCTTATCGTATGTCTCCGGAAAATATAAATGACTGGTATGTTAGGAATTCTCTAGGAAAAATGGTATCTTTTTCAAGTTTCTCTACAGCAAAATGGGTATATGGATCTCCAAAACTTGAACGGTTTAATGGGAATTCTTCAGTTAATATACAGGGATCTTCGGCTTTTGGAGTTAGTTCTGGTGAAGCAATGAAAGAAATGGAACAGATGGTATCTGCTTTACCTAAAGGATTTGGCTTTATGTGGACAGGTTTATCTTACGAAGAAAAATTAGCTGGTTCACAAGCCATTATACTTTATAGTTTTTCATTATTAATTGTATTTTTAAGCTTGGCTGCTTTATATGAGAGCTGGTCAATACCATTTTCAGTAATTATGGTAGCACCTCTTGGAGTCATTGGTGCAGCTATTGCAACTTTAATGAGTGGTAATATGAATGATGTATATTTTCAAGTAGGACTTCTTACTACGATAGGACTTGTATCAAAAAATGCTATTTTAATTGTTGAATTTGCTAAGGAAAAATATGATGCGGGATATGGAATTATTGAAGCAACTATTGATGCAGCTAAGCAGAGATTTAGACCTATAATTATGACATCTATTGCATTTATATTAGGCGTGACACCGTTAGCAATTGCACGGGGCGCTGGATCTGCGAGCCAAAATGCTATTGGAATCGCGGTAATGGGTGGAATGCTTGCTGCTACTTTTTTAGCTATTTTCTTTGTACCTTTGTTTTTTATAACTGTTCAAAATTTAGTTAAAAATAAAACTTTAAGAGAAGGAATAAGTAATGATTAATCCATATATACGATTAAGCTTAGTTAGTATTTTATTATCATCTTGCACTCTTGCACCTAACTATATAAGACCAACTATTCCAATTAATAAAATTGTGCATGAAGATAAGAATAATGTTACTCAAGATGAAAAAATAAAAAAAAAATTAGCTTGGAAAAATTATTTTAAATCTCCTACATTACAAAATTTAATTCAGCAAGCTCTTGATAATAATCGTAATTTACATATCGCAGCTCTTAATATTGAAGTAGCTCGTGCTACTTACCGAGTTGAGAAAACAAATTTAATTCCTCAAATTAATATTGGAGCTAGCCTATCTAGGCAAAAAATTCCATCGGATATAAAAGGATCCGCATATATTGCTACTCAATATAATGCTAATCTTGCCAATACAGCTTATGAAATAGATTTCTTTGGAAGAATTAAAAGCTTAAATAAAGTAGCTCTAGGAAAATATTTAGCTACTAAAGAAGCACATAATATTGTTAAAATTTCTTTAATTGCTGAAACAGCAAATGCATATTTAAAGTTACTTGCAGACCAAGAGATACTCAAACTGATTAACAAAACTCTTGTTAATCAGCAGAAGATTTATGAAATAACTCAAAAGACTTTTGATTTAGGAATCAATTCTAAATTAGCTCTGTCATCATCACAATCTAGCTTAGATACTTTAAAAGTAAATAAAGTGATCTATGAACGATTAGTTGAGCAAGATAAAAATGCTTTATACTTATTAATTGGAAAAGATGATTATGTTTTAAATAAAGATAATTTAGATAAAATATATTTTATAAAAGACCTAAATTTTAATCTTACTTCAGAAATTTTGTTATCAAGACCTGATATAAAACAATCAGAATATATACTTAAATCTAATAATGCTAACATTGGAGCAGCTCGCGCTGCATTTTTCCCATCAATTAGCTTAACTGGAAGCTACGGGTTTTCAAGTAATGATTTATCAACCTTATTTCAAGGTGGATCCACTTCTGGAGCATGGAGCTTTGTTCCACAAATTAATATACCAATTTTTAATGCTGGAAGAAATAAGGCTAATTTAGATATTGCTAAAGCTAATCATAAAATCGCTATTGCTAATTATGAAAACACTATTCAGAGCGCTTTCCGTGAAATATCAGATGAATTGATTGCTTATAAGACTCTTGATTCTCAATTTAAATTGCAGATAGAATTAGTTAATTCTATGCAAAATTATTACAATATTTCATTGCAGCGATATAAATCAGGAATTGATAGTCATTTAGTAATACTTAATGCTGAGCAGAATCTTTTCTTAGCGTTGCAGAATAAAATATTAGTGCAGCAACAAAAACTATCTAATTTTGTAAATTTGTATAAAACTTTAGGTGGAGGCGAAGATTAAAAGAATATTATGAATATTAAATCATTATCACATATACCTATTATTTTACATGCGGTAGCGTTGATGAACATGAAATAGCACGAGCTTTCAAGCTTGGTATAGTACTCATATAAAGAAGCCATCTAATAAAAAAGAAGTTATAAGCGCGATAAAAAATACAACGTAATTTGTACTATTTCTCAAATAAAATTATATATATAATTTTTAACAGCATAAATTCATTAATAGTTATTTTGTTGCTTATAAAAATATAATCTTTATAAAGGCATAGTAATACTATTAATTCATATGGATTGTGCTATGCCAAGTAAAGATTTAGAAACTACTGATAGAATAGGTCAAGATATAAAGGAAGATATCCAATCTTTTCAAGAAATTATAGAAGCCATTAAGATTGTTTTGAATGAATTAAAGGCTCCAGAGGAAATAAAAGAAGCTTTACAAAGAATCGCTTTATCAAGTCAAAAAATTCATCGGAATGGCAAAAGAGATGGAAAAGAAAGATATTTAAGAAATAAATATAGTACTAATGATTATGTGAAAGATAAAGTAAGAACTTGTGGTATTAATTTTGACTTATTGTCAGAAATTAACCTATTACCTGAAGAAATTTTGACACCAGAATTTGATCCTATTTTATCTGATATCAAAGAAGTACTTAACTCAGTTATGCAAAAATTAGCACTTGCAATACATGTTGAGGAAGGGAATAGAGATTATCAATCTGCTATCAAGGCATTTAATAAATTAAGTACAATTGATTTACAAGAAAACATATTTAAGAAAGCAATTTCGATCAATGCAGGAAAGAAATATTTTACACATATTTTAGTAACTTTAGATCATTTATCCAATCATACATTAAATCTCCAAAATAAGGAGGATAGGTATTTTTTAGGGATGAATTTAGCGATTATTGGAGAGACAGCTAAAAAAATAGAGATTATATCAGGTCTAGATGAAGGTGTCTTACGTATTTTTAAATTAATTAGAAACAGGACTGCACATAATAATGGTTTTATGGTTGGAGGTATTCCAAATGAACAACATGATATTTACAAATTTATATTAGATAAACTAGCAAGAGATTTAAGAACAGTTGCTAATACTGCTATTGCAAGATTTGATGCAGTAAAATCACAGGATCAACTAAGTAATTTAGATATATCTTTCGGTATTTACACAAATCAGCAGCGATCTATTTTGAAAAAACTTTTAGAAGTTATATCTGGTGGAAAAAACATAAATTTAACAGAAGAAGATTTTAGTCAATTTGATTCACCAATAAATTTTTTAATCCCAGAACAGAGTAAAGCAAAAAGACAAAAACCTAATCTAAGTGATAGAGCAGAAGTTCGTATAAGTCTTGCTGCTCCTGCTGCTGTTGCTGCTCCTGTTGCTGCTCCTGCTGCTGTTGCTGCAACTACAAAAAAAACTACTAATGTTGATCAAACTCTTGATACTAAGCTAAAGAATCTTAAAAGGCTTCTTAATACAAAAATGCTTTCTGAGACAAATGCAGCAGTAAAATTTAATGAATCATGTCTACAGCAAGGAATAGATTTTGCCAACATAATTAATGAGTCAGTAAGAACAAGTGGAAATATGAACTTTCCTTTTTTTGAAGAAAACGTTTTTCCAACTCAAGATGCTCTAGACGCAATAAGTAAATATTTGAAGAAGAATGCTTCCTTAAGAGATCTAGAAATTACTGAACCAAATACTCAAAGTGATGATGAGTCTGAAGTAGAAATAGAAACAACAGAACCCATAGTTGTTACTCAAGAAAACAAAGCGCAAAAGATTAAAATTGATCCAAGTCAATTAGTAAAAAAATATGAATTTATTGCTAACGAAGTAGATTTTATTTTTACTATTATAAAAAATACTTCTCTAACAGATTTTAAAAAAGACCTTATCATAAAGTTTGCAGTAGCGAAAATTGGGCAAGCTTATAGAGATATTGAAGAGTCATGTTTAGATGAGCAGGTCTCCAATCTTCAGTCAGAGATGCACAGAAAATCTACTCGAATTTCTGCAGAGACTAGAAATCACATTATGCATAATATTCTAGATCAGGATTTTAATTCTAGTCTTGCAATTAATTTGTTTCGTCACATTCTTCCTTTGCTAAAAGATATTAAAGCTCTTTCTAGAATTCTACAAAATAAGACAGATGATATAGGCATGTTAGTTACAGGAAAAAGGGTATTACAATTAATTTCAGTTGGAATGTCATATACAGATCTAATGCAATATGAAAAATCTATAGAGCTTTATAAAGAGATTTTATTTTTTATGGGTATTGGCAAAAAAAACGAGAATCTTGATTCAATTATTATTGAGTATAAAAAGAATTTTGAAAAAATTGCAAAACAAATCAGTCCAGCAAAATTAGATATCAATAATGATGCATTTAATTGTTTTTACCTTATAGCATATAACTACGGTCTAATTGGTAATAGATTGAAACAAAATAATGAGCCAGCAGAACTTTACGAAGGTGCACATAATTTTAAAATTCAAATTCTAGATATTCTATTAGAACTAAAAAAAGATATGCCAGATAGACAAAGAGCTGCTTTGCTTGGTAATAAAGCTTTATCCTATGGAAAGATGGAACAATATGAATTTGCATTTAAATATCGTTTGGAAGCATATTTATTAATTAATAAAATTCCAAGTGCCAGTGAACAGGATAAAGCTTCATATCTGGCAAGTCTTGCTGTAGATGCCTATGGGCATTTTTGTATAGATATAGAAAGAATAGAAATAACTAATGAATATCAAATGGAACAGATAAGATATAATATAGATTTAGCAAGGTCACTTTTATGGTGGGCCAAAGAGCTCACAGACCAAGTAGGTGCCGAAAAAAATATAGAGATTTATCTACAAATTTTATTGCCTCTAACCAAGTATACCAATATTCTTAATGAACAAGATTTTGCCCAAGAGTTGTTTCTTGAATACAAATCTATTCTTGATAACACTCCTATGAAAAAAGATGATATTTTAATTAAGCACTTTAATGAGTTAAAACCTTTGATGTCTATCGGTAATGCTCATAAAAATATTGATAAAGATAAGGCAATATTAAGACTTAAGAGCTTGATTGCAATAGATGTATTTTTCTGTAATCAACAAGTTGATTTAGATATGATGGAGTTTGTCAACTCATCTAAGGAAAAAATTGATCAATATGCTTTGTCAGATGAAGAAAGAAGATTAGTAAATAAATTGTATACTAATCATTGTGGAGTTAGTTTGTTTAGAAAAACACAATATAAAGAATCGATTCCTAAATTTTTAAGTTTAATAGCAGATGGTCATTCGGATGGAGAGATTTTTGAATCACTAGGAGATGCGTATCATGCAATTGGTTCTTATAATCCTGCAATAAATAATTTTTTGAAGGCATTTGAGCAATATGCTACTACTTATGTAGGGGAAAGAGCATTTGCCATACCACATAAAATAATAAAATCGCTATCAAAAACTACAATGAACAATTCAGAAAAATTAGGAAATTTACAAAGAATAGAAAGTTCATATTTGTTATTAAAAGAAAAAGTTAAATCAACTAGTGATGAAAATGAAATATTAAATATTGAACTTTTATTGTTAAAACAATATGATGAATATGGTGATAGTGCTAAAGTAAGAAGCATAGCACCTGTTTGTAAAAAAAGTTTGAAAGGAGTAAATTTTTCTTCAGAAGATCGTGATCAAATAAATAAATCTATAGATTATATTTGCATGAAAAATATGTTTCATACTCAAAGTGTTTCGCAAAGAAGGCAAGAAAATGCTACTTCTGCTTTTAGAAGATGAAGAATATATAGATAAAATGGAATCTCGCCTAGGAGAGAGGAGAGGGCCCAAGAAAAATCTAGCTAACAACAATTAGACGGACGCGCAAAAATTCAAATGAAATTATTGTAAATTAATGCCATTTTCATCCTATAATTCTTTTTTCAAATAATAGCTCTTATGACCTATTTTAGGGCAATCATTTAATATTCCAAAAATCTCATAACCAGCTTTAATATAGAAATCTTTAGCTTGAAAATCAAAAGTAGATAGATGACTAAGTTTGCTACCCATCGCTTTAGCATCAGTTTCAACTTTATTTAATAACTTAGATCCTAAATCTTGACCGCGATATTCCGACGCCACGAATAGAACATCTACATATAAACTATTATAATAAATAATGGCATTGATACCAGCGATTATCTGATTAGCATCTTTGATAACATAGTTTTTTCTGATAATATTTTCTTCCATATTAGGAGACATTATTGATTTATTAAATGCAACAATTTTGTCATCTGTTAATTTCGCTTCTTCGTCAGTTGCTGGAATTATTTCTCTATTCATTTTTATCCTCATTATCTTGCATAAATAAATTATAATAATACAAAAGTTATCAATATTAGCAATATTAGAGAAGCTATAGAACTTATTGCCACAGTCGGTTTTTCAATAGTTTGCTTAATTGAGAATTACTTTGCTATGGCACTAATTACTAAATCATTAAGCCAATAACCATCTAAGTTGAATATATAAACACACAATCCGAGTTTAAGATAGTCATAGAACTTTTGATAAATATTAAGCTGTTAAAAACTTAGGAAATAATTGGTTGCGGGGGCCAGATTCGAACTGACGACCTTCAGGTTATGAGCCACATGGCTAATATATAGATACCTATACTCTTAAATGAATTAAGTATTGATTTTATTGACTCTTGAGTTTAAATAAGATAAATAAAAATGTTTGATATTATATAAATATATATTATAATTGCGGCAACAAAGCGGCAACGGAAATAAAAAATGAAAATATTCAATTTTACTAAAATTTCTATCTCTAAACTTTCTATACCAAATAAAAAGATGGTGTATTACAAAGACGAAAAAGAGAAAGGATTAAGTTTGTACATTACCAATAAGGGCACGATTACTTTTTATATAAGAAAAAGAATAAACGAAAAGGACGAAAGAATAATTATAGGTAATTTCCCTGATTTATCAGTAGAAAATGCCAGAAAGAAAGCGCTAGAAATTAAAGCACAAGTAGCAAGCGGGAATAATCCAAACCAAACTAAACGTGATATAAAGACAGAAATTACTTTTGGAGAGATGTTTATTAATTTTATGGAAAGGTACAGCAAGAAAGAAAAAAAATCTTGGCAATATGACGAGAGAGAAGTAAATAAATTCTTATATTATTGGTTTAAAAGAAAAGCTTCTGCTCTCACTAAAAATGATATTCAAGTCTTACATGAGAAAATAGGTACTGAAAATGGACGCTACCAAGCTAATAGAATTCTAGAGCGCATTAGAGCTATTTATAATAAAAATATTGAATGGGGATGGAGCGGTAATAACCCTACAATTGGAGTAAAAAAATTTAAAGAAAAATCCAGAGATAGATTTCTTCAACCAGATGAATTACCTAGGTTCTTTGAAGCTCTAAATTCAGAATTAAATACTACAATTAGAGATTACATATGGATTTCTCTATTAACAGGGGCTAGAAAATCTAACGTTTTATCTATGCAGTGGAAAGAAATTAATTTTACAAGAAAAGAGTGGAGAATACCAGAAACTAAAAATGGTGATTCGTTAACGATACCTTTATCGTCAAAAGCAATTGATATACTGAGTGCTAGAACTAAAATTAGCGAATATGTATTTCCAAGTAGTAAAAGCAGCAAAGGATATTTACAAGAACCTAAGAAAGCGTGGAACAGAATCTTAAAGGCAGCAAAAATACAGGACCTACGTCTTCATGATTTACGCAGAACATTAGGTAGTTGGCAAGTAGCTACTGGATCTAATCTTACTATTATAGGAAAATCTTTAGGACATAAAACACAGGCAGCCACAGCAATATATGCTAGGCTTAACCTTGATCCAGTGAGGGAGTCAGTAAATAAAGCAACAGAAGCTATGTTTGCAGCTGCTAATTTAGGAGAAAATTAATGATCAACAAAACTACTGAAGCAAAACAAAATAATGATACTATTGCAATTTATAAAAATCAAGATGGCACTATATCCGTTGATGTTAAACTATCTAAAGACACTATGTGGTTATCTTTAAAACAAATTTCAAGCTTGTTTGAAAAAGATAAATCTGTAATCTCTAGACATATTCGTAATATTTTCAAAGAAGGTGAGCTAGAGCATTATTCAGTTGTTGCAAAATTTGCAACAACTGCAACAGATGGTAAAATCTATCAAGTTGATTACTATAATTTAGATATAATAATATCCGTTGGATATAGGGTAAATTCTATAATTGGAACAGAATTTCGTCGATGGGCATCCCAAGTTTTAAAAGATCATTTAGTAAAAGGATATTCTATCAATCAGAATAGTTTGAATGACCTTAAAATAAGGCAATTACAGCAAACTATAGGTTTACTTGCAACTACTCTTGTAAAGCAAGCATTAGTGAACGAAATAGGTGAAGAAGTCATTGAAATAATCAGAAAATATACTAAAACATGGGATCTTTTATTGCGTTATGATGAAAATCGACTAGAAATCATAAAATTAAAAACACATGATAATATCATAGAGCTTCCCTACCAAGAAGCAGTTAAGGCAATCAAGACATTTCATATAGAGTTAATTAAAAAAGGAGAAGCAAG
This sequence comes from Rickettsiales bacterium UBA6177, assembly GCA_002422875.1. Taxonomy (GTDB): domain Bacteria; phylum Pseudomonadota; class Alphaproteobacteria; order Rickettsiales; family UBA6177; genus UBA6177. The sequence continues at coordinate 67,655 of DITT01000028.1, read as the reverse complement.
TGAGTTATTTGGCAGAGAACGAGATGATGCTCTAAAAGGCATTTTAGGTAATATAGTGCAAACCTGGGGTGGTAGTGCATTATATGATTCAAACATAGAGCGAGCTGCTCACTTACTTTATTTTATTATCAAGGATCATCCATTTAACGATGGTAATAAAAGAATAGCTTGTTTATTATTTTTGATGTATCTAACAAAAGCAAAAATCATGGCAAATATAGACAACAACAGCTTAATTGCGCTTGCTTTATTAGTTGCTGAAAGCGAGTCATCTCAGAAAGAAATTATGGTCCAACTTATTATAAATTTACTTGTATAATGCTTCATCTCAATTGCAGTATGGCTTCTTAAAATTTAGAAATTGTTACTTAAAAAATCATAGATATTTTTTTCATTGACAATAACATGTGATTATATGTAAAAAAATGATACAACAAAATATAACATTGGATGGAGTGTTTAAAGATGATATATCAATTTAAAGTATCACTTGATAAAAACATTTATAGAGTGATTGAGATCAAAGATAGTAATAGTTTATATAATTTTGCAAAGGCTATTACTAAAGCTTTTGGCTTTGATTTTGACCATGCATTTGGTTTTTATAATAACATTAAAAATACATATAACAGTACTGATTTTTCTTTTTGATTATGGTGATGATTAGCATTTCTTAGTTGATTGTTTAAGTATCTTAGAAGCTGAATCTGAGGTAAAATATCCAAGAATAATAAAAGCTGCAGGCAAAGCACCAGAACAATATCCAGAATGAAGTGAGGTTTTAAAGTCTACGGAGAGATTTACGCAGAACTTTAGGTGGCTGGCAAGCAGAAATAGGAGCAAATAGCTACATTAGGCAAATCATCTCAGGCATAAAACTCTGTAAGCTACTGCACTTTATGCAAGGCTAAATTTAGATCCAGTTAGAGAGTCAAAGGATACAGAGACTATGATCGCTTCGATGAATACCCCAAAAAAATAATAAATATCAGCCTCTTGCAATTCTTATAGGGATTTTTGCTCATAAATATTTACAAATTAAAATAATTAGTTTATTATAGTTACAAAAAACATATTATAAATATGAATAAAGCTACTAAAATAAACTTATTACTACAAAATGTACCCGAGCACGTAGTCATTACTGATAAATTGCTCAAACAACTAAATATCAGTAATAGTCTTAAGCAAATTTATATCAAAAATCAATGGTTAGAGTCCATAGGATACGGAGCATCTATTAGAAAAGGAAATATAGTTAATTGGAGTGGTGGAGCATATGCTATACAAAATCAATTAGGAATACCTATTCATATAGGAGGAAAGACAGCGCTAGAGTTATTGGGACTTTCGCATTTTTTAAAATTTAACCTTAATCTTATAACCATATTTTCTCAAAAAACAATAAGCCTTCCTAAATGGTTTAAAGAGCATAAATTTAATGCAAAATTTAATATTATAAATAGCAATTTTATTCCACTTGATGTAGCTATTGAAGAAAGAGAAATTGATGGTCTTAAAATTAAGATATCAAGCCCTGAAAGAGCTTTTTTTGAATTATTATATCAAATACCCTCTTCTCAAAGCTTTCTTGAAGCAAGCTTAATAATAGAAAATCTAGTTAGCTTAAGGCCAAGAATTATACAATTATTATTAGAACAATGCTCATCTATTAAGGTAAAGAGAATATTTTTATTTTTAGCAGAAATGCATAATCACCCGTGGTTTCCTTATCTAAAGCTAAACGCGATTGACCTAGGTTCTGGTAAGCGAGTAATAGAAAAAGATGGCGCTTTTGATCACAAATATCAAATTACTATTCCAAGGAGCATACTAAATGAGCAATAAAGAGAGATTTACCAGACAAGTTCAATTACTCTTACAGATACTTCCTTTTATTGCGAAGTATAAAGAGCTAGCTCTAAAAGGTGGAACGGCAATAAATTTATTTATTAGGAATATGCCAAGACTGTCTGTAGATATAGATCTTACATATTTACCAATTAAAGAACGTTCTATTAGTTTAGATGAAATATCAAAAATTTTTACCAAATTACAAAATGAAGTAGAGCAGAAATTACCTAATGTGAAAGGCTATATAAAAAATACACGTTATGTTAATGCAAAGCAAATTATATTTGAAAATCACGAAAGAGTATCCGTTAAAGTAGAAATTAATCATGTTTTGAGAGGTAGTGTATTTGAACCTGTAAAGCTTCCATTATGTAGGAAAGCAGAGCATTATTTTGCAAATTTTACAATTGTGAATAGTTTAAGTTTTGAAGATGTATATGCAGGCAAAATATGCGCAGCACTGGATAGGCAGCATCCAAGAGATTTGTTTGACATAAAATTATTATTTGATAATGAAGGGATAAGTGAAAGCTTAAGACAGGTATTTCTTATTTATCTTATAAGCAATAATAGACCAATAATTGAGTTACTCAATCCAAATAGAATAAATATAGAGGAACTTTATTATCAGGAGCTAGATGGTATGACCGAAGATCCCATTAGTTATAATGACTTGTTAGAAACTAGAGAGCGCTTAATAAGTGAAATATGTAGTAATCTATCTATCAATGAACGTTTATTCTTAATTTCTATAAAAGATGGTAGCCCAGATTGGAGCTTGTTACCATTTAGTGGAGTAGAAAATTTACCTGCTATACAATGGAAATTACTAAATCTGAATAAAATGGAGATACAAAAAAGGAAAATTCTTACAGACAAATTAAAAAAATTCTTAGAGTTATAGATTTGCAATATCCTAGGGTAGATAGTATAGATTATTCTCAATTGCCGAATGGCTCCCTATAACTTAAAAAAGTGTAGCTTAAAAATTAGCAATATAAATTCATTAAAAGAAACTGACAGCACAGCTGAGGCCCTGCAAATTTAAGTAAATTCGCGCTCACACCAATGCATCGCTGATGCTGTTATCTCAAGCTAGAGTTTGTAAGGGATGTAGAGTGATGCATGAGGACGTGATTCTTAATCACATATTTGAAGTGTTGTTACGTCATCAGTTAGAAAGGTCAATATTTCAGTGGTGCCTAGATAACGTAACTCGATATCAGCATTTTTTAAAACAACAAGATTTTCTATTTAAATATTTTTTAATTAATTTTGACAAAAATCATGCAACCATAAAAATATTATATTCGCAATTTGACATTAATTTTCTTTGAGATTATTCTTCGGTATACTTGAGGCCTGTCCCTTGGACGCAGCCATTGTGCTTGGTAAAAAAAGTTTCTTTATATGGTACTTGCACATACAGATTAGGTAATTAACAATGACAAAATTAATATTAACTGAGAAAGAAATCTTAGATTTAAATAATAATTCCCAATATCTAGAAGATGAGACCATCATAAAACTTCTCAAATATTACAATAGTGATGTTACCATACAAAGTACAGCAGAATGCCCAGTTGCTGCATCATTAGATAATTTGAACATAATGCTAACACAAGTAGAAAATGCTAATGTTGGTAATCATTTAATAGTTTTGCATGTAAATGCATTAGATGGTAGCTTTAATGGCGGCACTATTCATTATGTTGGGTTAATAATAAATAAACAAACAAATGAATCTGGTGCTATAAATTATAAAGTGCAGTATATTGACCCTATGGGGAATGATATCCATTATTCAATAAAAGAAATTATAAGTAATAAATTTCCAGATCAAGATTTTCTCCCTCATTATAATGGCAAATTGCAATACGCTAAAAGAAGTGAAAACCAAGTTGAAATGGAAGGAGAAACACATAACTGTGGCCCAATGTTAGTGTATCTGCTCACCCGAGCAGCGCATGGAAAAACGTTGCCAAAAATTAATACATCTAATTTTAATGAAGGAGTAGCATATTCTAAAGACACAGGAAAAGAACTTAGAAATATTTTTTTAGGAAATCAAGGTAAAGAACAATATGACTCTTTTAATTTATTAGGTCATGATATATCTAATAAAATAGATCACGTTGGAAATACTGGAAGAACCGTTGATCACTATGATGAAATAGATGATGATTTATCCAATACAGATCAGCTTGCATCAGCTTTATCACAAAAAGAACTAAAAAAATTAAGTATGAAAATTAAAAAAAAGGAAATGTTAAAGCAAGAAGATAAAGATAGTGGTTACGAATCTGATGTAGAAATTGTAGAATCAGACTATCACTTTTTTCCACGGTGTGAATATTATACACGTTTTCAGGGCACCACATATTTCAATATGCAAGAATCTCAATATTGGGGGACATATTTTCGTTCAACTGCAAGAGGTGGACACTGTGATAGATTAGCTAAAAATAAAGATATAATTAAAGACTTTGTAGATCCAAAATTAAACCATAAAAAACTTCTTTCGGCCAACTCTGGCAATTTTTTTAGCCCTTTTGAACATGATGAATATCATATAGTTGTTAAAGCTTCTCAAGAACAAATAGCCAGAAATCTTAACATACATAGTGTATTGTATAATAAAATTATACAATATAAGCAGCTGCAATGTAATGTATTTTTAGATAACCTTATTCATAAAAATATGCAATTTGTAAAGGTCAGATATGTTAATGATTATCCTTGTATTATGGTCAAGGTACATAGCTTTTCTTTTAAAGATGGAAAGATTGAAAAATGGCACCAAATAGCTATGGCATATTACTTAGCTATAGTTAATCACATATCTTTTAGAGAGAATGTTCCCATAGAATTAGTATTGAGGTCTAGTTTCGGACACAATATTCCGAGTTTAGCAGAGACAGACAAGACGTTCCGTATCAATATAGGACTCATACCTCAAATATATACTAAAATTTTAGTACAAGGCATTGTTATGCTCAATGAAGCTATTAGACGGCTTGAAGAAATTCAAATTGGAGACAAAAGTTTACTAGAAAAATTAGGTGAAAAAATTGAAACTAACAAAGGTTATACAACACGAATAGCTGAAATAACTCGATCTAGTAATTATGTAGATTATATTGCTGATCTCATATCTAAATTTTATGATGGCAGTATAACTGAACTACAAGTTTGGGAGTCAATTTTAGATGAGGTAAAATTTGTAGAAGAGAAATACAGAAAGGTTCTTAAGTTTGTAGTTTCAGAAAAGAATTTTAAGTATATAAAAACAAAAGCGATATTTAAAGCAGTAGAAAATGCTGCACTTGCAACAGATCAAGTATTTTGGGATATTATAACAAAAATCAGTATTAATTTAAGATCTAAAGCTTTAAGTGAGCACGTACTTAATAAAAAAATACTAGGACTATATAGTAGTATAGAAAGAAGCAACAAAGAATTTATTACAAGTTCACCGGATTATCATTGTCAAGACGAGGGAAGTGATAGTGATATTGAAGAAGTAAATCAGAAGTTTTTTTCTAGAAAATTAACTACTGTTACAGGAATGAAGGCAATAAATCTTGCTATTTTTTTAGCACAATATTTTTGCAGATTAAAAAATTCAAATGGCATAGTTACTGCCAGTCTAATGTACTATGAAACAGAAAATGTTGTTGAAGCAGTATCTGATGTATTATCCAAGGTATTTCCTTCATCGACCCCGCCAGTAATAATACATTGTATTGATTTAAATCATTGTAGTAGCAAAGCTAAGGAAGAGATATTGAGTGAAGAATTATTTCAAAAGTTACCAACAAATGAGCCAGTTATACTAGATTATACTAGCGCAACTACTGAGAGAATCAAAAATTATGTAGATCAGTGTTTACAAAAAACTTCTTTAGTCATTCTGTTAAGTAGTGGCCTTAAAAATGAACAAATGGGTGCAGATATTAATCCTTACGGAACGGTACGAATTGTAGCAAAAGACAAAAGTCATATGTTAAATTTATATACAGTTGGATGCTCTGTATTAGTAAAAGAACCTAAAAGTACTTTACCTCCAGTTGCTCATAGGATTAGAAAGGCTTATAAAGAAGAAGGGTTTGTTGTTACTAATAAAGCTATATATGGAGATCAAGTTCAAGAAGGTGATAAGCAATTTCTTGTCACATCTGCGCATCATTTGTATGATCTTTGGGATTTTGTAGAGCACACTACAGAATGTAACTATTTATTGAATAAAGAGCTTTCATCGCTATACATTCTATCAAGATATAATAACCTGATAGCTTTAAAAAGCAAACTGCCAAAAATGAATTCTGAAATGTTTTGGGATTTATTTATAATGCAAGATTTTATATCTCAAGAATTTTTGGCAGAGTGTTTAAAAAATGATAATTTAATAGATCAAATTAAAGTCATTTTTGTCCCAATTTTTTGGAGTAATCTATACTATTTTAGCGACTATCTAACACTGCAGGAATTAATTAATCTTTCAAGATTAACTGTAGATCTAAGAACATTATTATTATCAGACACAGTGGTTAATTTAATAAATATTGTCTCAGAAGGAAAAGAAAGACAGGAATGTTACGCATTGTATCATTTAGTTCACACTGAAGAATTAACAAAGGTGAAGGAATTTATAGAAAGCTATAGAGTTGAATTTCTTATAAAAGAACTTGGTATGCATAAGAGTTATTCAATATATTCTGATAATGATGATCAAGATTTATATGATTTTCTAATTTCTGATGATATCTATAAATTAGATTTTGACTGTAATCTTGATGAATTTGTTAATTTATGGTCACCTGAGGACAAAAAACATCTTTTAACCATGATTAAAAGAGAAAGCTGGCAAAAGGAGATTAAAGAAAACGGATTTGAGAACGCTTTCAATCAATATATGCTTAAGATAAATAAAAAGAAAAAAGATGACACATCTTCTAATGAGGAAGATAGTCAGTGTAAAGAAGTGACCGATAATGAGAGTGTATCAGCAAATGATGCAGATGATGGAGCTGGAGATTATGATATTAGTCAATATAATCGTGATTCAGATGATAAATATGCTGGAATTGGTGAAGTAACTGGATTACCGATAAAATTAAGAGATTTCCGTGCAAATGCAGCAATATTTAGTATTCTAATAATAAAAGATTTACCAACAGCAACAGAAAGTTATAGATACTTGCTCATAGATTCAGATATTAAATCACAAGTTTCAAATAGAGAAGACATGGATGTAATTTGTTTAAATATCCAAGATAACACAGCTTCTTGTGGTGACAATGCGTTGTTGATGGCAAGGAAAGCTCAGATGGCAGGTTTTGACACATATATTTATGTGACAAATGGACATGCCGTCACTTTAATTAGATACAATGAAACATTAGATTATACACAAATATTACAAGCAGTGATTGCTACGGAGCTCAAAGAAGAAACTGACCTATGGAATAAGTATCTAGAAGTCATGACAGGAAAAATTTTGTATTTAGGAAATTCAAAAGAAGCTATATTACAGGAATTTGGTAAAATTCTTAAAGATATAGATACTCCGGAAGAAGAAGCGTTAGGAGCAAGAATTGAAACTTTACTTGTTAAAATAGATTCTACAAATAATCCAGAATTAAATGATCTTAAGCCTATTTTGCAAGGGTTATTAGAACAAATGAATGAATCACAAGGATTCAAAGCTGCACTAGATACAAATAATTTAGAGACACTTTATAACAACCTAATAGTTTATATCACAGAATTTGCGGATACTGCCTCAGAATCAACGAAGACATTATTACAATCTTTATTATTGTCTATTGAGACAGAATTTTTAAATCCTTTGCAGAGTAATACTAATTATTTCTCTCCTTATTATCCTCCGGGTAGGCCTGACGATGAGCCAAATTATGGTGGTGGCTCATACTTTAATAGACAAGATCCAAATGATAATTATGCTATAATTATGTCTGGTAATAGCTCAAATCATTCTATGGTTGAATGATTCTTTTGGTCTACCTAGGCTGCTACCTATATTACAAGGTTAAACATCATAAATTTGATGGTTTAGAATTCTTATATTTTACCTGCTTTAATAGCTTCTTTTTCTAGAGTATCTATAATCCACGTAACCCATCTTTTCGCTAATTCTTCTTTTGAATAAATTTCAGCATCTTCTGGAGTATAGCATCCAATTCCATTAGCGCTGCTCCTTATCCATTCCCAAGGAAAAGGTTGTAATTCTAGAACTTCTCTTCCTTCTTTAAGGCATTGAGGAATTGTATCATAGTCAATTTCTCTTCCTTCTGATTTTGCTAATTCTACTGTATCATATTCATTTGTGATATAATCTTGAATTGCTTCAAGATCTGTTTTTCTTTCAGACAGATAGGCCAATAAATTATCAAATTCCTTATATTGATCTACATAATACAGTAATCCATGTTCGATTTGTTTTTTTATCATCTTCTTGACTCACTAACTGGAAACGAAGTTTCTATTTTGATGCTATTACCTTTTTTCCTTAAATAAACTCTAGCAATATTAAAAAATTCTAATTTATTATCAGCTTTTATTACACCATAACCCATTTTTTCTTTAAATTCCATATAAAAAGGAGCTCCTGAATTATCGTGCTTATTTTTAAACCATTTAAGAATAGCTGCTTCATTGTGAAGCAAAACCTCTGTAGTCACTCTCTCAGCTATTTCTTTACTTGGATACATTGAGGATATGGAGTCTAGTCGTGGATTTTCTAAATTTCTCTTCACTAGAAACTTCACATCATCGTCAAGAGAGCCTTTACTAACATGTTGACTGTCTGTATGACCTTTATGGATACAACCCTCATGGTTTTCAAGCCTAATTGGTTTTCCATCAAAATGCTTCTTAAATAATTTACTATCTTCTATCTGCTGAATTAAAGCATTCGGAGAGATTTTCATATTTTTGAATGATTCTAGTATAGCTTTTTGTTCATACGTAATAGATGACATAACATTTTTAAACATAACCCCAGGAACTTTGATTTTAGAAAGATCTTTGAGTAATTGTTTCGCTCCCATAGTACCAAAGGTGATTAATACCCCTCCCAGTACTAATCCGGTAGCAATACTTGTTGCATCATCTTTATCTAGTTCAGGATTTGCTTTTTGTATAGTAGTTGCAGCTTCTGCTACTCTGCCATTAATTAGCGATGATATTTCTTCACCTATAGCTGCACCTACTGCGTGACCTATAGCTTCTGACTTAATTGAGTTTATAAATCCTGCTAAAGATCCTATGGCTGTTTGTATTGCTATATTAACACCAGAGAGGCCGTATTCAGCTAGAGTTGGATGTTCTTCTGCAAATGCTGTATATTTTGTGCCTGTATCTCTTATTAATTCTGCTGTGCGTTTAAGTATTTTTATCTTTGTAGTTTCTGTTGTTATTTTACCTTCACTATAATCACTTTGGATATCGTCTAGATCTTGCTTTACCTTGATTAACTCAGATACTTGTTTTTTATTATGTCTTTTTATTTCTTCTTGATCTTTTTTAGGTAAGTTTTCAGCTTTCTTTTTAAGTTCTTTTATTTTTACTTCAGCTTTTTCTTTGATTATATTTAACTGCTCTTCAGTTAGATCCTTATTAATGTTAGAGCTAGGAAGTAATGTAGATTTTATATATTGTGATACACCTTTAACCCATTCTTCTGGAGTATCTGGGATTCCTTCTTTTAGCGCTTTTCTATCAATGTTGTTATAATATAGAGTTATTGCTTTGATATCATAATGAGTATTCCAAGATTGTACTTCATTTACATTTCTATTAGCTTGATCAAGTATCTCAGGATGTTCGTTAATTTCAACATTTCCTTTCCCTATTGTAGCATAAGTCTGTCCGTCTTTTTTATGCCCTCCGATTGTAGGTTCTACAGATGACACTTTTGGCTGGCCATCCATCTTTTGTTTAAATGACATAGAAGCACCAAGCGTATACCCATTATCAAAGTTGCGGATATGCTGAATAAATAATTCACCAACTTTTAACACCAAATTTCCGTGATCCGTGTATTTACCTGTCTCTTGATCTCTTTGAGCTGCAGCAATCATCGCACCATTAAGTCTTAAAGCATTCGCTACAACTATATGTGCGCTATCATCGCCAATTATTGCACTTATTCTCTCAACTACATGCCTAGAGTGTCTGTCCTTTTGAAAGCCTGGACTCATGCCGGTTAAACCATCAGAATTAAAATTAATTCCCAAAGATGTAAGTGTGCCTTTATTCTCTATAATATCCTGAACAGATTCTAGTAAAAGACTTTCAAAAAAAGCATCAATACTTTTGGCACTGATAAATACACCTCTTAAATCTGCATGTCCTTGAACTTCCATACTTAAATGACCAGCAATATTGATATTAGTATTAATAATAATTTTCTGGTACTGATTTGCCTTTTTAATTATATTACTAATACTTGGAGATACATTGCCTTCAATAGGTATTTCTACATCAAATTCTTTTCTATCAATATTTCTACTGATTTCATTTTCTGTATTTCTAGCATCCAAATACTTAGTTTTAATGAACGCATTATAAGAGCTGATCTGTGTTCCGATAAGTTTTAGCGTGTCACTAGTGCTATTTAAAAGTTCAGATACTCTAATAATAGTAGGGATCGATATATGTGCTGTGGTTTGTACTTTTTCTCTTTCATAATGAGCATAAAACCATATTCCTCCTGAAATACCGTAATTTGTATTTTTTGATAGTAACTCTAAAACATTATCATATAACTTCAGTGCTGCAAAAGCTGAATTTACATATCCTTCAGGTCTACTATAATCTTGATTTTTAATGCCTTTGGCACCTTCAAAAATCTGACCTATATTACTCTTGATTCCAAGCTTTAGTCCTGCTTCCAAAAGTTCTCTTGTTTCTATTTGTGTTATACTATTTTTTAATACGCCATGGTAAATTATCTTTGCATCAAGATCCATTATTGCAGCATCAAGAAGGGCGCCATAAGTAGTTATAGTATCAGATTTCATTTTAATAAAATTTGCTACAATGCTACTTACTTGATTATAATTTTCCTCTACTGTGTTAAAATTAGCTGATTTTTTCCACAAAGCTGCTTTTATAGCAAATTCCCCTTTCTTATCGGAAAAACCTACCCCAAATCCTGAGCTATCTAAATGAGCATAAGTTACCTGTATATCTGGAGCTGCTGTTAATGTTATATCCTGAGCATCAATTACAACTGTACCATCGCTTTTGATCTTTGATGATAACTGAATCCATTTACCATTTGCATATCCAAGAAATTGATCCTCTACCTGAAAAATTGTGGGTATTTGCATTATTACATGTTCGCCTTGAGCTGATCTTGATGACGTAACTACATTCATCATGCCATTATTAAAATTGAGACTAAAACCAGATGTTTTTGTCATCACTTTTATTTCTTTTACATTTTTTGCTGATGCTAACATTATCATAGCTTCACGCTCAGGTGATCCTGCCTTAAGCTTTGCAGAATATGCTTTAACATCAGCTCCTATCCAATATTGATCTTCTCCTGATATAGAGATAAGATCTTTAACACTGTGAACGATCGATGTAATCGCATTTATTACTGAAGAAAATTTAGATGTAGTCTTTTTTCCTCCACACAATCCCGCTATACCACCACGTCTCTTCTGACTCCATGATTCTATTTGTATATATTCGCTAGGTGACTCTACAAGAGTCTTTCCTATAGTTTGAATATCTGTATTAGCAGCGCTATTTGAAATAACACCACTTAATAAAATTCCTCCATCTGCAGAAATTTCAATATTACTTAAAGATGATTCTAAGCTTGAACGATAAAGCACTAGAGCTTTATAACTATTATAATATCTGCGGCCCCAATTACTAACTTCGTTATAGAGCTCAACTGGAATCACACTTACTTTACCATCTTCAGATTTGATATAAATTTCATTTCCTATAACAGATGCACCTATAATTTTCATGTCCTTTCCTGAAGTAAAGGACGCTCTACCTGCTGCCTGAATATCTGCAACCGAAGTTATTTCTGACCTTACAACACTTTTGCCGTAACCACTATATTGCGTGACTCTATGGAGAGTTCTTATCACTAGCTCTTGTATAGCACTTGCTGTAATAATTCGACTGCTCTTAACAGTGCCACTAAGTAAAATATTGAGTGCATTGATTACAAGATCGCCAATTGTCTCTATCTTTCCTAAATTGATTAAATTCTCTTTAACATCCCATTCTTGTGTTCCTCCAGTGACTCTGCCTAGTATGATTGCGTGATTATCTATCTGAAGAGATAGTTGTTGACCAATTTTTATTTGGGATAATGAATCTATCAGCACACTGCCATGAATCATAAGATTAACAATCTCGGTACTAAATGTTGCACCCTCTAACATATTGGTAACTGACTTATCATTCAAATATAGCTCAAATGATAAGCATCTAGCTTTGTTAAATTGACTACAATCTTCTACCCATACAGGCCAAATTAAAGGTAAATCAAATTCTTTTTTTAAGTAGGATGGTATATTTTTTCCTGGAATAGCTTTCGTCTTCTTATAAAAATCTAAAGCATTTTCTGCGAGTAGAGTAAGAAGTTGAGTATTATCATAACCACTAAGTCTTCCTAAAATTTGAAAGACTACATCATTAATCAATTTCTCGAGATAAAATCCATCTTGCAATACCCAAAACCCACCCTGAGCCTCAAATGCTAATTTTTCTAAAAATTGCTCTACTGAGAATGAATTTAAATATTTTGCATCAATTGGATTCATCTGTACTATATATGCTATCTGGTTGCCTGTTGCTGCAATTAATCCTTTTGAATCTAAATTCATTTCCCACATTGGATGAAGAGCTCCTCTATTCACGAGATAGCGTAAATCTAACCCCTTAGATTCAAAAAATACCCTTATATCTATAGTAGTTGTAATTATGCTATTGCCTTGATAAGTAATAATACTAACAGTCGGACTATTCTGATGCCTTGCCAAGACTATGTTTTGGAATGCACCTTGTTTTACTAGAGCCAAAACATTAGAGGTAAGTTGTGTTGAAACTTCATTGCTACTGCCTGCTAATGCTGGAACATTTAACCCAGTAGTTAATCCTACTGCTACTAAATTGCCAAGCTTTCCTTGAGCATTTGTTATGTGGCATACTCCCCTGAGAGTTTCTAATACTTGTGTGATTCTTAAATTATTATTTTCATGAAAATAATTAGTTAATCCAAAATCTTTTGCTATTTGTGCATGGTTATAATGAGGAAGAACATCGCTAGGAATATCTACATATTGAGTTATTGATTCAGCACCTAATTCTAAAATTGTAGGTTCTAAAAAGTTTCCTGTATTCTCTATGACAAATTCACTTAAGTAAATTTTTGCTATTCCCACATCAAGGTCTAAACTACCAGCAATTTTAAAACTAGCTTTCCCATTCATTGAATGAGTAGCTTTATAACCAATAGCATTTCTGCTCTCATCCCACCGATCTCGATGCCAGCCGAAGTCCCAATATTTTTCCCCACAAGCTCTCCATGTGTATGTCTTTTCTTGGTATTTATTAGAAGGATCTCTGGTATAAAAAACTGCTTCAATGTTTAAATTATTAGCTTTAACAAGACTGATTGCATCTTTGCTCTCTGCAGTAAATGTACATCCTTTGCACTCTATTTTATCTATTTTAATATTATCATGGCATCTAACGATAAAGCTTCCTACTTTAGTAATACTTCCTGAACTAAAATAAATACTATTTGGAGACGCTAAGCTCCATGTTGCTTGATTTGTTACACTCATAATCCAGTTATTTATAAAATCCCCATTTAATATGGAAAGAGCCATTACATCAGCTTGGATAAGCCTGTTATTTACCACGGGACCAATAGCAATATTGATATTTAATGTAGATGCTACCAATGCTCCTTGTATAGGAAGCATAGTATGTGTGTTTATATCAATAATACTTGCAATTATTTCTCCATGTAAATTAACACTTGTAGCTTTAAGTACAAAATTTGTGCTAGTGATATTGCCTTGGTTTACAATTTTTGGTGCACGTATTGTTACGTTTCCTTCTGATCCAATAATACCTTGTTGTAAAAAATTATTAGCGATCCAAATGCTATTATTAGTATAAATCCTGCCTTTATTAAACATATGCACACATGATAAATTTAGGCTACCTGCAATGAATGTTCCATCATTACGAAACACTTCTTTTAAATTAATAGTGAAATAGCCATTTTGTAGACCAATTTGGCTATTTTTATCCAAATATAAATTTGCAGAATTTATCAAAAATGACAAAAGCTGATAATTACCAGATAAAAATACATTATTACCACTTATGCTAAGAGAGTCTCCTGACAAAGAATCAAGTCGCATCGTGTTAATTGAATCAAAATTAAATAAAAAGTTTTTAGCTGAAAAATTACCAATTAGAGATAACTTATGCGCTTCAATAATTAATGATGGAACTGATAAATGTTCGATTTGTACAGAGCTTGAAAAATAATCACCAACCTGAATTTGCTGACCTATTAAATCTATCCCTTTATATGCACGTCCATAAATAGTAATGGATTCGATATTCTCAGTTATAATATTGCTTAAAGTTAAATCAGAGTTAGTTATGATAGTTAAGTTAGCAACTCCATCTGTCATGCTAATTTTACCAATAAATTTAGCAAATCCATTGATATTTAAAACAATTGAAGTGGCTTGATTATTATAGATCTCTAATCGTGAAAAACAACCTGAAGTAAGATTATGGATCGCAACTCCTAATGTATTTTCATTGATTGAAATAAAGCTTTCTATGTCATTACACAAACTTGAATGACTCTGTAGAAATTGCCAAGTTTCTAAACCTTGATTAGGATTCAAATAAAGCCAAGGATTCTCTAGCTCTTGCTCCATGGAATAGTCCTATGAACTTAATTCTATATTATAAATACGTAAGAATCCCGGACGTTAAAATGATTTAAGTCAACTCATAGTGCAAAAAAAATATTTCAAGAGAAGTTATGAAGCAGAGTTGAATAAAATTATCAATTAATCCTTACATTACTCTCCGTAATATTTACGAAGAGTAATTTTCTTCGTCCAAAACATTACCATCGCTAGAATTACTATGATCTTAAATGATTAAGCATCAGCTGAAATAATTAAGCTAGCTATGCCTAACATAACGTTATTAGCTAAAGCGGGGCTAGCAGTTTCATTGTCAACATTGTAACTAAATATATCATCAGCAATCATCATTAATTGATCAACCTGATTTTGTGTATCTTCAAGATATGCATCATAATGAACTTCACCATGAAGATGTAAATGTATTATATGTCCGTGATTCCCAATATTAATAGTAGGATGTGAGCTATGTACTTGTATTTGAACTCCAAATATATTAGCCATTGCATCAAGCGCTATATGATCACCCCATACTCCATCATTTTGCAATAATTCCAAATATTGCTGGAATATTTGCTCGTTAGTCATATCAGCAACATTTATGTTATGAAATTGCTGCAGTGTTACTTGTGCATTTTGAATTAGCATTTCTTTATAATCTTGATCTAATGCTGCTTTATTTATAATATGTTTAATAATTTTATTCCTTAAAATGTGAACTAATTCTATATTTTCTACATTATCAACTTGCAATATTCTTTGTATAATAGAACGATCTATAGAATTTAATACTGCAATTACAGCATTAAACATACAATTACCATCTCCTTCTATGCGCTTTACCTCATAACCTGCAAGTTCTGGAATTTCTATAGAAGCTGCTCTCGATTGAAGAATTTTATAATCTTTACTTAATATTCTTTTTAAAAAATCTACTGCAAAATATTGCTCTTTTTCTCCTAATGATTTTCCTGTGGTTGTCAGGTACCTAAAATTTCCCTCTGTTACCTGATCAGATAATTTAATGGGTCTTGTTCTAGGAACATATTGATCTGAGAAATTTACTATATATCTGCTCTGTATACCATAATAAATGGCATTTTGTAGAGTGTCGCCATTTTCATATATTCTCATAAAAGATGATTGGGCCAATATTCTAGCATCTTGATACTCTATTTGTGTACTTGTTATACCAGAAATAGTATTTTGAGTACCAAAAGAATGTAAATTATAAACATTATGGCCAATAAAAGATGCTACATCTAATGTTCCACTTGTAGTTCCCAACACTCCTTTTAAATTTATTAAGCCATTATGAGATTGCTCTATAAGGTCATTTAATAGACTTAAATGATATAATTTTGCAAAGCCAGGAAATGATCCTTCCATTGACTTAGCATTTTTGCTAGATCTACCAATAGGAGAATCAAGATTAAAGGGCGCATAATAATTATCAGCTTCAGACTGAAGTTGCTTTATTTTTGGTCCGGTACCATTACTTGGCAATTTAGTTCTTGAATCTGCTGTGATAACAATAACATGATAGCCTTTTGATTTTAAAAAATTAATTGCTCCTAAATTAAAATCAAGATCAGTCTGCTCTGAATTTGCATTAGCAGAATATCTATAGTGCACTACTGCTACAGGTTTATTCTTAGGTATTTGAGCTAAGTATTCTTGATAATAATTTTTAAAGCTAGAAAGCTTAGTTCTATCATCTTTAGTTACTCTGGTATTATTTCTTTGACTAAAAGAAGCTCTAATAGCATCAGAGGTAGCTTTAAAATCATGTTCTTCAAAATATTTAGCAACTGCTACTGTTGTCATCCTTTGATCAATTAATACATAATCAGGTAAAGCATCTCTTGTTGCACTTTCTCGAACACTATTTTGAGAAGAGCCTTTGTCATCAGTTTCTAATAACTCGAAACTGCTTGCCATATTTAATGCTTCTGCGAAATTCATCATTCTCAAAGCTTGAGTTCCTGCATTTACATTTTTTTGCATAGCAAAATCGTGATCATCAGAAGCATCTTCTCTGTCATAACATATTTTTACTTTAGGTAATTCGTGTCCTTCTTTTGATAAAAGTGCTAGAAAGGCTAATATGTGGTATATATCACCTGAGCTATTTAACGAAGATGCTTTTATAGCAATTTTTTTACCGCTCACTTCAATGTAAAGATATTTTTTTGGCACTTTAATCTACTCTATATGTATTATATTTGAAACCCTTGAGAATAATATGTAAAAAAAACTTAGCATTGATTTTTATCAATAAAATTTATTACTAAATTATTCACTACCTGTTATGGTAGTAATTATTATCTGATCTATAATCATGAGCAGGACTACTGAAGTGAGAGGTATCAACATTATCATCTAGATCAGCATAGCATGAACTTGAACTGTCATAAGCTGGGTTAGGGAAGTGAAGATTCCATCTGCTAAATCTATATTTAGGAACTGTATTCATTAGCTTTTTGGCTTGCTCATACGAACACCACTCAGCTGACATGATAAATAATAACCAAATAAAATCCCACTTAAGAATTATAATAATTGGCGAAAATACTAACATTGCAATTACTAGCATCATTGCAGCAAATGCTTTAATAATATATCTAATTATTGGTAGAATAATTGCTTGAACTTTTCTAGACTTTGCAATTGTAGAAAGTAATAAAATTAGCATAGTAGATACAAATACTATAAATCTAAAAGTTTCTACTGTAATATTTTTAAGAATTTGCTTCATTTTATTTTCGTATCTGTAATCTACAGTTATTATAACTTAATTATCATAATACCAAATATATCAGAAATTTGCAATTTATGAAATCTACTTTTTGAGTATTAAGCAGAACTACCAGATCTAGAGTGACGTGCTTGATAATTATCAAGCTTTAGGTATTTTTTATACACTATTCCTAAAATATATATTGAATGGCTACATGCATGCAATATAATTACAAATGTAATTTATTATAAATTACATAATAGAAATAAAAGAGGTATATTATGGCATTATGGACACCAAGTTTAGGAGCTGCAACAGTAACAGTAACAACAGCAGCAGGAACCACAGTAGTAGTAACTACAACTGCAGCAGAAACAGCAATGATAGTAGGTGGCACAGTTGTTTTAGGAGCAGCTGCTACTGCAGCCCTTATTTTAGCTCCTGTAGCAACGATTGCTGCCTTAGCTGATGAGCTTCCAGCGGTAGAAGTTTCTGGAGTTATAAATTTAGATAATGATTTAATTTAATAAAATTGACAATTTCAGTAGTTTATAAACATTAAATATTTTTAGCTACTGAAGTTGTGTTTCATACAAAATTAAAAAGTGATTAGAAATGTTTATTGTTATTTTTATTTAGCCATACTTTCCATACAATAACTACTTATAATTAGTGTTGCCATGATAGAAACTTTAATATTGACATTATTTATATGCCTCAATAATGGTGTCCATCACAATGTAAAGATTTTAACTATACTATTGGAAAGTATTTTTTCTTTATATACAGAATTTATGAAGTGGCATTATTATTTTAGCATTGCTAATGTAAATAAGGTCTTGATAGGATTAAGTGGCGAAGAAAAAAACAAGTTGAAAGATATATTATCATCTCAATCACAATATGTATACTTTCTTATTGGCAATACTGAGTTGAAGTCTGAATCAATTCAATATATTTCAAACTCAGTTTATTATTATCATTTGAATCAAGAAAAAGCTTTAGAAATACCAATATTTTTATATAAAAAGTTTTTTTCTACACCATTATTTTACCAAAATTATTTCTCCTCGTCCAAAGGGTTTTATATTTATTTAGTTGGTAAGTTTAATAATTCTTTACCTCAAAGTATAATTTCTGATTTACCTATTGGTTCTACAATATTGTTAATTGGTCATCAGTCTCCAGATCAAACATTTCCCTTGATATATAATGAAATCCAATTATCTTTTTTTCAAAATGATTGTGACAATATTTATATCAATTTTATTCACACAATGATTTTGTCTCCATTTGCAGCAACATTGGTGATAAAAACAGCTAATAATATTTTGACTTTCGATCATAATAATTTTTGCCCTGATTTAACTGAAATATCTTTAAATAAATTAAAAATTAAACAAATAGAATCATTTAGAGATTTTTTTCGTATAGAAATAGAAAATAGCCTAAGTAAAAATCAAGTAGTACAGAACTTTGCAAATTTTATTGATCAGAGATTATCGAATAAAACAGCAATTGCTAATATTATAGATGAGCTAGGAAATTCCAAGCAATATGAAACGTTGATGTTATTCAATTATATCGCTTCACACTCTCAAGAATCTATAGAATATTTATTAAAAGTAAGCACAATTTCTATAAATGAAATGGTTATTAGAAATGTAACAGCTTTGCACCTTGCTGTAGAGCATTCTAAACTTAATATAATAAAATTACTTATCTTACATGGTGCAGATCAAAACGCTATAGACAATAGTAATTATACTCCTTTTATGATTGCTATAAAAAATCATAAACAAGAAGTTATTCAATACTTTTCTAATGAATTAGGTATTTGTATAAACCTAACAGACATTGAAAAAATAAATGATAAATCATTATCTGAAAAATTCTTAGATTATACTTGTTCTCCTATACTTTCAGGAAGCATAATAAATTCGGTCGATGAGTTTTTTTAGAATTTTTCTATTTATCTATCATGGTAATAATTATTATCTGATCTATAATCATGTGCAGGGCTGCTAAAGTGAGAGGTATTAACTTCATCATCTAGATCAGCATAACAAGAACTTGTATTACTATAAGCAGGATTTGGAAAGTGTAAATTCCATCTGCTAAATCTATATTTTGGAATCGTCTTCATGAGTTTCTTGGCTTGTTCATATGAACACCATTCTGCTGACATGATAAATAATAGCCAGATAAAATCCCATTTAAAAATTATAATAATTGGTGAGAATACCAACATTGCTATTACAAGAGTCATTGCAGCTACAACTTTTATGATATATTTAATTACCTGTACAGCAATAGCCTGAACTCTTTTAGATTTTGCAATTGTACCTAATAGCAAAATTAGCATAGTAGCTAAAAATACTATAAACCTATAAGTTTCAATGATAATGTTCTTCAATAATTGCTTCACCTGGTTTGTAGTTTTTATTATTAGCTGATCCTCATTATACCAAATAAATCAGCAATTTGCAATTTGAGTTAGTTTCTTTTCTTTAAATTCTATAGCACTCATTTCAAGCCCTTTATTTTTAGTTAAATCAGCTTGTAATTTAGATTTATCTTCAACTAAAGCTGTAAATTCAGATTTATGCCGTGATAAAGCAACCAACCACATTTTTTGGTTGTTAAGTAATTTGTTATTATTAATTGCAGCTATAGTATTTGCATAAGTTTTACCTTGAGCAGCATGAATAGTGATACAATAGCCATAATCAATATGTTTCAGCAAACCAGCTGGAAGAGCTTTGGACTCCCTGTCCTCAAAAGTTAGTTTGATAGTACCATCTTTATTGATTTTATCTATTTGTGCAGTTTCTGAGTTTATCAAACCATTTGACTTGTCATTTCTGTTAAAAATAATCTTTAATCCTTCTTGCAAAATCATATTTTTACTTTGAAAAACTTCTAACTTATTTGAGTAATCAGTATTTTGTCTTAGTTGATAAAATATCTCTTTGTTATTCTTTTCTAGTATTAAGCTGTTAGTAGTTTTATCTATGGATTTTATTTTTAAATAGTCATTTTTATTGATACCATTTTGATAATTTTTATTAAATTTAATAATATCACCACTTGCATAATTTAAAGCAAAATTATAATCAGCTTTACTCATATCCTTTTGCCTTAAAGCTTTAAATTCTAATTTTGGGCTGGATAGATTTAGTCCTTCAATAATACGATTATTAATCTCATCTCTTAATTTCCTAGTAGGGGAAATTAGCAAGGTGTTTTCTTGTGCTTTTTGGAATAACCCCAAAAACTGTCTTGCTGCATCTTGAGCAATAGAGTTTGTAACTTTAATATTATGATTATGTATAGCAAATGTATTTGCAATTTTACCTTCACTTGCAGCTATCACTACTTGTTTATGAAGATCATCTTTTTGCCTTACAATCTCTTGTAGCTTTATAGGTCTGATTATAGATAATATTTGCTCAAATGGTTTGCCTGCTTCGACAGCACTCAATTGCTTAGTATCACCAGTTAGCACTAACCTAAAGCCAAATTTTTCTTTTAAATGAAGCAAACTATGCATCATGTTTGTAGAAATTAAAGAGGCTTCATCTACAAAAATAACTGTGGTTTTGTACTCATTATTAAAAAATTTAATTGAAGAGATTCCCCTACCTTCAATATATCCTTTATACTGATTTAAAAAACTATGAAGAGTCATACTTTTAACTTTTGATGAGCTTTCTAGAGTTTTACTACTTGAAGCGGTAGGAGCTAAGCCTTTATAACTCTCACCTAAACCAATTAAATTAATTATTTTTTTTCCCCCTATATCTCTAACTCCATTTAATACAGTTGATTTGCCAACCCCTGGTAGGCCTTCCATAGTAATAATTTTATCTTTTGAGGTGAGAATATGTTGCAATGCTTTTCGTTGCTGATCATTCATTTTAAATGCTTTATTCTTTGCTAATTCTCTAGCTTCAAATCTTTGAAGATAAGTTTTAACTTTGTTTTCTTTAATAATAGATTTTGAATTGTTTAAAGCTAGGTCAGCGTATTTTAAAATCTGCCTTTCTTTTTTTAATAAATCTTTGGTTGTAAATTTGTTCTCATGCTCTATTAAGTTGCCAGTTTTAGCAACATCGCTTATTTCATTTTTAATATCATTTACACTAAATCTTCCAATCGAATATTTTAGAGTTTTGTGAACTAACTCATCAGACGAAAATACTGATTTGCTAGACGAAATATCATCAATACATATTTTGACTAAATCTTGAGCTGTTATTTTTTCATATTTTGGTACTGGGCTAGCTTGATGTTTTTGTACTACTTGAATTTTTTCATTTATTTCATGATTATGTTGAACATTTTTAGCAATTTCTTCCCAAGCATGTTTTAAATCTTCTTGTTTAACCAATTTCTTAGCTTGCCTAGAATTTATAACTACTTTATCCCTTCCTTCTTTAGTAGTGATTCCAAGTTGTTTGCAAATATCAACTATCTCTTTCCTTCTCGTTGAAAACGCATCAATAAGCTTTGGGTTTATCTTTGATAACTCAAAAGAACTACTGCCATCAGATAATATTGTAGGCCGTATTTCTATTCCTAATTTTTTAACTTCTATTGCCAGTTCATTTCGAAATATTTGGCCAAAATGTTTGCCATGCGCAAGTAAATTATCAATATTAACACTGCGGTATTTACCATCCGAGCATTTTGCCGCATTTGCCAAGAATGAATGTACGTGAACCTGGGGCTCTAGATTTCTATTAGTAGTATGCATGAATGTTGCAAATGTTAGCTCTTTTAAAGGCTCTCGCTCTTTACCACCTTCTCCAAGCCGTGCAAAAATATAACCTGATTTTTCAATATAACTTAAGGTTCTCTCTACAGCATTTTGCATAGCATCTTCTAATTTTGTTTTTTGCTTGCTATCAGCATTTACTAACATCTCAATAGAAAAGCTTTTTGGCGCTGAGAATGTCAAATCAGTTCCTGGATTATGTTGTCTTGAGTTTTTGATTACTCGTCCTAGCTTCTTACCATCTGGCATAATACCATCAAGTAGCTCTTTAAATTCCTTATTATTTTTAGCTGTAAATTCACCATTTAAATTAAAATCTTTTTTTCCATCTCCAAACCATTTACCTTCTCCATCACTGCCATAATAATCTCCATGAGAATAATATTTGGCTGCTGCATCACTACTACTTAAGATTTTAATAGATAACATTATAACTCCTCAGATAATATTATAGACTTATCAATTCGTGATTTATCTTTAGTTTTTGTCATCTGTGCTTGAGCTTGTTTTGGGAACAAAAATAATTTCTTCTCAATCTCTTTTCTAATATTTTCAGCCTCAAGAGCTTCATGTTGAAATTTCTGATAAAGATCTAAGTTTTCTATATATGAAGGAGCTATTTTTTTATAAATTTGATTTTCAAACTTAAATCTTGCAGGAGCAAATCCTGCAAAACTAATATAGCCTTCACCAGCTTTAAGCATCAAAAGCTCTGACGGTAAAACTATTTTCTTTAATTTTTGATTATGATTAACTTGTATACCGTCTCTCATCTCATGAGCACCATAAGATAAACCTTCTTGCCACTGCTCAATCTCTCCTTCACCAAGGAGATCAGAACACCAAGTAGCAGATTCTTTTCCTGCTAGATTCATAAAAACCTTAGTTTTACAATTACCCGCAATAGATTCTGCATGCTCACGAGAATAAATCTTTGCAATTGAACTCATATCTTGAGTACCTAATACAAAACATCCGCCAAATGAACGAACAGTAGCTAAGCCATCTTTAAGTGTTGGTATTGCTTGATCAAAATATGCAAGCTCATCGAGTAAAAACCATATTTTTGGAGTATTACTTGCAGTAGTCAAAGATCTTACTGCATTTATTGCGATATCTACTTGAGTTGATATAATTGGGTTTAAATCTTCTTTTACATCAGCTCTTGAGCTAATAAATAAGAAATTCTGTTGAGATGTATCATTTATCCATTCTGTTATTGAAAAACTATTTTCTGAGCTTTGATATAGTTTAAATGGTTTTAGATAAGTGCTTAATACCATAAGTACTGATAACGACGCTTTTTCAATATTTTCATTAATTATTTTTGAAGCAGAAGTCTGTTCTAGTAATTTTGCTATGGTTGCAAGGTCAGCTTTAAGTATTTTATCAGCAAATTCAGCCATTGATAGATTTTCACTAACATACAAGCTAGCAAGTTCTGCTACAACTCCGCGTGCAGCGTCAATCCATATAGGATCACTTTTAGATTCTTTTGGCAGTAATGATTTAGCAATAGTCGCAAAACCCTTAAGTGGATTTGTTTCTTTAAAAAATGACCAATTTCTTCCTCGGAGATCAAGAGGATTTAAAATAATATCACCTCTTTTTTCAGAGTAGAAATTCTCAATCATGTCGCCCTTGATATCAACAATTATAGCTTTTTGATTACGTTTATAAAGCTGATAAATTAGATCTTTTATAACTGTAGTTTTTCCACTGCCAGTAGAACCTAAAATTAAAGTATGAGATTGCTCACTTGCATTCCAGGAATTTGACTTTCCAGAGATAGGGTAATGAAAACCTGCTATTGAAAATGGTTTGTAGTTATTAAAAAAATGATAAAAACCAAACAAACTAAATCTTTTAAATTCATTGTTATGTTTTTTGATTTGTTTTCTTAAATCTTTATCAGTTAAAGCAAATATTCCTCTTAATTTCTTTAATTGTTTGATTTTTCTACCTCTAAACCAAAAGAATATTACACAACTACCTATAACAATTGCTTCCATAAGCATTGCTAGAACAAGACCTTTAAACAATATCTGTTCAAATTTATCTATAACTAACTCAAATGAATTTTCTAGTGTTAGAGTTAATGAGTTTAAAAAATTATGTTTGATATATTTTGTAATAACTACCCAATCATTAATATTTGAGTTTTCATAGAATGAATAAATAATAGCAGTAAGTAAAAGCAAGATGCCAATCCTTGCAAGCACTTTTACTACTTGCATTAGCATCCTAAGATTATGAAATGTTACTTGCCCACCACGTATAAAGTCACTCATCTATTTTACCTTTAAAATTCTGATAATTCTGATCTTGCATTTCTATCTATTTTTAGGTAACCAAATTTAGCTATATTTTGCTCTGCATGATCTCTACATATTTTTTTAAGCTCTAAAGCTTCCTCTTCTGATTTATTTTCAGTTAAGATATTTAAAAGTAGTAGGTAAACATCTTGCAGTACTCTAGCAGTAATATAATTATGCTTAGTTCTATCAGGAGACTCATAAATAATATCTTCATCAGAAATGTCTTGATTATTTACAAACACGCGGTAACGAATGTAATCATTCATGCTCACACCATTATCTTTTGCTGCTCTTTTTAAGAATGTTTTTTCTTTCTTGCTCATTCTAAGTGGGAAATTAGATTCCTTCATACTTTTGATCTCCATATTTATTTCGTTTATTTTATTTATTTTGTTTGTCGATAATATATTTTTTAGTTTTGTTACTATTTCTATTTAGAATATTTGCCTTTTTACTTAATGACTTTTCCATTGCTTTCTGGTTTGTGATAACATCATCTTTGAGATCACTGTTGCTACTACTATTATTACGATGATGAGAATGTTCTTGAATTTTTCTCTTTTCTTCAAATTCACTTTCTAATTTACTCGCTTCTTGATTGTGTATATTTTTAAGATTGCTCTCGTCAGAGTTGAAGTTTCTTTGTTGATTTTGATACTCTTGATGAGTATTGCCGCCAATGTTACCGATATTTTCTTCTACAAATTGATTGAGTAATGCTTGAATAGCTTTTGGATCGTTTCTTAGCATATCATCAAATTTAGCTGCTCCAAATCTTGCTATAGAGCTTTCTGCAAATTTATGAGATAAATCCTGGCTAATATTGGCACTATCTTGTTCAAATCTTGATTTAGATTCTTGCAAGTTCTTAACTCTATCCATCGCTTTAGTAGCTTGATAAGATGAGGTTTTAGAGGCATGAAAATCATCCTTAGAACTTTGTAGCACTGAATTATTAAAAGTGGTTCCTTCTTGATGAGTGTCCGAGATAGCAAAACTCCTAACCTTACTTAATGCAGAACTAAATCTTGTATCATTTGATAGTTCTTGTGCTTTATTAAAGATTTCTTCTTTAGAAGAGCTAGCTGAGCCTGTAACCCCTCCTTTAATACTAAAAAACTTTAGGTAATTTTCACCAATACCAGCAGTAGCTGCAACAGTGAATTTAACTGCATCTTGAGTGCTGATATTATTGTTTTTTGCAAATCTACTAATCTGGCTTCGTGTTTCATCTAAAGCTTCTCTTTGTTCAGTGGTTAAATTGCTGCTCCAGTTTTGATAATCCTGACTTGATTCATTAAAGCTTTGATCAAGTCCTAAAATCTTAGAATAACCGCTAGCAGCACTTTCAATGCTGTTTACAGAATATCTATCGGCTTTACTTTGCTGCTCTCCTATAGATTGATCAAATCTGTTACCTATTGCTTTACCAAAGTCAATCTTAGCTAAACCTGCTAAATTGCTAATAGCTGGGCCTGAATCTATTCCAGCTCTTCCATCAGTATAATGCTTTTCCATTGCACCACTTGACATAGCAAATGATTTCATCCCACTCATCCAAGCATGATTATCATCAAATTTATTACCACTTGTATTATTAAAACTATGAGTATCAACTTGTGTATTACCAAGCTGATAGTTCCCTCTAACAGCACTTTCGGCATTTTGTATGGCAGCTGATTGCTGCACATAAAATACTGAACTTGCTAAGCTGCCCATACTTGAAACCATGCCTTTAGTAATAAACACAGAAAGTATTGGGATTGATGCCAGCATATAGCCAGCTATTGCTGATATTTCTGCATTTACTTGCGATATTTTATAATGGTTAGCAAATGTGAGTGTTCCTATGTCACTTGCATAAAACTTTCCCCAACTACCAGCTATACAGAATAATATCGCATACATCGGTTGCCACATCTGTAAATAGATAAAACCAAAGCTGTAATTTTTTAAAACTTCTAGTCCAATAGGAGTTACCATAAGTATCAGAATCAGAGGAAACATCCCATATAGAATACACTCTAACACCGCTCTATAAATTGGTACAAATTTCTGAGCCATCTGGGCAACAGAATAATTTGCAGCTGATGTTGTAGCTTCCGCAGTTACCTTACCAAAGGATTTACCAAAGCTTCCTACCTTATCACTTAAACTATTGATCATAACATTTTGAAGTAGAATATCTTTAGCCTCTTTACTACTATTTTTAATAAAGTTGCCATAACTACTTAAAAGTAGCGATTCAAATAACTGGTTACTCTCAACTACAGATTTTTCAGGAAAAAAATATGATAAAAAGCTCTTGGCAAGTTTTGGAGATCTATTAGTTATTTCTGCATTTAGTTCATTATAAATTTTATTAGCAGCATCATTACAACTGATATACATATTATCATATGCAATCATTCTTGCTTTAGATGAATGCTCTTTTAGAAATGTTAATATATCATCATTTTCAGCAAAATCTTTAACTGTATAGCCATTTACCCTGTTGTGCCCCATGCGTAAATCTGGCACCATGCATCTTTTATAGAATTTTGAGATAAAAGCTTTGAGGTTAGGATCTTGAATCCTTAACCTACTTACATCTTCTATTATTTTACTGCCAAATAACATTCCAGTTTCTTGATAGGTAGAATTTACAAATACCCCTGCAAATGCCATATCAAATTTTTCTGCTATAAAATTACCTACTTTAGAAGTAGATGACCCTAAGAATGCGAGTCCCCAAGGTACGTTTTGAACTGTTCTTGGAGCTTGCAAGCCCCCATAAGAATTAGGCAAGGTATCATGAATATGAACTGTTGCTCTACTTGTTAAGAACAAGCCAACTAAAATAGTTACGCCTAAAAACCATTTTGCTGCAGATTTTAAATCATTATTTATGCCAGCTCTAACTGCTAAAGCAACAATTGCGATAATACAGCCAAATTTCATTATTGAAGTAAAACTATCCTTACCATCAATAATTAGTCTGATCGCATTAAATATCTTTTCTAAATAATATCCTGATCCTAATGTGTATATATCAAATTCATTCATTTTTTTCTCTTTCTTTTTTTCTTTTATTTTTTCTTCTTTTTTAATTGTGATTTCTATTTTTATTTCATCTCTTGCACAATTTATTAAACTAATTATTCCTTGCAAAACTAAGTGCTTCAGAAATTTCATCAGCAATTACATTTTCCATATTTTCAGCTCTTTTTACTAAAAATAGCTGCAGCTTATAACGTGAAAGATCTTTCATCTCGTGATCACTGAGTAGTTTTTGGGCATTTCTTATTGATTCTTTAAATTCTTTGAGCTCTTCACTCGCTGCAATTTGTAGATTATTTGCAGCTTCATTTACTTCTTTAAGCATATCTGAGAGATAGTTATAAAGAATATTCCAAGCAATCACTTCAACAAACATGCCTTGTTCATACTCAGGATTTCCATTTGTGAATTGATAAAGAACGTCATAAATTGCATAAGCAGGAAGGCCTGCATTGCTTAAGAATTTCTGCGTACTCTGCTCAAGCTCTTTATCTTCCTTTAATGCAGTTTGGATGGCATTAAGATATTTGTTTACCTTATTTTCAAAGCTATTATCAACTTCAATAAATTTATTTTTTTCTAACACATTTAAGCATTTATCTTGATCACTGCATGATATTAGCTTCATATCTTTACCACCTTTAAGAAGTGCTTCTAGATTTGTAGGGCTCACGATAAGAGGAGAGACATATTGAAATGTCGGCATAGCATTATCATTCGCGGCTGCTTTAATAATTACCGTGCCACTCATCGTCATCATTAATTCTTTGATTTCTTTGGAATCAATTTTTAATTTATCAATAGCTTTCCAGGCTAGATTAATATCTTCGATAATATAACGCTCATCTTTTGTAGCTAGATCACTCAAAGCTGCTGTTTTACCGCTTGGAAACTTCTCATATGAATTTGATAAATCATTTTGCTTACCTTGTGATAAGTTATGCTTAGCGAATATGTCTTTTGCTATTTCAGAATGCTGAGCTAACTTATTACCAGCAAAACTGACTATTTGTTTTGCTGTTTGGCATTCATCTGCTAAAAACCCACCAAGTTCTTGCAGCTTGCTATATACTTCTTGCAGAGTCTCGCCAATAACTGGACTAATAGAGCTTATACCAAGATAAGCAAACATCAGACCTGCCTGTTGAGAGATGCTGGTAAGTTTATTTTTAATTTCATCCCCAGAAATAAAAGACATACCGCCAAAGTTAAGTACACCTTGGTTATAACAGCTTTTATCAATATCAATTTCAGGAGGATTGATGCTAATTAATGGTCTGTTTTTCTTTTGACGTGCAAAATACATGGAACCTAACGTATAATGACCAGCTTTTTGGCCTTTATAGAAATTTGCTCCATTAGTAGTAGATTCTCCACCAAGAGATTCCCAAACTTTTGCTAAATCATTTTGAACACTCGCATAAGATGCCATGCTATAAAAACTATAAAATATGGTGATAATACAAATGCAAAACTTTCTCATTCTGCCTCCTTTGAACTTTCTCGTTCTTTAATTTTGCTGTAGATTTTCTCTTCTAGATCATCATATGTAGTTAAACCCTTAGAAATAAAAATCTTTTTAGGATGCTCTTTATCTAAAAGTAATATAGTAGGGTAAGCTTGCACCAAAGGATCATTGGTAATATTTTCATCAAAAATATTACTATCTAATTCTTCAAAAAACTCACTGCTATCAGTAATGCCAAGAGTCTTTAAATTATAGTTTTTAGATAATTTCTGCACTATTGGTAATTGCCTAACACAATGAGCGCAAGTATTTGAATAGATAAAAACTATGCCATATCGCCGGCTTGCATTACCTAAAACATCTTCAAGATCTTGTTGTTTAATTTCAGAATTTACTTTATTTAAATAATAACTGTCTTTCTTAAATAATTGCGGAGAATTATCAATTATCTTCTGAACGTTCTTTGAAAATTCGATTCCCTTAGAAGTAATAATATAATGTGTTTCAAGGAATTCTAAGATATCTTCTTTTTTAGCGCTGATAGTGGCACGTTTAATTTGTGTCTCCCATAACTGATTTAGCAATATAGCTTTTTGCTCGTCAGGAACTTTTGAGCTTAAGATTTCTTTTGCTGATAACTTACTTTGTTCTTCAGTCTCATTTTTACAGTGCCAATTTGTACCTAAGCCATATTCACGACAAATTTTTTCTGTAAATTCGAAAGCGTTTGCTGTATAAGATGTGCATAGAAGTAGAAAAACAAATATAACTCTATAGCAATTAATAAAAAATAATGTTACAATTAAAGGCGTAATATGAGACAACAAGCGAGAAGTTTTACAATGCATAGTTTTGACACATATAAATTTATAAAAATCATTAAGAATGCTGGTCTTACTGAAGAACAAGCTGAAGCTATTGTTAATACTGTTGCTGAAAGCAGAGAATATGACTTCTCTAAACTTGCAAGTAAAGAGCAGATTGATATGCATATTCAGCATCTTGAAAATAAATTTGACAGTAAGTTTGAACTTGCTGATCAAAGATTTGAATCTATTGAAAAAAATATGGCAACAAAAGAAGATCTTCATAAGCTTGAAGCAACTTTGCTCAAATGGATGATACCATTGCTTATTACTATCATTGGTATGTTTTGCACTGTGATTTTTAAACTTTTTGTTGCTTAGCTTTTGTATATAATCAGGTGTCATTTGTAAAACTCCTGAATCTTTTTATTGATAGCATTTTGTGAAGGGTTATTTTTTAGATCCTCTATTTTAGATTTCATCTTAGATTTTTGAGCATTGATTGATGACGTTGACTTGGCTTCAAATTCACTAAATGCTTCACTAAAATCTATCTTAGAAAAATCAATTCTTTTTATTTCATCTAAAGTTAGTGCCCTACAATCTGGGTTTTTTCTATCTCCCCATTCAATGCCAAGTTGTTTTCTTCCCTGTACTTGTATAATTTTTGCTAACTTACTTTTAAAGCAACAATGTGATTGCCAGCTTTTATAAAATTCTAGCTTTTTACCTTTCCAAGAACCTACATGATGACATAATCCAGATCGTCGCTTTTGAATCAGATCTTTTTCATGCTGTTCGCATCTAATTAAAGGACGCAAAAACCCTCTATCACCGCAGCAGTTAAATTCACCTGTGTGACAACGGCATATATGTTGTTTTCCACTAAAAAACTTACAATTTCTAGAATCAATTTCATTTGGAATACATGTTTCTTTCCCTTCAGGACATTTACATCCTTCCAAATCAGTAGATTTCATACCAGCTAAAATATTTAAGTAGCTTATGCTTTTGCCAAAATCATTATGAGAAGATCTTTGCTTTTCTTTACAAATATCACCAATACAAAATTTATTCTTAATGCATTCTCTTTTTACAATTTCTTTATTAGTACAGTTATATTCAACTTCATAATGCTCACATTCATTACTCTTTTGGTTTTTATATAAACATTCGCGAGCTATTTCTTTACAATTTTTATCTTGTTTAAATTCTTTACACTCATCAATAAAGCTATTTGTATTTGCTTTTCTACAAACATATTTTTTCTTCCATTTCCAGCAATCTTTTTTGATTTCTTTACCATTGATATTCCTAGTTTCAGGTCCTTCTATACAAACTTCTTCTGCAAATTCACAAGAATCTCTTTTTTCATTCTCAGAGCAATTTGATAAATCTTTTTCATCTTTCAGAATATTATATTCAGTATCAATATGTTTAATTTCTGTATTGTCATTATTTCGGTCAAATTTAGAGCCACAAATGAATTTCTTTTGATAATCCTTGCAATGACCTAAAGAGGTATGCTCTAAACATTCACCAGTTAACTCTCTACATCCGCGGTTATTTTCAAATAAATCACAATTATTCTTTTCTTTAGAAACACAAGCTGATTTTTCTACATATCTCCAACATTGAGTAGTTGGTATGCCATCTATAATTCTTTCACTATATTCAGCGCAGTCTTTCTTTTGTACGATTTTACAGCTTTCAACATCAAAAGCAAAACTGTTGAAACCACTTAAAAGAGAAACAAAAATAAGACTAAAAAGAAAAGAAAGAAAAATTACTCTAATCGGCATTTTTCCTCTCTTGTAATATCCCAATTACTACAACAATTTTGTTTTGCTCTTATTTTTAGCCATCCTTCGCCATAGCCTGTTACAAAAACTTTTATTCTGATGCTATTTTCTCCTTCTCTTAAATAAGGTTTTAGATCAATGTTTACAGTGAAGTTCCTGTCAGTATTTCTCTCGCAATGCTTGTCATGATGACCATTATTAATATATGGAGTATTGCCTCTGAAACCAATCTTCTTCCAAACAACTTTTAAGTCCTTACCACCATCAGGCCCTGCATATACCGATACACCATTAACAAAAATTTCCATATAATCATCAAAGCCGACATTGAATATAGTAAAATCCTTGATCGCTCTTAGATTCTTTATTTTAAATGTTGTATTCTTATCGTATAAATTACAATTTCCACTCCAATAATTAAGTGCTATTGTTCCTATAGTTAAAACACCTTTATCACTATGAATCATCATGTCAGAAGCAATAGAGTCTGGCTCTATACCTCCAAGATCACATTCTTTACTTTGCTTACACTTAATATTAGTGATTCTATCTTCACAGATTTTTTCTTTTACATCACGTTTCTTATGACACCCATAATGATATTTAGGATCTATTTCGACAACTTGCTTAGGAAAACAGCTAGATTGCTCTTGAGTATAATATTCATCACATTTTTCTGTTTTGCTACTTTCTATAGTTTCCTCTTTGTCTTCACAAGATTCTTGCTCACCATTTAAATAACCAAATTCATTATTATTCTTAGCATTTTTAACAAGATTAATTGCTTTATCTAAAAAGCCGCTCTTATTACGATTTATTCCTGTTTCTTCAGCCTTTTGCTGTCTCTCTTGAGAAGCTTTGTTGCCAAATATATTTTTAACATTACAACTTTTCTTAGTGCATTTATTCTCCTCTTCTGAATCTTCTTTATGGGCATTTCCTTTGCTTTCTAAATCCTCGATTGAGTTACTCTGACCAACAACATCATCAGTACCTTCATAACCAATTTGCCCCTGCAGTTCATTAAAATACTTATTGATATCTATGTTATTTGCATAAGAAAGATGAAAAGCAAAACTAACGACAACTAAAATAAATATAAGATTAATGATTTTCATCTACTAACCTCTCTAAATATTTTTTAGCTTCTTCTTTTAGATCACCACTAGTAGCGAATTCCTTTAAAGCATGAATAATGCTTACATTGCCAGTAAGTTTATCGTAGTTACTCCCCTTATTGATAACAAAGGCAGGCACTTGCTTGATTTGGTATTCCTCAAAGCTTTTTGGGTCTATATCTATCACTACTCCGTTTCCACTTAATGATTTTGCATAATTAAATGTATCTTTAAATGAATTATTCCTTAGGCCTCTAATAACTAATTTTGCTCCAATTCTTCGAGCCAAATGATCAAGATTAACTAATGTTTGTTTAGGTATTGAGAAACTAACAAAAATCCTAAAACCTTCCTTCTGAGGCGTTTCACAGGCAAAAGCATTAGAACTAATGAAAGTTAGGAAAATCAGAAGACGCAACATGACTTTTTCCTCCATATAAGATATCCAAAATCTTCACCAACAATGGGTGTTTCTTTATTTGCTTCAAAGACAGTAGTTGTTTTGCCAAAAGGAGCGCAAGACCCTACATCAGGATTAACTAATTGATAGCGGTAATGACTCTTTTTCATTATTGGTGCAAGCTTTTTAGTGCAGATTT
The DNA here is from genome assembly GCA_002422875.1 of Rickettsiales bacterium UBA6177. Taxonomy (GTDB): domain Bacteria; phylum Pseudomonadota; class Alphaproteobacteria; order Rickettsiales; family UBA6177; genus UBA6177. The sequence continues at coordinate 34,166 of DITT01000028.1, read as the reverse complement.
CTTTTACGCTATCACTAGAAGTTTGATGAGCCATACCTTGTCTATGCATTTTGAAAGTAATTTTTTCAGCAACATTAAGTGATGATTGTACTCCACCAATATGAGCATTAACATTGCTGTTCATCGGATACATACTACCTTGACAGCCTGCGCACCAGTGCAGCCTATCTATTGGCTTTCCTGCCACTGAGCTCGATGCACAATCAGCAGCACATGCTGCTTGAGCAACAATGTTATTATATAAGAAGCTCTCAGGATGCAGAATCATAGCAAGTTCATCATCATTTCCTGATGGATCAAGTTCTGTTATCCATAAAGGGTCAAAATTAATCTCTTGTAAGCAAATAAAATCAGTAAAGATTTCAAGCATTGATAAAATAGGGTAAATATAATAGTGAGCATACCAAGTAGATATCTTGCTACTTGCAGATTTTGCTCTTCCACCTTGACTACGTTCAAATCCCATATCAATTTCTAAGCCTCCTATATTTACAAAACAATATGGCTCTTGGGATACATCAACCATTCTTGCAGGTTCAAAGTAACCACCAACTATACCGGGAGTAGGAATACCAAATTTGGGACATAAACAAATAGGAGAGCTTGGATTTTTGGTATCAGCTAAATCACTGCCAACTATTTCAACAGATCCAATAGTTATTGGAAACATACAGCTCCACTCTATATCTGTAATTGGATTTACAAATTTACCAGTGCATTTTTTAGCAAATGCTGAATTACAGGATAATGTTATAATTATAAATATTATAGAAAATATCTTTTTCATCTGATATCTCCTATAATACTGATTTTCAGTCGCTTTTCTTCTTGCTCAACTAAAGCAGGTACTTCTCTAATTTTTAGTTTACTTGTAATAAAACCTGCTTGATCAAAATAAATCCATCTTTTATGTGTTCTTTGAAGTTTTAAGGGTGAACCTTTAACTAAAATTAGTTTAGCACGTCTATAAGTTAGGGCCAAATTGACTTGTTTCTCATCATCACCATCAATAAAGATTAATGGCTTTGAAAGTGCCACATGATCAAGTGGATTAATCTTTGTTCCTTTTGCTTGTATAAGCGTACTTTTATGATCATAAATATTTTCTTGAACTACATAGCTTGGATCAAAGTAAAAGATCTTATTTTCTTTAGCTGAGATAATGCCTGCTATGGCTTTAGGATTTTCAACATAATCGATAGTTTGCTGCTTTAGCTTCTCATTTAATGTTTTTAAATCTATGTTTTTTAGTTTTTTCTCTATGAGCTCTAGAATATTTTCTTCAACAATTGCAAAGCAATGTCCTTGTACACCAAAATCCTTGGCTAATACCTGCTGATTTATTATTAAAGTAAATATAAACATTAAGAGATAAAACTTCATTGCAGCAGCCTCTCAATTGCTTCTTCAGTTTTTAGTCCTTCTGATTTCATCTTCTTAACTGCAGCAACATCTTCTGCTTTTGTTGAATAAAGTTTTGCAGAAAAGGGATCAAGTAAAAGCCTACCTATTTGCCATACATTATTTTTATGCCTAATCATAAATTCTGAATAAGCGCCTTTTAAACCAGATAGGTTATTTGCTATTTCAATTTCTGATATTGACATCTTTAATTCTGATTTAAGCATCCCTTCGTCTTTGCCATCAACAGATAACATTATTCTCCAATCAGACTGAGCAAGTGCTGCAGCTCCTGCAGGACTGTTGGTATGACTAAAATCTGACATACACTGAGATGCTAAAATTAGGCTTAGATTATATTTCCTTCCACGTCTTGCAAATCCTTCAATTGGTTCTTTTAACGCTGGATGCAATCCTAATCTCCAAAATTCATCGATCATTAATGCAGTTCGTCTGTCTCTTCCTTGCATTTTGGCATATACCAAAAATACAACTGTCATTAAAACAGCATTTTGTAAGATAATATTATGCTGAAGGTCGCTTAGTTCAAAGACTGTAAAATCATTGGTAATATTTAAGGTAGAGGGACCATTAAAATATTTCTCATATCTACCATTTTTACTATATTTTCTTAAAATATATTCAACATCATCGCAAATCTGCTTTGTTTGTGGAGTTCTGATTTTATCATTATTAATCAGCTCATTTCTGATATCATTAAAACCACCTGTTGATCCTTTTGTATTCATTACAGTTTCAACGGCATTTTCAAGTACAGCACGGTATTTACCAACTTGAATATCAAAATTGTTATTCTTATCAATATTGATTACAATGCATAATATCGAGACAATGAGATCAATAAATGGCTCAGCAAAATATTCTTTATATTCGTCATTTTCTTCAGTACCTGATTTTTCTCGGTACAGCGAAAATGGATTTATACAAAAATCACCACCACCAAAATTTACAAAGTCACCATCAAATAACTCACAAGTGTTTTTAAAACTTCTACCATCATCAATAATTATAATTTGTCCATTATGACGTAACATTGCAGTTGTATATTCCTGCATCCAAACTGATTTACCACGACCAGAATTACCAACAATAACCATATTAAAATTTCCATTAATATTGTCAGCTGTTTTAAAATTATCAAAAAAGAATATCTGTCCTCTTCTACCTACAAATAGCATTAAAGGGTTGGAATAATTTTGCATATCTGCAAATACTGGCATAAGATTTATTGCAGCACCTGATAGAGTAGTTGATGGTACTTTTAACTGATTCAAGATTTGCCAGTTTTCTGCTATTCCAAAAGGAAGTGTATGTAAAAAACTATTTACAGTATCATATTTAACTTGTTCTATTTTAAACTTAAGCCTTGCAAAATGATCAGTTATGAATGAAGTAGATTTATCAGCTTGCGCTTGGCTTGAAGCAAGTAAGGTTACATACATAACTATTTTACCAAGCCTCTCACCTTGGTTTACTCTTTCTCCGACATAACGCCAATCATTTATCTCATCTAGCATCCTAGGGAAAAACATCAACAACTTTGAATCACCTTGTTGAGTTTTTATCATTCTATATTTATTAGCTGTTCTTTCAGATTCTTTAGAGTCTTTAAGGGTAAAACCGTAACTAATATAAAATGGACACGGTATTGAAGTTGAATTATAAAATTGTCCGATAAAATCTATACTATTTTCTAAATCCCATATTTCTGGAAAATCTGTTATTTCAAAAGTGATATAATTAAAATCTCCAAATTTAACCTCGTCATGGCACATCTCTATCTTTAGATCTGATTTAAAATAATTTGAGATATTATTTTGCTTTTGGTTTATCTGTTCTTTATATATGTGATTAGATGGAATTAGAATTTCGCCTAACATTCCTGCAAAATCTTTATCATCTAAAATTACAGCTTCACTATCAATACTTCTAAAGCCTTCAATGGTTTTTTCTTTAAGTGCTTTAAGTCTTAATAAATTTTCTTCGCTACCAGAGGAAGTCAAGGCTTTTGGCATAGAAAAACAAAAATATAATTCATAATTTCTAATAAGCATTGATTGCTTATTACCTAAAATACTCTGTAGGCTTCCATTTTGAAAAAACTGCAATCTTTTTTCAGTTATTTTCTTATAAATAGCTTTATTATTTCCAGATTCAAACCAATAATCTAAAAGATTACCAATTCTAGGTGAGGCATAATTTATGATCTGAACTGTGAGATCATCTGGAAAATCATTAATTAAATTTCTTAAAGAGTTTTTTGTTTGTTCATTGATACCAGTAAAGTGACTTACTCTTAAGATAAATCCGTGTGTATTATTGTTTTCAAATATATTATATTTTGGGTTAAAGCTTTTATATGGCAAAAAATCTATAAGGATTTTTTCCTGATAGTTCTGATCTTTAACTTTTCTAGAGTCATTAGTGAAATTTTGAGATCCTTTAGGTTTTCTAATACTTGTAAGTAACTCACTAAAATCGTCTAAGAATTCTTTTTTGAGCACTTTAAATAAAGATGGAGTTTTATTCATTTTGCCTCCATCTTATATTTGTTATTGCAGCTATTACAGCAGGGAGTAGTAGGTTTATAATTTTTGCTAAATTTGTTTTTGATTTGCTCATAAGCAATCATGTCAGCATATTCAACAGAACTACAGCCAATACCTCTAACTTTTGGGCAATCCCAAGTTGATTTATACGAAGAAGCACAATTTGATAAAGTTAAAGCCATTACTATAAATATGCAGCTTTTAGTGAGATTTTTTTGCATTTTCATCTTCCTCCTTTAGGCTAAATCCTTCTTGAAATACAACATAGACTTCAGTACCTTCATCAACAGAAATTACCGGCTGATATTGCTCAGCTCTCTTTATGAAATACTGAGATAAAGTGTCGCTACTGCTACTTACTCCTGATCCAAGACCGCCTCGCAATAAATCATTAGCAGATTGTTTATTTGAGCTCATTCCTGAACTATTTAAAGAAAACTGTGGTTGGCTAAGTTGTTGTACACCACTGCCAAATCCTGAAGCCATTCCAGATAGAAAACTTTTTAAAACCATATCACCTTCACGCGATACAACTTCTCCTCTAATGCCAGATTTTGCTTGTGAAGTAATATAAGCTTTGACTGGCACTTCAATTGCTGTTTGTTTATCAATAGCGCATGTGAGTAATACTCCATCAAGATATGCTTTTTCACTTGATATATCTCCAACTGCTTTTGCAGATAATAAGCACCCAACTAATCTGTTTGTTTTTAGAAAATCAGCACCAATTCCTGCTGAAATAGTCTCCCCAGTAATACGAAGTAGAGTATGTCTTGGATTTGCCTCAGATGATATGCCAACACCAGCATCTACTCCTGATATTAGCTTTGCCTGAACATAACTATTAGCGGGTATATATTCACCTACCTTCTTTATTTTCTTCTTTGGTTTTATAATTGTAGATTCAATTTCAGCTTGAGGTACTTTTTTAGAATTTTCTTCTAATATTTGACCAATTGCATTTTGTAGCTTTGAATTATATGTTTCTTCAATGTCAGTCTTAAGTTTTAATATAAGATCGGCAAGCTCATCTTTGCTTACATTATTGCTAAGGATTTTTTCTTCTAGCTCTGAATGTTTTGCATCAACTGCTATCTGTTTATTTTTAATTTCATCAACTTCCTTACCACGAATTTCAGTCCAAGTTTGCTCATTACTAACTCCCTTAGTTAATGACTCTATAGCTGAAACATTCGCATTAATTTTTTCTTTTAGTTTATTGGGTGCAATATTTTGATTTGGTTTTCTATTCCCAAACTCAATAATTAAAAAGCACATCCCAATAAATGCAGCAAATAATAAGATTCCGAGTCTAATATGCTTAGTTCTAACTATTTGAGGTTCATTTTCTTTTGCTATAAATACATTACTTAATCGCTGCTTGATTTTATCAAACAGCTTTAAAACAATTTTTGTTACTTTTTCTAACTTCATGTTATTGTCCTTTTACTTTGTAATTAGGTTGGCAAGATTGCTCTCTACTCTTTAAAGCTTGCGATCTAATAAAAATTTGCTGAGCTGGGATGTTTTCAACGCTTGCAATAAATTTGTAAATTTTGCCTGAAGCAATTTTAATAAAGAAATTTATTGGCTTATCTATATTTGCTCTTAAATATAAATCTTTGCCTACTATCTCATATTCAATCTCACCTTTAAGGGTATGAATGCTTTCAATATCACTTAAAAAAGAAATCCGAGTAATCTCAGTTTTTGAAATCACTGCTTTAATTGAGTTTTCATTAGTTTTTAGATAAAAGCTTTGATCAGCATATGCGCTAAAACTAAACGAAATTATTAATAATACGAAAATAGCAAAACTACTTACTCTCATCATTTACCTCTTCAAAACTCTTAACAGTTAGAACACCACCACGATTTAGAAATGTAATTAGATATTTTTTATAGATTTCGGATAATTGCTTACCTGCCATATATGTCTCAAGATAACCTTTTACCTTTACGGTGAATTTATGATTATCAAACTCATATCCTTGCTCAGTGAAAACATAGCGATAATTTTTATTGCTAATATCTGATGCTAGATTTTCAATTTGTTTTTTGAAATTATCTATACAAGCATTATCGACAAGCCTTAAAAGTGCAGCAGAATTTATATCTACATTTTCTTTTTTCATTGAAAATAATAACCATATTACTTCTCTTGCTCTCACTCTTAATGCCTCGTCATTAACAAAATCTTCACTTATTATTTGTTCAGCATTAATAGTTGGTACTAGCCTAGTGATAGTTTTTATAGAATGAAGTTTTAGAGCTAAAACTGTATTAGAAACTATTAAACATAAAATTATTATGCTTAGTATATTTCGCTGTAATCTTAGTTTGCGATACTCTAATTGCATTTTAATTTCCTCTCATGACCCTTAACGCACTTAATGAAGTTCATTTCGCAAGGTAGGTACCAATATAAAAATCTAATAAGTTTTCTAACTATCGATCTTTCTCTAAACCTACCAAACACTCCTGCTGCTATAATTCCAATAGGTATGCCGTAAAGACCACTATCAAATAAAACAAAGCAACTCCAGAAACCCATAAATACAAGCAACATATCAATAGGTACTCCAAGAGCTCTCATCGGATTATCAAGTGTGCGGGGAATTCTATAACTCATAGATTGTACCTTAGCTTATGAACTTCATTAGAAAATCATGTTTACTATGCTATTAGCAGATGAAAGCAACAAGCCAACACCTACAGCTCCAGCAACATGTTTTGCAGGGAATCCTGCAATCCCCATAATGCCTGCGATTGCAAGTGAGCTAAAAGTAATTAACTTACCAGCACTTCCTCCAACCCAGCCATTTGCTTTAGTTAAAATATCAGCAAAAGCATCAGGGCCTGCTGCATGGCTTAATTGAGGAAGAATTAGCATTGCTCCTCCTATACATGCTATCTTTGTTGCGGTGCTAAATTTTGTGTTTTTTATTTCTTTAAATATTTTCATTTTTTTTATTCCTTTTTTTCTATTATTAAAATTTTACCTGATTTATAATTTGTCTTTGACCTACTCATACCTCCTTGCTTTGATTACTTACTTCTAATAATTTCTTTAACTTTGTAAGCTTTGCTTTTCTTGGATACCAAATTTGATCCATAATTTTAATCAATTGTCCAATCTTTGGAAAAAACTGATTATCTGTATTTTTGCGGTAGTTAATGCATGCACTTTCTAGTATATCTTTTGGATATTCGGCAAGATCAGTTAGATAATCCCTAAGCAAATACTTAAACTCTTCAGATGATACGTAGTTTGTTGTGTAGTGAAGTTTAAGTCTTGCAAGTAAACATAGAATTTCTCCTGCTTTTGCGGGTTTTAATGCTAACTCAATTTGTCTAATAGCAATGAGTAACATACCATATTCTCGAGATTTTTTAGCAATGACAGGTACAGTACGACTAACATTAGGACTTATTCCTAGCATTTTTCCACTCCAATCAATCTCCGTTGATTTCATCAAGTGCTCTAGCTCCCCCGGTAAGGAATCTTTCAAAGTCTGTACTGTGCCGTTTTTGGTTTTTAAAACTAAATCTTTCATTTGTACCTCTGTTGTTAATTTCATTTTCTGCTATTCTTCTTAGCCAGTTTCTAAAGGCTGCTGAGCCATTTTTTGGTAATTTTCTTGAACATGACATCCAGTAATCTTGGAATTTGGCTAGTTCCCAGAGAATATCGATTTCAATTGGTAGTGTTTCTTTAGCCCAAGACTTGATATCTGCTAAATCTATCTGGAAAATTAGATGTCTAACTTTGCTGCTTTCAGTGTTGGTTTGAGTTTTATACCCCTGATGAGAATCGTTTGAAGTGAGAAGCTCTTCATCAGCTTTTTCAACACATTTCTTTTCTTTTTGTATATCCCTATAGGGGATATATTTTTCTTTTGTATTTATTTCTTTTCTTTTTTTGGTTCTTTTTTTCTTTTCTTGTTTTTTGCAATCACTTAAATCTTGGTCTGTTTCTGGTCTGCTATTTGCTGAAAGAACAGAGTTTTCAGTACTTGCACTAAGCCTATTTGTGGTTTGCTTACTTAAAAGGTAACCATTATCTATACATCCTTGGTTCGCATCCAGTTCGCAAATCTCTGATGCACCAGTATTTGCAATAGATGTAGCCAGCCTATTATTGGTTTGATTTTGGTCTGATTGATAATTTGTAAGAGTGGCTTGTAAGTCATTGTGACAAGATATAATTTTTATAAATAACTTGCCAGATTTAAGAGTTTTAGTAATCAATGATTCTTCTTGAAGCCTAGATATAAATCTTTTAACTTTTGAAACATGCCAGTTCCATTTTAATGAAAGCATATTTGTAGTAATAGAAAGTTGACCATCGATAGAATTATTGACTAACCATGAAAATGCCTCTCTTTTTGTAAAAGATTCATTTTGAAATAGGGGATTATTTTCTAAAACTTTATTAAAATTATACATATATTAAAACTACAAAAAATTATTATAGCTAAAGTACATATATTATGATATATCTAGAAATATATTGATATAACTCTATATAACATATATACTATATTTATACAATACGTATACTACATATATAAAGTTACTACAAGAATAATATTTAGGGTATGTGACATGTCAGCATTAAATAAAGCTAAAACTGCACTTCATAAAGATAATGAAATGATCAGTAACTTGAGGGCGCAAATAAAAAGCAGAATAGAAGCTGCTGGAACCAACATACGAGCATTAGAGCGAAAATCTGGTCTTAATATCGGTACTATAAATAATATTCTTATAGGTACTTCTTCTAACCCCACTGCAGAGACCCTAAAGGCAATTGCTGATACATTTGATTGCTCCATAGATGAGCTCCTTGGCAGAAGCATTCAAACATCAAACAACACACAACAAGAAAAATTCAGTGAATTTAATGCATATCAATGGGATCCTAAGCTCTTTACATCAATAATAACTGAACTAAATAAACAAATCTCAGCTAAGAATATTTCTATTACTTCAGATAAAGCTTTAATCATAGCTACTGAAGTTTACAATTATTCTTTACGTAAAGAAAAAACTATCGCCGATGAGTCACTTATAGAATGGTTACTTGATAAAAGCATTTAATCACTGTCTGTTCCTAATTTTTTATGACTTTTGCTCTATCTATTTCTATTCTTTAAAATAACTACTTCAAATTCACATTATAAAAATAGAAAAATTTTATATACAACTATTTACATATAGAGTAATATAGTATAAATACAATATGGTATTTATCTAAACCAACTTAAAAAAGGTATAACATGGAACAAAGTAATTATATAAGCGCATCACTCAAACTCTTGACTAGAAAAGAAGCTGCTAAACTTCTTGGATGTAATGAAGGGACCCTTGCAACATGGAAATATAATAAAAGGTATGATTTACCTTGTATAAAAATAGGAAAAAATGTTAGGTATAAATATTCAGATATAATGGAATTTATTGAACGAAATACAAAAATATAAAAATGATATTTGTTTAATTAAAACCCACGGGAATTTTATTTTCTAAAAAGTAATTAATAACCTTTATAGTTTTAGGATTTTGATACCCAAAGTCTTTTTGTAACTTTGAAAGATATTTCTGTGCAGAATCAATATCTTCTAATTTTATATACAAAATTGCAAGCTTGGAGTACAAGTCACTTGCATCACTTGAAAGTAAGTTACCGTAACCGTAATAGTTATTTAATATTTCTTCAGCTATATTGTACTCCGCAAGAGATTCTGCATATTTTTGTGATCCATGATAAATATCTCCTAGAAATATATGACTTAAAGCTTGTATAGAGCTGCTATTATATTTTCCTCCCAAAATTCTTTTTAGCATATCTTGAGCTTCCTGGATCATTTTAATTCCAATTAACTTTTTTGAATTATTATTATCAGTTATAATAATAGAGTAACCATATAAAATCATAATTCTTGCCATACTTATATGATCGCTATCACCTAATATATCCTTTGTAATTCTATATAAGAAATTGGTTCTATCAAAAGCTTTAGTACGTTGATCAGTTCTTATAAGAAGTTCTGATTGCAGGATATAAAAAGGTAAATCCCCTAATAAAACAGTATTTTTTGCTCTAATTAAATTTTTTATTGATTTTCTGTTATATTTTAAAGCTAAGTCAAATTGCTCATTGTCCATATAAATTTTAGCAAGGCTATGATAAAAAGTATCTTTATTTCCAATAAACTCCTTAGATTCATGAATTAGTCGCTCCCCAAGAGAAACAAAAGTTAAGGCACTATTCCTATCTCCACTAAATGCATAGGATTGTATCAATCCATTATAAATCATTAATTTCTCTTCAAAATACTTTTGATTGTATTGCTTAACAATATATAATGCTTTTTTAAATTCTAAAATTGCTTCTTTGTAAGCAAGCGCGCTCCATGCTTTATACAAGCCTTTCATAATGTTAAATCTAATTATAGAGATTTCTGATGGGTTTATTTCTCTAAAATCTTCTTCGATTTTAGCAATTAGATCTTTACTAGTTGCAAAGTCTCTTTTGCCAGATAAAAAATACTCAAGTTCTCTTATTTTTAGTATAATTAAATTATCGTTAATAATATTATATTTTGAAGCATTACTAATTGTATTATTAATATGATTTAATAGATTGTCCGTTTCGTCAATCATTGGTATATAAAAACATAATTTATCTGGCAAAAATTTTATAATGCTATGCAACGTGTTGGTTATATATTTATGTTTTTGATTGATATTAAGATAATCTTGTATTGCTAACTGTATGATTTCATGAATTGTAAAAGTATTATATAGCCCCTTTGTAAAGTCTTTATTAAAATTTAAATTGCTATAATTACCCTTAAGTACATTAGGTTGAATTAAAGAGTATTTTAACAGTACTGCAATTATTTCTTCTTGTTCAAGCCTGTTAGTGATGCCAATATCATTCAAGTACTGTATAAACAATGATTTAGGAATATTTTTATTATGCACAAATGAACATAAAGCTAATAAATCCAAAGAATGCTTTGTATAATTTTCTAGTTCTTTGATAATCATAGAGAGAGTAGTAAAAACTGTAAAATCATAGTTATCAAAAGCTGAGTGTTTTGTAACTGCTTTGTTTTCTACTTCCCATAATTTTGCTCTATTGCTTAAAAAGCTTTCTTTATATTCTTCAAAAGAAATTGTTGGGTGAAGCTTTATATAAGTAGCAGCTTGTACTAAAGCAAGGGGAAAGTCTTTAAGGGTCTCAGCAAGTTCATTAGCTCCCGTAACATCATTAATATTTGTAATTTTTACTAGTAATTCTATTGATTCTTTTCTAGTAAAACTATTTATTGTTTCAATTTTATGCCATTCTAAAGGATTTTTTGATGTAATCATTATATTCCCATCACTTTTTAAGTTTTGCTTTTCAGGTAAGTATCTTTTTATACTAGCCATATCAAAAGAGTTGTCAAAAACTAATAGCCATTTTAATGATTTCGTTCTTAACATTTCTTTTGTTTGATTTACAATTTCATCTAATGAAGAAAACGTATTAATTTTATTATTATTATCTAATTCTAAATTATTAATTGCCTCGGCAAGTTTTTTAAATTGCTCATCAATGTTTTTTGATTTATCAGCATCTATCCACCAAACTATATCATATTCTTTCTTGTATATCTCTGTATATTTTTTAGCTATTTGAGTCTTGCCAATTCCTGCTGGACCCACTATGCTAATAATATTAGTATCCTTAAAATTTTTGTGTATAAGATCTAGTACATTCTTTCTACCAACAAAATATTCATTTGAATTAGATATATTCCAAACCAAAGTAAGGCTCTGTTTAGCAGATGCACTCTGATAAGATATAAACAATACAAAAATCTGTAAGGCAAATATATAAAATATCTTGCTAGTCTTGCTTTTTATTATTTCTAAGCTTAATAACATTGCTACTACTTACTTCTGTTGCATTATTCTTATCTTCTTCTTTTTCCTGATAAAAATATAATTCCTGAGTTTTTATATCATCATTAAAAGAAATAATGTAATCACAATTTTGTTGTTCAAAGATTGCCCGAAGTAAATCTAAATTAATTTCCAATGGGTAAGAAAAACTATTTTTCTTTTCTAAATACAATATCTCACCAACATCTTTATCTAGATAAAAGCCATTATCTTTTATTTTAATCAAAATTAATTCTTTTTGATTTTCTTGTATTTTAGAAACTTCAATTTTAATGAATCCCTTTCTTTTTGCAGCATCAAGACATAGATATACAAAACTGGAGAGAGCTTGAATGAATAATAAACTATTAAATTTAAGAGTTCTAATTTTGGGCGCTATCTTATATGAAAAATCAATTTCTTTACCGAGTAAATCATATAAATAAATATTCCTAACTGATAAAATGGTTGCTTCTATATCTAGAATATCATTATCATCTATCGTAATGTATGGTAAAAATTGTACTTTCGAATTCAATTCAGCAATGATACTATTTTTCTCAAAAACAGACAAATTAACTGGGGAGCCAATATCCATTTCTGAAAGCTGAGCTATTAAAGTTCTAATATTCTCTAGCTCCCTAACAACTTTATTATGGTGTAAGGATGCTAGCTTAGCTTTTTCATTATAACTAACCTTGTAACATTCAAGCTCTTTATTTTTATTACTAAGTTCAGACTCAAAAAAATTTTCATTTTGTTGATAATTATTTTTTAGAAGCTCTAGCTCTTGTGTATATTTAGAGCAAATGTTAGATAAAGCCTCTAATTCATGCTTAAATTTTTTATAATAATGATCATTAATTTTCCGTTTATTCAAGAAGAGAAATAATGAAAAAGTAGCGAATGAAATGATTCCAATAAAAACTTGAGGACGGAATCTACTAAAAAGTTCATCCCAGAAAAATTGTTTTTTATAACCAAGTATAAAACTATAGTTTGAACTGGTTAAATTTATATTTTTGTTAAACTTACACTGCGACACCATATTAGTAAAACTAATGGATTCAATTTGAGTCTCTGTGGCAAATCCTACTTTGTTGCTAATTTTATCTGCGATACTAAGAATTAAACCTTTGTCATGAATTTTATTTTGAATATTAAACAACCACCTTTCTATGTCAATATGAAGAGATAAATATCCAATATATTGCTTTTTATGATCTTGTACTCGCAAAACAGCATATATTTTATCATGACCAGATAAACTTCTCTTATTATCTGATCTTACAACAGATACATTTTCTGAGTTTTGAACAGCATTTTCTGTTTCCTTAGAGAAGATTATTTTTGATCTTAATTTTCCGTATTTACTGATGTCTAAATTATTTACATGGTCATGCCAGGTTATATTATCAAACGGAATAACATTACCTTGATTACTAGCTAAATAGAACTGCTTTAAAAGAAATTCTATGTTTTTAGTGTTTCTATCACGGTCATTAGTGATTTTATTTGATAGTATTGATAGAATCTCCTTATATACTTTGAAAGAGTTTTTAATACTTTTTTCAATAACAAGTGATTCAACATTTAGAGTTGTGAATTTTTCTTCTTTTAAAGAGTTGTAGTGAAAATAAAATACTCCAACAAAGATGAATATTAGTAAAGTAAAAGTCTTGATATACAGATTTGTAGGAGAAAATAATAATAACTTAATTTTGTGAAATATATTTTTCATTAGGAAATAAAATTTTACTTTAGTTTCTTTAATAGTTTTAAATTTAAAACAAATCAACCCCATATTGCACTTCGGATATATCAAGTTTTCATTTGTGAGAAGATACCAAAAGTAAAATAATTCAGCTAAATATTACTATGAATAACTTTCAAAACAAAATATCTTTGAAAAGCCATGCGGCAACGATGCGGCAACAAAGTTTTTTAATTTATGAGTTATAATTGAAAATTACTTGAAGAAACTTGGTTGCGGGGGCTGGATTTGAACCAACGACCTTCAGGTTATGAGNNACCGGGCTGCTCCACCCCGCGATCACTTAGGAATTAAGTATTTACTATGGTTTTGGGAGGCTGTCAACTAAAATAAAAAATTTAGTTCTAATTTTAAATTTAATATTATTTTTTAGCTATAAAACTTAGAACTTCAAAACTATTTTGTAAACCAATGCTAGCAGAGGAGCTATCTTGATGAATTTGATTCAAAGTTTGCCAAAATTTTTTACTTAAAAATCCCTTTCTTCTTTTATGCATATGATTAGTAAGGCCCATTTTTCTAAGTTCTGAACATAAATCATAAATATTCTTATATTCAAGAGTATAAATATTACTATCGACTACAGGCGCTTTAAAACCTATTTTTTGTAATAAATTACCAATTTTTTGAATATCAAGTAATGGAATAATATTAGGAGTATGTGCAATCTGTAAACTAGTCTCAGCATGCATCATTGAATAGAGAAGCTCTTGTAAAGTTTGGCTTCCAAAGCAACTGCCGATAAATATGCCGTCTTTTTCAAGTAAATTATAAATAGTAGCTAAATAAGTAGTAATATTATTAATACTTTGAATACTTAGGTTGCTAATTATCAAATCATATTTGGAAGCATCAACATTATTTTTTAGAGATTCACTAGCAAAAATATCAGTAGCTACTGTTAAATTACTTATTTTATCACACGAGTTGATTATTGGTTGAGGAAAAAAACTTAAATCTAAAGCATTTGTAAAAATTTTATTATAAGAAACTATAGTATCTACAGTGTCTTGTGCGGCAATTTTGTATAATAGTTGATCATATTCTAAATGTGTTTTTGCACGCTGCAATTTCTTTGCAAGTAAGTCTATATCAAAAAGATCTATGTTCATTAATGTTTTAGCTTCTAAGCTTACCATGAAGTTTAGTTTCAATATTTATAATAATATTTTTACTTAAAACCTCAATTTCTGCTTCAGTTAAAGTTTTATGATCAGATTGAATGGTAACAGAAATTGCTACTGATTTCTTGTTTTCGTCAATATTTTTACCACTATAGATATCAAATATATTCACATTTTTAATAAGATCTTTATCGCTTGCTTTAATAATTCTACTTATTTCAGCAACTTTTAAATTTTTATCTACAATAAAAGCAAAATCTCGCTCTACACTTGGGTAATCAGAAATTGTAATATAATTTTTTTTACCATTTTTCTTTTTAGGTTCTAAAAATTCCTTGGTAAATAATTCAAAAAACAATACTTCATTCTCAATCTTATATTCATTTAGAATAAGTGGATGTACTGAACCTAGATAACCAATTAATTTGTTACCAAGTAAAATAACAGCAGCTTTACCTGGATGAAAATATGCAGGTAAATTATCAGTAGTTAAATTTAATTTGTTAACATCAAAACCACAATTTTCAAGTACAATAAAGACATCACTTTTAATATCAAAGAAGTCTACTTTACGCTCTGCTTCATATAAATTTCGTGACTGTACAGCGCCGTGCCTTACGCCTGATATTACTACTTGTTGATCTTGTGGTAAGGGAGATTTAAAAACTTTACCAACTTCAAAAAGTGCTAAATTTTTGATGTTTCTAGCAATATTTTTCTTTAATCCATGAAGTAAATTGCTAAGAATGCTTGGTCTCATATAATCAAGTTCTTGAGAAATCGGATTGGCAAGTTTTAATTCAGTTTTAAGGAGGCCAAAATGAATAGCATCCTTACTTGACATAAAAGACCAAGTTACAACTTCATAATAGCCAATATTTGCAAGTATACGTTTAGCAATAATTTTATTAGTTTGTGATCTATTTAAAATATTTGTATTTATCTTATTTTCTAGCGGCATGGGTGTTAAAGGTATTTTGTCATAGCCATAAATACGTAGAATTTCTTCAACAACATCTTCTTTTATAGTAATATCACCACGTGAACTTGGAACAGCTAGCTTTAAAATATCACCATCTGTAGAAAGAATATTAAATCCAAGATTCTTAAGAATTGTATTAATTATTTCATCTTCAATTTTAAGACCAGATAATTTATAAATGATATTAGTATCAAATTCTATTTGAACAGGAATATAATCGGTATCTCCACATTGTTCTATTAAACTTGGCGTACCACCACAAATCTCTAAGATCATGTTAGTTGCTATATCCGTTGCATCATCTAAAAATAGAGGATCAACATAACGCTCAAATCTATATCTAGCATCAGTTTCTATGTGATGTTTACGTCCTGCTTTGGCAATATCAAATTTATTAAAATGAGCTACTTCTAGAAATACATTTCTGGTATTACTATTCACCGCTGTTGATTTAGAACCTATAATACCTGCAAAACCAGCTATTTTCATACCAGAAGAAGCAATTATTTCATCACCAGCTGTTTTATATTCTTTATCATTTAATGCAGTCAAATGAAGACCTGCATCTGCTTTAGTAAAATTTAATATCGTATCAAGAGTGTCTGCATCATATACATGAAGTGGTCTTGCAAATGTAAGTGAAATATAATTAGTAATATCAACAAGAGGAGAATAAAGAGATTGACCAACAGCTTGCAATCTTTTAGCAATAATTTCAGGAGTTTTAGCTATGTTATTTACGCCTTTAATATAGCGACCAAGAATCTTAGCATTACTAATATCAGTAGCTAGTTTTATAGGTGATTCAAAATCACCAGTAATTTTAGAAAATTTTAAAGTTTTTAGAGCACCAATACCAGCAGAAGCTAGGTCTTTAGCAATTCCGTAAACACCTAAACAATCACCTCGATTAGGCGTAATAGCGATTTCTATAATAGGATCATCAAGGCCCAAATACTTAGCAAATTCATCGCCAGGCTTAGCATCTATGGGTAGTTCGATTATTTCACCATTTGATTCACCAAGATTAAGTTCATCCATAGAAACAAGCATACCGTTACTTGCAACATCTCTGAGTATTGTAGGTTTTATTTGCATGCCATTAGCAGGGATAATTGTACCTATTACGGCTACGACAACTTTTATGCCGCTCCGTGCATTAACACCACCACATACTATCTGCAGTTTTTGGTTACCAATATCTACTTCACATACTTTTAATTTGCTAGCATTTGGATGTTCTGAAGTGTGAGTGATATTGCCAACAATAAAATTTTTCAAAATTTCTCTATTATCAGTAATCGATTCAACTTCTAACCCTATTCTAGTAAGAGTCGTTGATACTTCATTAATTCCAACATCTGTTTCAAGATAATCTTTTAACCACGAGAGAGTAAATTTCATAGTGTTAGGCCTCTAATTAGGGAAGGTATATCTGAAGGAGCATAGCCATAATGTTTTAACCATCTTACATCAGGTTCAAAAAATGTTCGCAAGTCCTTGATCCCATATTTTAGCATAGCAAGTCTTTCAAGCCCCATACCAAAAGCAAAGCCTTGGTATTCATTAGGGTCAACGCCAACATTAATCAGAACTTTTGGATGTACCATACCGCAGCCTAAAATTTCTAGCCAATTATCTTCACCGCCCAAAACAAGTTCATTACCTTTTAAGCTATATCCAATATCAACTTCTGCTGAAGGTTCGGTAAAAGGAAAGTGACTTGCTCTAAATCTAATAGGCACATTATCAATTTCAAAGAATGCTTTAATAAATTCAACAATACACCATTTTAAATGAGCCATTGTTATGTTTTTATCAATTAATAAGCCTTCTATTTGATGAAACATAGGAGTATGAGTCATATCCCAGTCAGAGCGATAACATCTATCTGGGGAAATAATTCTAAAAGGTGGCTTAGAATTAGCCATTAATCGTACTTGAATTGCTGAAGTATGAGTTCTCAGTAAATACTGCTTTGCATCTGCATTAGTTTGTAGATAAAAAGTATCATGCATTTGGCGTGCAGGGTGAGATTCAGGAATATTAAGTGCAGTAAAATTATGAAAATCATCTTCAATATCAGGGCCTTCCGCAACACAAAATCCTAAAGATCCTAAAATTGCCGTTACTTCTTCAGTAACTTGGGTAAGGGGATGAATCCTACCAATAATTTTCTCGCGGGGAGGTTGGGTAATATCAAGAGTCTCTGCTTGTAGTTTTATATTAATTTCAGCAAGTTTTAATTCGTGCTTTTTACTTTCTAAAACTTCAGAGATTCTATTTTTGGCGATATTAAGAATGCTACCTTGAATTTTACGCTCTTCTTGAGGTAGTAGGGCAATATCCTTCATTTTTAAAGTTATTTGCCCAGTTTTACCTAGATAATGTATTCTAATAGCATCTAAGGTTTTATCATCGCTAACTTGCGTAATTTTAGCAATAGCTTCAGATGCTATTTGTTCAATATTGTGCATTGAATTTTTAACCAATTTTTAAGTTTTAAGCAGCTAGAGCTTTTTTTGCTTCAGTAACTATATTTTCAAAAATTGATGGTTCTCTTACTGCAAGATCAGCAAGTGCTTTTCTATCAAGTTCGATAGAAGCTTTTTTAAGGCCTAGGATAAATTGTGAGTAGATCATACCATGCATTCTAGCTGCAGCATTAATCCTTGTGATCCATAAACTACGAAAATCTCTTTTCTTATTTTTTCTATCTCTATAAGCATATTGCATAGCCTTTTCGACACTTTGGATCGCAGTTCTAATACAGCTTTTTGATCTGCCTCTATAGCCTTTAGCTCTTTTTAGAATTTTTTTTGTATAAGCCTTTCTAGCTGGGCTTGATGTTGCTCTTGTCATGTTTTTTTTACCTTGTAATACTTAACTATTTTTTATATGGGAGAAATTTTGCTACAATTTTAGCATCCGCTGCACAAAGAATAGTTGTTCCTCTGAGGTTACGAATTTGATTTTTGGTTCTTTTAACCATTCCGTGTCTTTTACCAGCTTGGGTACATCTTATTTTACCTGTTGCTGTATAAGAAAAGCGCTTTTTGGCACTACTTTTAGTCTTCATTTTGGGCATTTTAAAATTCCTTAAGTTAAAAAATTTATATAAAAAGCAAATAGGCATGCCATGGGCCAGTTTGCTCAAATCCTTTAGTACATCAGAGAATGTACATAATAACATTTAAAAAGTCAATAAACCTAAGTCTAAAATTTTATAAATTTTAAAATTCTAATTTTCAAGCTCATGAATTGCTTTAATAATATCCTCAATAACCTTTTTAGCATCACCAAATAACATTAAAGTATTGTTCATAAAAAATACTTCATTTTCAACACCTGCATATCCTGAAGCCATGCCTCTTTTTATAAAAAGTACGTTTTTAGCATGAGAAATATCCAGTATTGGCATGCCGTATATAGGGCTTGTAGGGTCTGTTTTAGCTGCAGGATTTGTTACATCATTAGCGCCAATAACAAGGGCGATATCAGTAGTGCTAAATTCACGATTTATATCTTCAAGCTCAAAAACATCTTCATAAGATACGTTAGCTTCTGCAAGTAAGACATTCATATGACCTGGCATTCTTCCCGCTACTGGGTGAATTGCAAATTTTACAGAAATATTTTTTTCTTTTAAAATGTCAGTCATTTCTCTTAGAGCATGTTGTGCTTGGGCTACAGCCATACCGTAACCTGGGACAATGATAATGGTTTTTGAATTAGTAATCATAAAAGCGGCATCATCAGGTGAACCTGATTTTGCAAGCCTATCTTCACTAACACCACCTCGATTTGCACTTACTTCATCACCACCAATACCACCAAATATTACATTAACAATTGAACGGTTCATAGCTTTGCACATAATATAGCTAAGAATCGCACCACTTGCGCCCACAATAGCACCTGTAATAATTAATAAATTGTTATTTAAAGTAAAGCCAATACCAGAAGCTGCCCATCCAGAGTATGAATTAAGCATAGAGACTACAACTGGCATATCAGCGCCACCAATAGGAATAATTAATAAAAATCCTAAGCCAAAAGAAATTAATGTAAGAAGCAAAAATAAGAAAGTGTTTTCACTACATATAAAATAATAACCTGTTACAAGAATAGCTATAGTTGCTGCTATATTAATGGTATGCCTAAAAGGAATTTTTATTGGGGCACCTTTCATGATACCTTGCAGTTTTGCGTAAGCAATAAGAGAGCCTGAAAAAGTAATTGCACCAATTGCTGCGCCTAATGCCATTTCAATTAAGTTTGCAGTAGGAATGCCGCCTTTTATGCCAATATTAAAATTACTCGGCGCAAGCAAAGCTGCAAAAGCTACAAAAACAGCAGCTAGTCCCACGAAAGAATGAAAACCTGCCACAAGCTGAGGCATGTCAGTCATTTTAATTTTCTTAGCGATAACAATACCAATTATAGCGCCTAAACCAAGAGCGACAAGAAGCCAAATATAATCAGAGACATTCGGACTCATTGCTGTAGTTATAATAGCAATACTCATTCCGATGATACCAAATAAATTACCATTTCTCGCGCTTTTAGGTGAAGAGAGTCCTTTTAAGGTAAGGATAAAAAATATTGCAGCAATTAGATAAAGTAGAGATGATAAATTTTGAGTCATGATTATTTTTTCCTAAACATTGCAAGCATTCTATGTGTAACAACAAATCCACCAAAGATATTAATGGATGCAATCATTACTGCTAAAAAACCAAGTATTTTAGCAATACCAAATTCAGCTGAACCACATGTAAACATGGCACCTACTATAATAATGCCAGATACTGCATTTGTTACAGACATAAGTGGAGTATGAAGAGCAGGAGTTACTTTCCAAACTACATAATATCCAACAAAACAAGCAAGAACAAAAATGGTTAAAGATAAAATTAGAGGATCTGCAGAATTGCTTACTATTTGGTTTGCTGATAATTTTACTTGCTCAGCTATTAAAAATTGAGCATCGTTTATTACTTCAACACTTTGTTTTGATAGTTTTTCTATATCCCCAGATGTTTGTAGTAATTTTTCAGATAATAATTTTACTTGTTCTGCAAAAATATTAGTTGTCTTTATATCACTCATATATTTAAAAACCTTATAAAGTTATGTTTTTGTTATTAATTCACCGTTGTGGGTAAGCATAGATTTTTGAATAATTTCATCTTCTAAGTTTAATGTAATTTTATTATTTTTTTGATCGACAATAAGTTGAGTAAAGTTAAAAAGATTATTTGCATATAATTTACTTGCAGTAGAAGCAAGTCTTGAAGGATAATTTTCATGACCAATAATTTTAATATCATTATGTATAATAACTTTCCCTTTTTGTGTTAATTCACAATTTCCACCAGAAGCAGCTGCTAAATCAATCACTATAGAGCCGCTTGGTAATGATTCAACCATTTCTTTGCTAAGAAGAATAGGGGCTTTTCTACCTGGAATTTGTGCAGTAGTTATTACAATATCAGTTTTTTCAAGTTGCTTTTTAAGAGTTGCTTGTTCGTGTAATTTATATTGTTCACTCATTTCTTTAGCATAACCACCACTACCTGCGCCTTCTTCAGTGTAAGATACAGTAATAAAATTTGCACCTAAGCTTTCAGCTTGCTCCTTAGTTTCACGGCGCACGTCATACGCGCTAACAACAGCTCCAAGTCTTTTTGCTGTAGCAATAGCTTGAAGACCTGCAACACCCACACCAAGGATTAAAACTTTAGCAGGAATCACTGTGCCTGCAGCAGTCATCATCATTGGAAATACTTTGTCAAACTCTGATGCAGCATCAACAACTGCTTTGTAACCTACTAAGTTACTTTGTGACGAAAGCACGTCCATGGTTTGAGCTCTGGTTATACGAGGTACAGACTCCATAGCAAATGAAGTTATTTTTTTACTTTGGTATAATTTAATAATTTCTTGATTTTCGAAAGGATTTAGGAGGCCTATGATTATAGCACCTTCTTTCATTAAAGAAATTTCATTTAAGAGATTTTCTTTTTCAGAAGCAAGTGGTGTAGGTTGTACTTTTAAAATTATGTCAGCATCACTTACAATTTCTAAAAGAATTTTAGAAACAGTAGCACCAGCATCTTCATATGCTTTATCAGAAAATGATGATTCTATACCAGCTCCAGCTTCAATAAAAATCTTGAACCCTAGTTTTATATATTTTTTGACAGCATCAGGTGTAATCGCTACGCGTTTCTCAGCTTGTTGTTTTTCTTTTAATACTGCTATTTTCATTAAAATTTCCTTTTACTTTAAATGCTATAATAAATGAACCAAAGTTTTTTTCAAATATTTCTTGTACAAATTTTCTAAACAAATTACTTTTCTTAAAATAAGAATTATTATAACTTTAAATTCACTAAAGTAAATTAAAGGAAAAATTATATGGAACAAGAAGAAAAAAACTCGACTAAGAGAGCTTGCAGTCCAGGTATAGAAAAATTTCTACATCAAAGCAATAAAGTCTTAGATCATGGTTTTGTTAGAGTTGTTGACTATATGGGCAACGATGATGCAATAGTGCAAGCAGCACGTGTTTCTTATGGTAGCGGTACAAAAAAGGTAAGCCAAGATAAAGCTTTAATCAATTATTTAATGAGACATTATCATACAACGCCGTTTGAAATGTGCGAAATTAAACTACACATTAAATTACCAATTTTTATTGCAAGGCAATGGGTAAGACATAGAACAGCAAGTATTAATGAATATTCGGCTAGATATTCAATTCTTGCAAAAGAATTCTATATTCCTACGCAGGATAATTTAGCAAGTCAATCAGCTCTAAATAAGCAAGGTAGAGATAATACTTTAGATGCTGAAAATAGCAAAAGAGTTTTAGATATTTTAATTGGTGATTCAGAAAGATGCTATAGTAATTACACTGATTTACTAAATGAAGATGAGACTGGTAATGTTTTAGACCCAAATAAACAAGGGCTTACGCGTGAACTTGCGCGAATGAATTTAACTTTAAATTACTATACAGAATGGTATTGGAAAGTGAATTTACATAATTTATTTCACTTCTTAAGACTTAGAGCAGATGCTCATGCACAATATGAAATCAGAGCTTATGCAGACACAATACTTAAAGTAGTTAAAGAATGGGTGCCTCACGCATATGAAGCCTTTGAAGAATATCGCATGAATAGTGTATCACTTTCAGCAACAGCTTTAACTGCTGTAAAAAGAATGATTAATGGAGAGAAATTAAATGCCGAGAATTCAGGACTTACTAAAAGAGAATGGAATGAATTTGCGCAAACATTTGATCTTATTAGCTAAATTATTTTTTATACTTGTAGTTACAAGTAACTCAGTTGCTGCAAATAATACCAATAATCACCTAAAAAATGATAGGTTAGGTAGTATATTAAATGGTTATAATCATTATATTGAGCAAACTTTTAATAGGTGGCAATTACCTGGCCTTGCAATAGCTGTAGTTGATCAAAGTGGAATAAGATATATTAAGACTTTAGGTGTAAAAAAAGTTGGCGAGCATAATTCTATTGATAAAAATACTATTTTTAGAATAGCCTCATTATCAAAAGCGCTAACTTCTACCCTAGCTTTTAAAGTTTTGAAAGAGAACAATATTTCTCTAGATAAAGCATTTTATAGAGTTGTTCCTGATTTTAAAACAGCTGATCCAAAATTCCGTAATGTTAGTATACGTAATATTCTTAGTCATACTTCTGGACTCTCAAATGATTTATACGCTGATTTGATTGAGAGTAATTTTTCTTATAATGAACTTAAAAATAGGCTTACAAAAGTACCAAAAATTGAGACTCCTGGTAAAAGATATGCATATCAAAATTTTATTTATAGCCTAGCAGGTGAGGCAGTATCTAATATTACAGGTAGAGCTTATGAAGATGTTCTAGCTGAGAAAATTTTTAAACCTTTACAAATGTATAATAGTTCAGCTGGAGCAGAAAGCTTCCTAAATAATTCTAATAAAGCCTTACCACATGTTTTTAGTAATTTAAAATTTTACAATAGTCCTAAAAAGCTTATTAGCACTTATTATACAGTCAGTCCTGCTGGGGGGGTTAATTCATCAATCCAAGATATGGGTAGGTGGCTGCATGCTCAGTACGGTGGTACAAAAATATTGTCAGCAAGGGATGTATCTGAACTTACTAAGCCAATAATTCCTTATGGTGAGAAAAATAGGAACTTATTATGGAAACAAAAGCGCTATAAAGGTTCTTATTATGCTTTAGGTTGGCGTAAAATGAATTATGCACATAAAAGCATTGTTTTGCATGGTGGAGTTTTGCATGGTTACACTAACATTATTGCTTATTTGCCTGAAGAGAAAGTAGGTATTGTAATTCTATCTAATGCTAATACCCCAGTTCCTGGATTTTTAATGGCGCGTTTTTTTGATACATTTTTAAATCTTGATTTACATGATTATAATAATATCGAATACGCAAAGCTTGTAAAAGCAAGTATTAAGCCTAAAGTAACAAAAACTGTTAAAATAACCACAAAAACTAAGTCAAAAAAGACTGCAACATTACTTAAAACAACCAAACAAACAAAAATAACTAAAACCAAAAAGAAATAAAAGCTTAGTTTAGGCTCAAAGTTTGTACTTCGCTATCTTTTGTTAAGCTACTTAATTTGTCGATAATTATTATGCAATTTGCATGAACTAAAGAGTTTGCTACTAAGAAATCTTGAGAGGTGTAAGGGGTAGCAATCTTCTTACCTGTGCTATCAACACTTACTTTACCTAGTAAAAAATCTTGAAGCTTATCATTTTCATCAAGATTCATAGCTAAATATGCGTTATCAAATGTGAAAGCTGGAAGCTTATTAAAATAGTTCAAAATTGGTTCAATAAACAACTTACACAGAGGAATAAAGCTTATAAAATGATGTGGCATGAATAAAATAATTTTATTATTAAGAAAAGCAATTTCAATTTTTTCATGATAACCAGCTGCAATATTATAAGTACTTGTTTCAACGCCTAGTTCAGATAATTTTGTAAATATTTCTGAACTGCTATTAATGCTAACATCGTTCATATCAGAAATTATTACAAAAAAATTCATTTCATTTTGATTCATAATAAATTTAATTACTTCTTCTGCTTTCTCTTTACTTTCAACTTCTAAAAGTTTTCCTAAATTAAGAGAATTATGATTTTTTGAAGCTATAAAAGAAGTAAGATAATTAATACTTGTAGTAAAATTTTCATTTTGTACAAAGAGCTCTTCAGAAGATAATAATTTATTATGGTGGTGAGTTGCAAAACCAATTGTTAGTTTTTTATAGACGGGTAGTGAGTAATTTTTAAATAATTTAGCAATGCTTACATGTGTGGGGCTTAGAGTAGTATTTTTTTTGATGATTATATCATTAAGATTAATATCCATTCCAGTATAACGAATATTTTGATGCCTATAAAATTGATTATTAATAATAATATTATTCTGATAAGTCGTTACTTCATTTAAGCTAAGCACTGTATTGGCACCTTTTGGTATCGGTAAGCCCATTAAAACTTTAGTACAGTTATTATTTTGAACTTCTAATGTGTTTATTTGAGTAGAGCTTAAAATTTTTAAAGATGTAGGAAGCTCCGTATCTTCAAGTTTAAGAGCGTAACCATTGATCCCTGAAATATTAAATAAAGGATAGGTTTGTTTTGCTTTTATATCTTGTGCTACTACTCTTCCAAGGCATAAAAGTGTATCTAAATACTCTATTCGTGTGTCGTTACAAATATTTTCTATTTTTTTCCAAACGTCATGTAAAGCAAACATATAATCTTTTGTTTATTTCTAAATTAGATAAACTTTATTAAATTTTACTTAATAAAACTGTGCAACAATAATCAAGCTTAAGTTTTTTTTGATTAAAAATATTTGTATTTGCTAGAGCTTGAATATTATATTAAGCTTAAAATTAATTGTTAGAATAGGTATGATTATGGAAGATAATGTAAGAGTAGCAGTAGCATATGGTGATGGGATAGGCCCTGAAATAGTAGAAGCAACGCTTAAAATTTTAAGATATGCCCAAGCAAAAGTAAATTTTGAAGTAATTGATGTGGGTAAGATAATGTATGAAAGGGGGTATAGCTCTGGTATTCCTGAAGAAGCATGGAAAGCAATTTTAGATAATAAAATTTTACTTAAAGGCCCCATTACTACGCCTCAAGGTGGTGGTTATAAGAGCTTAAATGTGACTTTAAGAAAGGCACTTGGATTATTTGCAAATATCAGACCATGTAAAGCTTATCACCCTATTATCAAAACGCATCATAAGCATTTAGATGTGGTTATTGTGCGTGAAAATGAAGAGGATTTATATGCAGGTATTGAATATAGACAAACACATAATTCTTATACTTCTATTAAACTAATTACTAGAACTGGTAGTGAAAAAATTATTCGCTATGCTTTTGAATATGCTGTTAAAAATAATCGTAAAAAAGTTTCATGTTTTAGTAAAGATAATATTATGAAATTTACCGATGGTTTATTTCATCAGGTATTTAATGAAATAGCCGCAGAATATCCGCAGATACAAAATGACCATTATATAATTGATATTGGTGCTGCACGTCTTGCTAATAAGCCAGAAATTTTTGATGTTATTGTAACTGAGAATTTATATGGTGATATAATATCAGATATAGTCGCAGAAACCTCAGGTTCTGTAGGGCTTGCAGGTAGTGCAAATATTGGTAAAGAATTTGCGATGTTTGAAGCAATTCATGGTTCAGCACCTGATATTGCAGGTCAAAATATTGCCAATCCATCTGGTTTAATTCAAGCCGCAATAATGATGCTTGTCCATTTAGAGCAAGGTGAAATTGCTGCTAAAATTCATAATGCTTGGCTTAAAACTTTAGAAGAAGGTATTCACACTGTTGATATTTATAATGAAAAAATTAGTAAGAAAAAAGTAGGAACTAAAGAATTTGCTGATGAATTAATTAAACGTCTGGGAGAAGTGCCTTCTAGTTTTGCTAAAATTGAATATAAAAGCAATGTTGAAAGCACAAATAGTAAAATTGTTGAGGTAATAAAAAATAATGAGAGTAGAGCGCTTGTAGGTGCTGATATTTCTATATTCTGGGATGGTAAAGAGTTGGATGAGTTTGCTGGTAAGTTTGCAAACTTAGTACTTAAAACAAACCTAGGTTTAAAATCAGTTACTTGTAAAGGCTTACAAGTTTGGCCGAATCCTGCAGGTAATTTAAAGTTAGTTTCAGATTTATGGACATTACGTTTGATTTCAAGCAATAAAGATAAAACTTGTGACCAAATCGAAATAATTGAAATCTTAAATATTTTAAAAGCTAATAATATTGAATTTGTAAAAATTGAGAATCTTTATGTTTATGGAGAAAAATTAGGGTTTAGCTTAGCGCAAGGCGAATAATAAGAAATTAAGTTAAAGAATTAACATATATCAAGTTTTACTCCAGTTTAGCTACAAAGGGTTGGTTTTACAACTAAACTGTAAAACCAACCTCAAATTCATTATGGTCGTATAGTGGCTGATGATATCCCATAATGCTTTGGTTTGAGTCTCGATCTTCAGATAGTTGTAAAGAAGATATCTGATCGGATTGCTCTTTTGGCTCGATTATGTTAACAATTTTAATGTTCGTAGATTCAGCACCACTTTCAACTAATATCTTAATTATGTCAGTTTGACCCATTTCCAAGGCTAAACCTAGAGGTGATATTAGGATGTCATTTTTGTTTCTATATGCTTGGACGTCAGCACCACTTTTGATTAGTAGCGTAACAATCTCAATGTTTTTCGTAGCGATAGCATTTAATAATGGAGTATTAGTACCAAGATTGCTATTAACGTCAGCACCATTTTTGATTAATAGCGTAATAATCTCAATGTTTTTAATATCTATAGCATTTTTTAATGGAGTAATATCACCAACATTGCTATTAACGTCAGCGCCATTTTTGATTAATAGCGTAATAATTTCAATGTCTTTAATATACATAGCATGTTCTAACGGAGTAATATCACCAAGATTGCCATTAACGTCAGCACCACTTTTGATTAATAGCGTAATAATTTCAATGTTTTTCGTAGCGATAGCATTTAATAATGGAGTATTAGTACCAAGATTGCTATTAACATCAGCACCACTTTGGATTAATAGCGTAATAATCTCAATGTTTTTAGTCATTATTATAGCATGTTCTAACGGAGTATCAGTACCAAGATTGCTATTAACATCAGCACCACTTTGGATTAATAGCGTAATAATTTCAATGTTTTTCGTAGCGATAGCATTTAATAATGGAGTAAGGTTATTATCAGCCTTGCTATTAACGTCAGCGCCATTTTTGATTAGTAGCGTAATAATCTCAATGTTTTGAATATTTATAGCTTCTATTAACGGAGTATCAGTACCAAGATTGCTATTATTAACGTCAGCACCATTTTTGATTAATAGCGTAATAATTTCAATGTTTTTAATATATATAGCTTTTATTAACGGAGTAATACCACCAAGATTGCTATTAACATCAGCACCACTTTTGATTAGTAGCGTAATAATTTTAATGTTTTTAATGTATATAGCATATTTTAATGGAGTAATAGCAGCAGAATTGCTATTAACGTCAGCACCACTTTGGATTAATAGCGTAATCATTTCAATGTTTTTCGCAGCGACAGCATTTAATAACGGAGTATTAGTACCAAGATTGCCATTAACGTCAGCGCCATTTTTGATTAATAGCGTAATAATCTCAATATTCTCAATATATATAGCTTTTAATAATGGAGTATAAGCACCATTATTACTATTAACGTCAATACCATTTTTGATTGCTAATTTTATAGCATCAATATCTTGAAATTTTATTATTCTTGCAAAATATTCATAATCTGTAAAAGATATAATATTCAAAGCATTTTTAGCAAAGTCGTAGCTGAGATATATCTTTGTTATTATCAACATTACTTTTTCACAAAATGAAAATAAAGATGTCTTATCTTTTTGTATAACAAATTTATTAATATATCTATTTATACCAAAATATACTATACTAGGAACTGAGTAGAGGAGTTGTGTAAATCCTTCAACAAAGCCTTTATGATAGGCTGAAGTAATATAATTAACACTAGTGGAGCAAACAGCTAATTTATAGTTATTTCTGTAGAAGAAAAAAGCAGATGTGCTAGTAAAAAAATCATTAGAGTGTACTAAATTAGGTTTGTAGCAAAGAGATATACCACTTGTCATTATATCAATAACAATGAGAGATGATATTATTTTATCGTAATAAAAATCTAAATTCTCATATAATAGATGCTGTATACTCTTTTTAGTGGCTTGTTCTAAGCTTTCTAATGACGCTGGGGCAGTTAAGAATTTAGATTTTTGAGTATCGCTAAGAGATAATACCTTCTCTAGGGACTCCTTATTTCTAGAAGTTTTTGGTAGGTATAAAAATGCAACTAAATCTTCCTTAGTAATTATATTTTTATCTACACCTAAGTTCATAAATTTAATTCTTTTTGATAAATCAGCAATGATTCGATCGTTAGGCAAATAGCCTTCTTTTTCTTTGTTTGTAACTATTAATCCGTATTTCTCATGAAAATCTATATCATTATAAATATATGAAGGTGGATTATTAGCAAATGCATAAAATACCCAATTAGTTGCATCATCATTATATTTATCAAAAAAAGGTTTTATTTTTTTGTAGAACAGATTGCAGTGATTTGGATTCTGCATTATTACAGATAATGTTTTAAGAGTTTCTTCTTTATTATTTTGAAGAGCTTTTTTGTAGTCATTAGTACGAAACTTGAGAATGTATAACAACGTTTTAAAATTTGAGGGTAGGGATTCATCTTCAAAAAACTCTAAAGGTGCTTTTCCTTCAGAATTTAATTTTAATAAATCATCTATTTTTAATTCTTTATCAAAAATTCCATTATTATTTCTGGCGTGGTAATGAAGTGGGGTATTTCCATAAGGCATTGAGTCTAGTGGTATAGGCAACAATTCTTGGTATAATTTTAAGTGTTCAAAAAGTATCTTATCCACTAGCTTAGGATAGCTAGATATCTTATTTTTATTAATAATAAATTCAATAAATTCTTTGGTATAGTCGGAATTAGTAATGATATTTTTGATAAAATTATCTTCATGTTCATGCTTCATTTGCTCTAAAAGAAGTTCTTCATTATTATCAAGCAACGATAAATCTACTAGATCTATATCAGTGGTGGTCAGAAATTTTCTGATCGTATATATTGGATCAAGATTAAGAAGAGCTTTTTTGTCTGCTATAGACAACTTGGGATCAAAATATTTATCAAAAATTGTATGATGAGTTAAATTTGGAACTTTAATATTAAGGCTCTTTCTTGCGGCGCATATCGAAATAATTGAATTTTCTGTATTAATATTAAGTGCTTTTATGTCTTCTATAGTAATAGTTTCTTTAAAAATAGCTGACAAAATTTGCTGCGCAAGATCTTCTCTATTATTTTCTAGATAAAAAATTACTTGATTTAGATATTCTTCTTGGGTTGATTGTTGTGTAATTAACTCTATTGCTTCAATTGATTGAGGATCTTTAAATTGAGCAAAATCAGCTGCAGGCAAATAAATATTTTCTGTCGATCTAGTGACGGCTACATATAAAGCATTATAAAATTTTACATCTTTTGGAAATGCTCCTCTAATATCTAACAACAGGATAATATTTTTAAATTCTAGACCAAGAGCCTCATCTATCCGTAAGACGTTAATTGCTCCTTTTTCTAAAAGCTCATTTTTAGTAGCATCTTTCAGAGTAATAAATGCAACATCTAGTGCGTGAGCTTTAATAGTTTTTTCAAGGAAAATTTCTCTATTTTCAAAAAACTGGACACCCCCAATATTTGTATCTATGAGATGATCCCTTTGATCCTCAATAGCGAGATTGTGCCTAGTTTTTGTTTCATGATTACGTATTTTAAGGATATTTTGTGCAAGAGCTACAATTTTAGGAGGACAACGAAATGAGCTAGGCCATTTTTGAATCTTAAAATCTATAAATTGCCCCTTTTTTTGAATAGCTTCTTTGATTGTTACTAAGTGCTCAAATGAACTTTCAACATTAAGCTTTTGATTTGAGTCTCCCAGAGCAACAACAAATGATAATTTTTCATAGATGTTATTTATAGCATCTTTATTTAGATTTTGGACCTCATCAACAATATATGCTATGTCAGTAACTTTATCATTTTTTAATAAAATTTCTTGTAATAATTGATCATGACTTAACAATTTTATAATATTATTATCTAATAAATCACTACCACCACTGTCTGTGATATGAAGCTTCATTTGATTTAGTAAGTTTAGGTTTGGAGCAACATAGTATAATTTTTTGTGAACTTCAGCATGTGCATCTCTAAAGTTTTTGATAAAGTGTGCTACAGCAATCTCAACACTAAGAGTTTTGCCAGAACCAGGCACACCATCAATAAGCATATATGGAGAATTCAGAGTATCATATTGTAAAAAACTTTCAATATAACTTGATATTGCATCTTGATAATCCGTTGTATCTATAACTCGGTCTCTAATAAAATGAAGTGGCTTAGCAATTTCTTCAATTTGAACTATTTCAGTATTACCTTCGTCGTTTTGATCAAATAATTCTTTTAATTCGTCTTTGTTATAAGGTTGTTTATCTAATTCTTCTAGAGTTTGTCTTTTATATTTATGTCCTTTGTCTATAAGTTTTATCTGAAAGGCATCTTGCCCAATTTTTTTACAAATTACTCTGCCTTTATTCTTTGTACCAAGGATTGTTAAGGAGAATAAGTTATCAAAACCTTCAAGTTGATGAAACTTTGCTCTCTTGAAAGATTGATCATTTTGTACTTTAGTAAGAGAGCATTTTATCTCTTCTAAATCATTAACTATTTTTTTATCCGCAGGGTGGTATAAGAAATTACAAATCATCACTCGTAACCATTAATTTTTATTAATAGTTAGCACGAGATTTTATAAAAATCAAGAACAAATAATATTATAAGTAAGTAATAATTAATTAATTTGCTAATATTTACTATTTATCAATATAATTTAATAGTTCTATTCCGAAGTATATTAAATATTAAAGCATTGAAGGCACATCTCCTATATCAGTGCCTTTGTCAATATCTTGTTCTGCTTGAGTTACTAAATTTTTAAAAAGGATCAAATCTTCCATAAAATTTGATTTTATTCTATCATTAAATAGCACAATTATACCTATTAGAATTATAGAAAATCATGAGGGTCATTGCTTAACTGTTCTCCACAAATATAGTGCGGAATAGGGCAGTCAAATTGCTCTAACGATGAGAAATATTCTTGTTGAGTTTTTGCTACTGAATGAGTCTGCTTAAAATTATATAATAACTTTGCAACCTCTCTTTCTTTACCGCATTCTGGGGGTAATAAAAAGTTATCACTACCGAAACTTCTTAAGAAATATGATGCTAATTTTTGACATCTATCTTCTATAATAGAAATCTCTTGCATATAATCACTCTTAGATCCCTGTGGATGATAGTATCTATCCAAATGCTCGTATTTACTATAAATACTCTGGGTCCAGGCTAAAAGCGTATCACATTTCTTAGTAAAGTCTATCTGAGGTAAACAAATAGCAATTTCTTCAAATATTTTTGATACTCTACTCATATCATTCATATTATTTAACTTATTACATCTTTCTTGTAAATATTTGCTAGGTGTATTTGGTACATTTTTAAATGTCTCAAAATCGTTGCTTTTTTCAATAATACATTCCATAGAAACCTCTTTAAAAATTTAATTTTAATTTATAACAATATTAAAAATACTGAATTTTATTAAATATAGTTAATAACTTATTATGTCAATTAAATAGAAGAATATACTCTGTTGTTAATCGTCGTTTAGCTAGATTTTTCTGAGGCTTCGCATTTTTTCCCCCTAGCACAATTCTCAGTTATAGTAAATTAAGTCGAGTTAGTATAAAAAGAAATTTTAACGAATCCTTATAGCCTTAATTTACTTATAACAGCGTCATACTTAAAACTTGCCCTGTATTTATTACAACTGGCGATCCTTTTCTTGATTTTTACTACGCACAAGCTTGTCTACATGACTTTTTGGATTGATATCTTTGTTCTTAGATGTAAAATAATCTGACCATCCTTTCCTGTCCTGAGCAACATACAAGCCACGTAAATTTTTTAATTCTTTTATATATGGTTCTAAATTTTTATCAGAAGGTTCATGATTATTTAGAGAATTATATAGTTCTTTAGCAGCCGTTGTATAATCTATATTATTATATTCTTTCTTAGCTAAGTTTTTAGTTAGATTAGTTATCAATCCTGCAGCCTTTGATATTTTTTTGGACTCGATATCAAAAATCTTGATAGTTTCTACATTTTTTGATTCTTTACTATAATCTAGAGCTGTTTTACCATCTTTATCTTGAATATTTACATCAGCTCCATTAGCTAATAAAACCTTTACTGCTTCTGTACACCCTATGGAAGCAGCGTTGTGTAGAGCTGTTCTCCCATTTTTATTTTGTGAATTAATATCAATCTTAGGATTTGCAAGTAATAATTTTACTATTTCTGTATGCCCCATGGAAGCAGCGTTGTATAGCGCCGTTTCACCGGCTTTATTTTTTATATTAATATTAATATTAGGATTAGCAAGTAATAATTCTACTATTTCTGTATACTCCATGTAAGCAGCCCTGTGTAGTGCTGTTTTACCATCGTTATCTTGAATATTGACATCAGCTCCATTAGCTAATAAAGCCTTTACTATTTCTATATCCCATCTAAAAGCAGCGTGGTGTAGTGCTGTTTTACCATCTTTATCTTGAATATTTACATCAGCTCCATTAGTTAATAAAGCTTTTAGTGCTTCTGTACGCCCCATGAAAGCAGCTAGGTGTAGTGCTGTTCTATCATAGTAATTTTGAACATTTACATCAGCTCCATTAGCTAATAAAAACTTTACTATTTCTGTATACCCAATGTAAGCAGCTTTGTGTAGCGCCGTTTCACAAGCATTACTTTGTGAATTAATATCAATCTTAGGATTCTCAAGTAATAATTCTACTATTTCTTTATTACTTCTGATAGCAGCGCGGTGTAGTGCTGTATTACCACTATTTATATCTTGTTCATGAAGCGCTTCAGTTGACATTTGTGAGATTAATGTATGAACCATATTTGGATTGTTATAATCTA
The DNA here is from genome assembly GCA_002422875.1 of Rickettsiales bacterium UBA6177. Taxonomy (GTDB): domain Bacteria; phylum Pseudomonadota; class Alphaproteobacteria; order Rickettsiales; family UBA6177; genus UBA6177. Next base: position 62 of record DITT01000028.1, on the reverse strand, counting down.
TTGCATATTCTAGTGCTCTTTTATATCCTAGTCTTTTGAAAGAAGGACTTTTATCCCATGTT
>DITT01000008.1 GCA_002422875.1 Rickettsiales bacterium UBA6177 | reverse complement strand
AATGCCAGGAGATAACGTGAAGTTTATAGTAAGCTTGATAGCGCCGATAGCGATGGAAGAAGGTTTAAGATTTGCGATCCGTGAGGGTGGTAGAACTGTTGGTGCTGGCGTAGTAAGTAAAATTATAAAATAAAGTTTAGTGCAGAAATTTAAAATTGTACTATAATAATTTTACAGTTTTGATTTTAGGAGTGTAGCTCAATTGGTAGAGCGCCGGTCTCCAAAACCGGAGGCTGCGGGTTCGATTCCCTCCACTCCTGCCAAACTTAGAAAAAGAAATAAAAAGTAATATATGTCAGTTAAGCTATTAAATTATCTCGGAGAAGTCCGTAAAGAGTTAAAAAAAGTTTCTTGGGTAGAAAAAAATGATACCTTAAAAACTTTATTAGTAGTAATTGTTGTGGTTTTTTTATGTTCATTATTTTTCTTTAGTGTAGATTTTTTGGCATATAAAATAATAAACCTTATCCTAAATATTGGGAGCTAACTTGTGACAAAAAATTGGTATATAATTCATACTGCTTCAGGTAGTGAAAAAAGAGTTAAAAGAGAGATATTAGAAGAAGCTGCAAAGCAAGAGCTATCTGAATATATTGAAGATGTAGTTGTTCCAACTGAAGTTACATTAGAGATAAGAAAAGGTAAGAGAGTTGAGGTAGACAAAAAAATTCTACCAGGATATATTCTAGTCAAGATGGAGCTTAATGATCGTGCTTGGCATATGATAAGAAAAATATCTAAAGTTTCTAAATTTTTAGGACAAGATGGTAAGCCTAAAAGAATAAGTGAATCTGAAGTCCAGTCGATATTTACTCAAATGGAAGAAGGTTCTAAAGTTAATACTAGTAAAATTAGATTTGAAAATGGAGAATCGGTTAAAATTACTGATGGTCCTTTTGAATCCTTTACTGGTGTTGTTATGGATATTGATGAAGAAAAGAAAAGATTAAAACTCTCGGTATTGATCTTTGGTAGATCTACCCCGGTTGAGTTAGAGTTTACCCAAGTAGAAAAGTTATAAGGAAAACTAAAAATGGCAAAAAAGATTTCGGGTTATGTAAAATTAGTTATACCAGCTGGTAAAGCTAATCCTTCCCCACCAGTAGGACCTGCTTTAGGGCAACGTGGTGTAAATATTATGGAGTTTTGTAAGGCATTTAATGCTGAGACTCAAAAAGAAGAACCAGGTACACCGATACCTGTAGTAATTACGGTTTTCTCGGATAAATCTTTTAGTTTTCAAAGGAAATTACCTCCAGTAACTTATTTTATAAAGCAAGCTACCAATATAAAAAAAGGTAGTAGTGAAACAGGTAAGGGTGCCTTTGTTGGACAGATAACAAATGCTCAAATTAAAGAAATAGCTGAAAAGAAAATGGCTGATATGAATGCATTCGATGTTGAAGCAGCAATGAATATGATTAAAGGCTCTGCTGTTTCTATGGGCTTTGAGGTTGTGGAGTAGGAAAATGGTAAATAAAGCTGAATTAAAAAATAAATTAACTAAAAGATTTAAAGCATTAAGTAATGTAGTTGATCAAGTAAAACTTTATCAAGTTACAGATGCGATTGAGTTAGTTAAAAAAACCGCTACTGCAAAATTTGATGAAACGCTAGATATTAGTTGTAATTTAGGTGTGGATCCAAAACATTCTGATCAAATGGTTAGGGGTATGGTTTCAATGCCAAATGGTACTGGTAAGAAGTCAGTAATCGCAGTTTTTGCTAAAGATGCAAAAGCTGAAGAAGCAAAAAAAGCAGGTGCTGATTTTGTAGGTGGTGACGAGTTAGCTGATCAAATTAAAAATAATGAAATAACTTTTGATGTATGTATAGCTACCCCTGATATGATGGGTGTAGTAGGTAAAGTTGCTAAAATACTTGGTCCTAAAGGTAAAATGCCAAATCCAAAACTTGGAACTGTAACTTTAGATGTGACTAAAGCTATTGAAAATGCTAAAAAAGGTCAGGTAGAATTTAGAGTTGAAAAAGCTGGTATTGTTCATGCTGGAATTGGAAAAATAAGTTTTGATAGTCAAGCTTTACTTGAAAACCTAAAAGATTTTATGTCAGCTTTAATTAAAGCAAGACCAGCTGCTGCTAAGGGAGTTTATTTAAAATCTATGACTCTTGGATCAACTATGGGACCTGCGGTTAGAGTGGATGTTGCAGAGTTTCAAGTAACAAAAACTAGTGGAGCAAAATAGGTGGATAGAACTGAAAAACAAGAGTTTATAACTGAAATACAAGGGCAATTATTAAGCTCAAAAGCAGTAATAATAACTCATTATCATGGTCTTACTGTATCTCAGATAACAAATCTTAGAAAAAGAATGAGAGATATAGGGGCAACATTTAGGGTTGCTAAAAATAGCCTTACAAAAATTGCAATTTCAGATAGTGCTTTAGATAATGCTAAATCACGTCTAGTTGGACCAGTAGCACTTGCTTATTCTGATGATTTAGTAGGTCTTGCTAAAGTACTGGTGAAATTTGCAAAAGAAAATAATAATCTAAAAATTTTAGGCGGTATAGTCGAAAATAAAGAAGTAAATACTGAAGGTGTTGTAGAACTTTCTAATATGCTTTCTCTTGACGAATTACGTGCTAAAATTATCGGTATTATTAGTGCGCCAGCAAGAAATATTGTTGGTGTATTACAGGCTCCAGCAGGGCAACTTGCAAGAATTCTTAGTGCATACGCATCAAAGAACTAATTTTCTAAACTAATTAACAATAAGAGGTTATAAATGACTAAAGAATTAAATAAAATCGTTGAAGAATTATCAGCACTTAGCGTAATGGAAGCTGCAGAGCTTGCAAAAATGCTTGAAAAAGAGTGGGGCGTTTCTGCTGCTGCTCCAGCTGCTGCTGCTGCTCCTGCTGCTGCAGGTGAAGCTGTTGCTGAACAAACAGAATTTAATGTTATACTTACAGATTGTGGTGCAACAAAAATCAACGTTATTAAAGAAGTAAGAGCAATTACTGGTCTTGGTCTTAAAGAAGCAAAAGAGCTAGTTGATGGTGCTCCTAAGCCAGTGAAAGAAGCTGTTTCTAAAGATGAAGCTAAAAAAATTAAAGAAATATTAGAAGCTGCTGGTGCAAAAGTTGAAGTTAAGTAATAATTCAAACTCAATATATTAGAGCTAGGATAACTTTGTTAACCTAGCTCGTTTTTATTGCTATACTAAATTTTTTACTCGAATCATTTCTAAATGATTCATAGCATATCTGCTAAATAGAAGTTTTAATTATCATAGTTTGGAGTCACTTGATGTCGGTGAATTTATCGTTTACTACTAAGAAGAAAATTAGAAAAAGCTTCGGAAAATTAACGAAGTTAGATGCAATTCCTAATTTGATCGAAATTCAAAAAAATTCTTATAAGGATTTTTTGCAAGCTGAGATAAAAGATGCTGACAGAGAGAATAAAGGGCTACAAAGCGTTTTTAATTCAGTTTTTCCTATAGAAGATCCTAAGGGAAAAGCAACTATTGAATTTATAAAATATGACTTTTCTGAGCCTGTGCTTAGAAGCGGTAATTATACAGCTGCACTAAAAGTTATTCTTAGATTAATAGTCTGGGATATTGATGTTGATACTGGAATCAAAGAGATTAAAGGTATAAAAGAACAAGAAGTTTATTTTGGTGAAATACCATTTATGACTGAAAGAGGTTCTTTTACTATTAATGGAACAGAAAGAGTAGTTGTATCACAGCTTCATAGATCGCCTGGTGTATTCTTTGATCATGATAAGGGTAAGGTTCATGCATCTGGTAAATTTCTATATTCAGCACGTATTATACCTTATAGAGGTTCTTGGCTTGATATAGAATTTGATCCTAAAGACCACATATTTTTTAGAATTGATCGTAAACGTAAATTATATCTAGGTACATTACTAAGAGCTCTTGGTATGTCTACAAATGAAATTTATGATACTTTTTATCAAAAATATGAAATTAAAAATGAATCTGGAAGATGGGTTGGGCAATTTGTTGCTGAGCTATATAATGGTAAAAAGTTAAGTACTGATTTAATTAATGCTAAAACAAATGAAGTTGTAGCAACTGAAGGCACTAAAATTACTCCACGTTTGTCTAAAAAACTTATAGAATCAGGTTTAGATATTTGCTTACTTGAGAGTGAATATTTAATTGGCCAAATTATTGGGCAAGATATTCTAGATAAAGAAACTGGTGAAATTTTAATAAAAATTGGTAGTGAACTTACACAAGACAAAATTTCTTTAATTGAATCAAGTAATATAAAAGTTATTACTCTTTTAAACACAGCTAAGTCTGCGACATATGTTAGGGATTCATTATTTAATGATAAAATTGAAACTCGTGAAGAAGCATTACTTGAAATTTATAGAGTAGTAAGACCTGGTGAACCACCAGAGTTACAAGCTATGGAAAATTTATTTCATTCTTTATACTTTAATAAAGAAAGATACGATCTTTCAGAAGTAGGTAGAGTAAAATTAAATGCTAGGCTTGATGTTAGTGTTGAAATTGAAAACACAGTTCTAACAGCGTTAGACATTGTTGAAATTATTAAAAAACTTTGTGATATTAAAGATGGCAAAGGCAATATCGATGATATTGATCACTTAGGCAATAGAAGAGTTAGATCTGTTGGTGAGCTTATTGAAAATCAATTTAGAATAGGTTTAGTAAGAATCGAAAGAGCAATTATTGAAAGATTGTCAAATGTTGAAATTGATACAGTAATGCCTCATGATTTGCTAAATACTAAATTATTAATCACAGTAATTAAAGATTTCTTTGCATCATCACAATTGTCGCAATTTATGGATCAAACAAATCCACTATCTGAAGTTACTCATAAAAGAAGATTATCAGCTCTTGGACCAGGTGGTCTTACTCGTGAAAGAGCAAGTTTTGAGGTAAGAGACGTACATTCCACGCATTATGGAAGAATTTGTCCGATTGAAACTCCTGAGGGACAAAATATTGGGCTAATAAACAGCTTAGCAACATTTGCAAGAGTTAATAAATATGGTTTTATAGAAAGTCCATATAGAAAAGTAAAAAATGCTCAAGTAAAGGATGAGGTAGTATATCTATCAGCAATTGATGAAGATAAGTATATCATTGCTCAATCAGACTCTAAAGTAGATAGTAATAATATATTCATTGATGAGCTTGTAAGTTGTCGTTCGAATGGAGATTTTATTCTTTCAGCTCCTGATAAGATAGATTATGTTGATTTATCACCAATGCAATTAGTATCAGTTGCAGCATCACTAATACCTTTCTTAGAAAACGATGATGCAAACAGAGCGCTAATGGGATCAAACATGCAAAGGCAAGCAGTTCCTCTTTTAAGATCAGAAGCACCACTTGTTGGAACTGGTGTTGAAGGGTTAGTTGCTAGAGATTCTGGTGCAACAATTATTGCTAGAAAAGATGGTGTTATTGCTCAAGTAGATACTACAAAAATAGTAATTAAATCTTTAATAGATGATTCTGAGAGTTTAGGTGTAGAGATTTATAATTTACAGAAATATCAAAGATCCAACCATAATACTTGTATAAACCAAAGACCACTTGTACATGTGGGTGATATTATAAAAAAAGGCGATATAATTGCTGATGGACCGAGTACTCAAAATGGTGAATTAGCACTTGGTAGAAACTTACTAGTGGCATTTATGCCATGGAATGGTTATAACTACGAAGATTCTATCTTAATTTCTGAAAGGTTAGTTAAAGAAGATATTCTTACATCAATTCACATTGAAGAATTTGAGACTGTTGCAAGAGATACAAGACTTGGGCCAGAAGAAATCACTCGTGATATACCAAATGTAAGCGAAGAAAGTTTAAGGCATTTAGATGAAACTGGTGTTGTTCATATTGGTGCAGAAGTACACCAAGGCGATGTGCTTGTAGGAAAAGTTACTCCTAAAAGTGAATCACCAATGACAGCAGAAGAAAAATTGTTAAGAGCAATATTTGGTGAAAAAGCAGCAGATGTTAGAGATTCTTCACTTCATGTACCACCTGGAGTTTCAGGAACAGTTGTAGATGTGCAAATCACTACTCGCAGAGGTGTTGAAAAAGATCAAAGAGCTGTGTCAATTGAAAGAGAAAAAATTTCTAAAATTGAAAAAGATAAAAATGATCAACTACACATTGTTGAGAAAGTTATTCTTGAAAAATTAAAAACATTACTAATTTCAAAAAATGTTGTTTCAGGACCTAAAAATCTTAAAGTGGGTACTACTTTAACTGAAGAAATTTTAATGGATTATACTAAAGGACAATGGTGGCAAATTATTGTTGATAATTCACAGGCAATGGAAGAAGTAGCGTTACATAAAGAGAAGCTTGAAAAAATTAAAGCTGAACTTGAAAATAGAATGATTAGCCAAATTGAAAGAGTTCAAACAGGTGATGATTTACCACAAGGTGCATTAAAAGTTGTAAAAGTATTTATTGCTATGAAGCATAAATTGCAACCTGGTGATAAAATGGCTGGTAGACACGGAAATAAAGGTGTTATTTCAAGGATATTACCTATTGAAGATATGCCGTATCACGAAGATGGTACAGTAACAGATATAGTACTAAATCCTTTAGGTGTACCTTCAAGAATGAACGTAGGTCAAATTCTAGAGACGCACTTAGGCTGGGCTTCAGTAAATATTGGTAAAAAAGTAGCTAGATCACTGGAAGATTACTATGAGAACTCAAGAAATATTGCCGAGCTAAAAGCATTACTCGTTGATATATACGAAAGTGATGATATTGAAAAAGCAATTAATGCGATGTCTGAAAAAGAAGTACTTGAATTATCTGAAAATGTAAAAGGTGGTATTCCTTTTGCAACTCCAGTATTTGATGGTGCTAAAGAGGTTGATATTAATAGAATGCTTGAAAAAGGAAATGTCGAGAAATCTGCTCAAGCATATCTTATTGATGGTAGAACAGGTGAATTTTTTGATAGAAAAGTGACGGTAGGTTACATATATATGCTAAAGCTACATCACTTAGTAGATGATAAGATTCACGCTAGGTCAATTGGTCCTTACAGTTTGGTTACTCAACAACCACTTGGCGGTAAATCGCACTTTGGTGGACAAAGACTTGGGGAAATGGAATGTTGGGCGCTACAGGCTTATGGTGCTGCTTATACTTTACAAGAGATGTTAACAGTAAAATCAGATGACGTTACTGGAAGAATAAAAATGTATGAGTCCATTATTAGGGGCGAACAGAACTTTGAGTCTGGTATCCCTGAATCGTTTAATGTAATGATGAAAGAATTAAGATCGTTATGCTTAAACGTAGAACTAGTAGAATCTGAAGTGAAGAAATAATCCTGATATTGCGGAGTATATATATATGAATCATTTTTCTAATTTTTTTGGCCAAAATAGCAGTGATCACGATTTTGATAATATAAAAATTACCATAGGTAGTCCTGAAAAAATTCGTTCATGGTCATTTGGCGAAGTTAAAAAACCAGAAACTATTAATTACAGAACTTTTAAACCAGAGAAAGATGGTCTTTTTTGTTCAAGAATATTCGGTCCAGTAAAGGATTATGAATGTTTGTGTGGCAAATATAAAAGGATGAAGTATAGAGGTATTATCTGCGAAAAATGCGGCGTAGAAGTAACTACTTCAAAAGTAAGAAGAGAAAGAATGGGCCACATTGAGCTTGCAGCTCCTGTGGCACATATATGGTTTTTAAAGCTACTTCCATCAAGAATTAGTACATTACTAGATGTTTCTTTGAAAGATTTAGAAAAAGTTTTATATTTTGAAGCTTATATAGTAGTTAATCCTGGTATGACAACTTTTGGGCAATATGAGTTGATTTCAGAAGATCAGTATTATGATTCTCAAGATGAATTTGGAGATGATAGCTTCACAGCAATGATTGGAGCTGAAGCTGTAAAAGAAATGCTTATAAGGCTTGATTTAAAAGAAATAAGAAAAGAACTTAGAGAGCAATTAGTTGATTTAACATCTGAAGCTAAAAGAAAGAAAATTGTAAAAAGACTTAAGCTTGTTGAAGATTTTTGTGATTCTGGCAATAAGCCAGAATGGATGATTCTAGATGTGCTGCCAATAATTCCTCCTGAAATAAGACCTCTTGTTATGCTTGATGGTGGCCGTTTTGCTACTTCAGATTTAAATGAGTTATATCGTCGAGTAATTAATAGAAATAATAGACTTAGAAGACTTATTGAACTCAAAGCTCCTGATATTATTATCAGAAACGAGAAAAGAATGCTTCAAGAGTCTGTTGATGCATTATTTGATAATGGAAGAAGAGGCAGAGTAGTTAAAAACTCTAACAAACGTCCGTTTAAATCATTAAGTGATATGTTAAAAGGTAAACAAGGAAGATTCCGTCAGAATCTACTTGGTAAAAGGGTTGATTACTCAGGAAGATCAGTAATTGTTGTAGGTCCTGAGCTTAAATTACATCAATGTGGTTTACCTAAAAAAATGGCGCTTGAATTATTTAAGCCATTTATTTATTCAAAATTAGAATTATATGGAATTTCAACCACTATTAAAACAGCAAAAAAAATGGTTGAAAATGAAAGACCAGAAGTTTGGGATATCTTAGAAGAAGTAATTAGAGAACATCCAGTAATGCTTAATAGAGCTCCAACTCTACATAGACTTGGTATTCAAGCATTTGAACCTGTATTAATTGAAGGTAAAGCAATTAAATTACACCCTCTTGTATGTTCAGCATTTAATGCGGATTTTGATGGTGANNTATTCAAGCGTTTTATCCAATATTAGTTGATGGTAAAGCTATTAAGATCCATCCATTAGTATGTAGCGCTTTTAACGCAGACTTTGATGGTGACCAAATGGCAGTGCACGTACCTCTTTCTATAGAAGCTCAGCTTGAAGCAAGAGTATTAATGATGTCGACTAATAACATCTTAAACCCATCAAATGGTAAGCCAATTATTAATCCTTCTAAGGATATAGTACTGGGTATATATTACCTAACTATGGAATTGCCAGGAGAAACTGGTGAAAATATGTTGTTTGGAGATGTTGCTGAAATACATCATGGATTATTCCAAAAATCACTTACTCTTCATGCTAAAATTAAATTTAGAAAAATCTTTAAAGATGAAGATGGTACAGAAAGATCTACAATTTTTGAAACTACACCTGGTAGAATAATTCTTGCAGATTTATTGCCAGATAATTCAAAGTTTGTATTCGATTTTGTAAATAAAGTACTTACTAGTAAAGAATTATCTAAATTAATTGACGTAATATTTAGAACATATGGTCAAAAGAAAACTGTGATATTTACAGATAAGATTATGAAACTTGGTTTTTCATACGCTTCAAAATCTTCTATATCATTTGGTAAAGAAGATATGTTAATCCCTGAAAGTAAACAGAAACATATTGATGATGCATTCGAAAAAATTAAAGAATATGAAAAGCAACATTCAGATGGTTTTATTACTATTGGTGAGAAGTATAATAAAGTAATTGATACATGGTCAAGATGTACTGATAGTGTAGCTGATGACATGATGAAAGGTATCGCATCAGGACATCAAAATGACGATAGTAAGAAATCACAAGAAAAAGTAAACTCAATTTATATGATGGCACACTCCGGTGCCAGAGGTTCAGCAGCGCAAATTAGACAGCTTGCAGGGATGAGAGGTTTGATGGCTAAACCTTCTGGTGAAATCATTGAAACACCAATCATTTCAAACCTTAAAGAAGGCTTAAACGTACTTGAGTATTTTAATTCAACTCATGGTGCAAGAAAAGGTCAAGCTGATACTGCACTTAAAACAGCAAGTTCAGGTTACTTAACTAGAAGGCTAGTAGATGTTGCAATGGATTGTATTGTTACTGAATATGATTGTGGCACAACAAAAGGTCTTGAAGTAAATGCAATTGTTGATGGAGGTGAAGTAACTTTACCACTTTCTGAAAGAGTACTAGGAAGAACTGCTTCAAATGATGTATTCCACCCTGTTAGTGGTGAATTAATCATTAAAAATGCTGGTCTAATTGATGAGCAAGTAGTTGCAATGCTAGATATGGCAGGTATTGATATTATTAAAGTAAGGTCAGTACTTACTTGTGAAACGAAAGAGGGGGTTTGTGCCAAATGTTATGGTAGAGATCTTGCAACTGGCGATTTAGTCAGTATGGGTGAAGCAGTTGGTGTGGTTGCAGCTCAGTCAATTGGTGAGCCTGGAACACAGTTAACTCTTAGAACGTTCCATATTGGTGGTGCAGCAACAAAAGGTGCTGAAATTTCAAATATTGAATCAAGTTATGATGGTACTATCAAGTTAATAAACGACAATATAGTTATTGATAGTAAATCAAATAAAATTCTAATGAGCAGAAGTTGCGAAGTATTAGTTCTTGATATTAAGAAAAATGAAAAAGCTAGATATAGAGTTCCATATGGTGCTGTATTACTTGTTAATGAAGGAATGAATGTTAAAAAAGGTCAAGTATTGGCTGAGTGGGATCCATTTACAATACCTATTATTACTGAAAAAACTGGTAAAATAGACTTTAAAGACTTAGTAGAATCAGTATCTATTAAAGAAATAGTTGATGAAGCTACAGGCATTTCAAGTAAAGTTATTATTGATTGGAAACAAAAAACTCGTGGTGCAGATTTAAGACCTCGTATTAACTTAGTGGATAGCAACGGTGAATTACTAAAACTTGCTAATAGTCTTGATGCTAGATATTTCTTACCGATAGATGCTGTACTTAATGTGCAAAACGGTAGTGAGGTTCATGCTGGTGATATTATTGCAAGAATTCCTAAAGAATCTTCTAAAACAAGTGATATTACAGGTGGTTTACCACGTGTAGCAGAGCTATTTGAAGCAAGAAAACCAAAAGATCACTCAATTATTAGTGAAACTAATGGTTATGTAGAATTTGGTAAGGATTACAAGTCAAAAAGAAGATTAGTAATTAACTCAAGAGAGACGGGGGTTGATCCTATTGAATATATGATTCCAAAAGGAAAACATATTACAGTAAATGAAGGTGACTTTGTTAAAAGAGGTGATCTACTGATGGATGGTAATCCAGTGCTTCAAGATATCTTAAAAATTCTTGGTGTTGAAGCTCTTTCAAGATATATGGTTGACGAAGTGCAGCAGGTTTATAGACTTCAAGGTGTAAAAATTGATGATAAGCACATAGAAGTAATTGTAAGCAGAATGCTTTCTAAAGTAGAAATTGTTGACCCAGGTGAAACAGTATTAATTGCTGGTGAACAAGTGGATAAAGAAGAGCTAGAAGAAATTAACTTAAAAGCTCAAAATGAAGGGTTTAAAGGCGCAACAGCTACTCCTATTATTCAAGGAATAACTAAGGCATCTTTACAAACTAGATCATTTATTTCTGCAGCTTCTTTCCAAGAAACTACAAGAGTATTAACTGAATCTTCAGTAGCCGGTAAAGTTGATAAGTTAAAAGGAATTAAAGAAAACGTAATTGTTGGTAGATTAATTCCTGCTGGAACTGGTTTTTATGTTAATTCAGTTAAAGCTAAAATAAAACAACAGATGCAAGATGAAGATGATTTAATGGCTGTCTAAAAGCAAGCATTAGATATATTAATAGTTAAAATAAAGCTGAGTAATTGATTTAATTATTCAGCTTTATTTATTTGATATAGTAAATTAAGTAGCGGTGCATACTAGGAGAGAAGAGTGCAGGCTAGAAAAATCTAGCTAAATGACGATTAACGACGTAAAAATCAGAATGAATTTAATATAGTTGATCTAAGTAGTGATTAGAAATTATAGAGAGTTTATTATTTTATCTGGGGGAAGAGCATTGAAGAAAATTTGGAAAAACATATTTTTATTTTTTACGTTATATATTTTTATATTATGGTTTTATAGTAAGAAGCTTTTTGGAAGCATAACGGCTGATCAAATTCATTTTTATACACAATGTGGCATAGATATTGTAAGTTCTGATATGAAGCCTATTATAAAATTATTGCGTAAGAGTTTTTTATTAACTTCATTAATTCTGTTAGTTTTTGTTATCTTTTTTAGGTGTTTATGTCTAATTTCTAAGAAAACAAAAATACTTAGGAGTTTTAAAAGTAAATTTCTTTCATATATTTCATTTCTTTTGATATTTATATCAGTATATACAATTTGCTCTGATCTTAAACTTTTGGATTTAGTAGCGCTTAAAGAGACAACTAAAGAAAATGATTTTATTAAAGAAAATTATGTAGATCCAAATACTGTTGATTTTTATAAAGGAAAAAATAAGAATTTAGTTTTAATTTATGTCGAAAGCTTAGAAAAAACTTATAGAAATGATAAAATATTTAGTGAAAATTTACTTAGAAACTTAGATGAATTGCCAGGTTATGAATTTGAAAACTATATTCAAACACCTAATACAGAATGGACGATTGCAGCTATTGTAGGAACTCAATGCGGAGTTCCTTTAAAGCCAATATTTACTACTAAAGAAACTAGAAATATAACAGGAGAGCTTGCAAAGGAATTTTTAGCATCAGTTACTTGTCTAGGAAATACTCTAGAGAAAGAAGGGTACTACAATGAGTATATGCAAGGGGCAAGTTTAAGTTTTTCAGGTAAAAATAAGTTTTTAAAGAATCATGGTTATAAAACTCTTCGCGGTCGTGATGAATGGCTGAAAAGTAATTATACATTAAAAGATATGAATAATTGGGGTTTATATGATGATTTATTGATACAAGAAGCTAAATTAATATTAGATAAACTTGTAGCATCAAAAAAATTATTTAATTTTACAATTTTAACTGTTGATACTCATTTTCCAAATGGACACTTATCTAAGACCTGCGCAAATGCTGGAGGAAAAACAATACAAGATGTTATTAAGTGTACAACAAATGAAGTGGCCAAATTTGTAAAATATATGATTAAAAAAGGGTATCTAGAACATACAAATATTGTGATTCTAGGTGATCATTTAACGATGCCTAATTCAATTTATGACTTAGTTGAAAAGGAACCAAAAAGAACTATTTATAATAAATGGATTAGTAAAGAGCCTTTTATAGCAAATAAAAATACTATTACTCATTTTGATATCGCTCCAACGATACTTGATTTTATAGGGATAAAAGTTATGGGTGGTAGATATGGTCTTGGTTATTCAGGCTATGGGAGCGAATCTAATGATTATCCACCTGGTTTAATAGATGATTATTTCTTACATTTAAATAAAAGATCAATTTTTTATAATAGTCTGTGGAAGAAAAAGTAAAATTTTTATACAAAATTAAATCTATTTCAGTTTTGCTATTTTTTTGTTATAATGCTGCCTAATTCAACGTCTTTAACTACTGAGGTTATTAAAAAAACAATTTTTGAGACATAGGGGAATTATTGAAACCATTAATGATCAGCTAAAAAATCTTTTTCATATTGACCACTCAAGACATAGATCTGTAATGAATTTCCAAGTTAATCTATTATCAGNNCTTTTAGCAAATTAAATAATTTTAATCATACTCTTACATCGAACTCAGGTTATAATTATGTATAGTTACATTTAAATGAAAATTTTATCTAGCGACACTCCCTTAAAAGAGAGAATGGTGGAGCCAGGCGGAATCGAA
>DITT01000005.1 GCA_002422875.1 Rickettsiales bacterium UBA6177 | reverse complement strand
TTATCTCAATTATTTTGTTAACAGTACCATAATCTGCTTCTTAGTAGTGCAAATTTTAATCTCATTTATTTATTAGGCAAGATATCTTACGAATATTTTTTATGCTTGTAAAAAATGCAAGAATTGTTTAGGCTTGCGTCTAAACATAAAACTGAATTATATTTAATGAAGAAAAAAATATTTTTTGTTACTGCTCTTGTTGTATTAATGATATCTTTTTATTACTATAAAGCACTTATAGAACAAACAATATTTTTTGCTATAGCTCTTATTGTAATAATTTCAGTAATGATATTTTTTTACTACTCTAAAACACAAGAGCCTATTATTAATAGCAATGAAGATGTAAATATAGTATTCGCTGTAGATAAGAATTACTATAAACATCTACCAACAGTAATTACTTCAATTTTGTATAACTGCCACAGCTTGGTATCAGTTAATTTTTTTATTATTACAAATGAGCAAGAGGGGTCTCTAGATGAGCAAGAATTAACTAATTTAAGTAAATTGCACTCAAGTAGTTATTCTTTTATATATACAAATAAAGACCTAACAAAATCATTTGATAATATAAAAACTCACTCTTATGTTACAGCAATTACTAATGTCAGATTGTTAATGCCAGATATCTTATTAAATATTGATAAAGTAATATATCTTGATGCTGACTTGCTTGTAAGAGACGATATATCAAAATTATATAACATAGATATTAGCGATTATATGATTGCCATGTCATCTGATAGATCTATGTGGGTGGCAATAAGAGATATAGTTTTTAGAAGAGGACATACTTTTAGATTGTTTGGTGTGTATGATATTTATTATAACGCTGGTGTAATATTAATGAATTTAAAAAAAATGAGAGATAATAATTATAAAGAAATACTAGAAGTTGCTTTGCAAGATAAATATATTAAAAAATATACTCTTGCCGATCAAGATATTTTAAATGTAGCATATAGAAATAAAATTTTGACTTTAGATAAAAAATGGAATGATTCTCCAAGAAAAACAACAGGTAAGATATTACATTTTAGAGGTGGTAATAAACCATGGGGAAACCAAAATTTAGAATGGGAGCGATATAGAAAAATATCATTACAAAACAAATAAATTATTATCTTTATTAAAATAAAAAACTTTGATTATAAACTAAATCTAGTCAATGATTAAAGAATGTGTCAAGTTCAATCTAATTTACTCATAATGCTCTCTTTTAGCAATTATAACTTGTTGATTATTAGAACAAGTCATAAAGGTTTCAGTGGTGATATTTTTACCTGTGTATTTTATACCTTTTAAGAAATCGCTATTAGTAATAGCAGTTGCAGCAAAAATAACATTTCCTTTTACCATATCGCATGTATAAAGAGTTTTGGTTGGGTTTATAAGACCCATGGTTTTTGCTCTTAAGATTTGCTGATCATTTTCAAAAATCAATCTACCCATAATTTGGCCTCCAAGTGTTTTTAAAGCTGCAGCTGCTAAAACGCCTTCAGGAGCTCCTCCGCTTCCAATGTATAAATCTGTGCGGTTTGCACCAAAAGAAGTACTGATAACAGCTGTAACGTCTCCATCACTTATTAATTTAAGCTTAGCATTACACTTTCTGATTCTGGAGATTAATTCTTTATGTCTTGGTCTATTTAAAACTATTACTTTAAGATCCGAAATATCTTTTTTATGAAAATTTGCTAAATTTGCAAGATTATTTTCAACAGTATCATCAAGATCGACAACTCCTAAAGGAGTAGCAGGTCCAACAGCAATTTTATCCATATATACATCTGGTGCATTAAGAAGAGTACCATGATCGCCAATTGCTATTACTGACATAGCTCCTCGTTGATTATAGGCGCATAGTTTGGTTCCTTCTAGTGGATCAACAGCAATATCAACAGATATCCCTCCAAGACCTACATTTTCACCGATAAATAACATAGGAGCTTGGTCTCTTTCGCCTTCACCAATAACTATGGTTCCTTGAATATTGCATTTATTGAGTAATTTGCGCATTTCTTGTACTGCAATAAAATCAGCTTGGTATTGGTCTTTGTTACCAATAATTTTTGTACAAGCAATAGCCGTTTGTTCGGTAATATTTAAAGTATCAAAAAATAAATCTTTTATCATATTTTATATTGTCAGGTATATAGCCTAAGTTAAGCTATATATTTATCTGTTGCTATGTTAAAGTATTTTTTTTAGCTTAAATGTGCATATGTTGCAAGCTGAGTAAAATTATTAAATAATAATGTACTATCAAGTACATAATATTTTTTTGTAAAAAATGCAGAGTTTTGTTGATCTAGGCTACTTATTTTAAATGGTTGTGGTTCATTTAATGAATTTACATTATTATTAAGGCTTGTAATTTGATTAATTGGCTTTTGTTCTAATATTTCATCATTTGTATCAAGGTTTTGATCTTGAGTTTTAGTATTGTCTAGATCATTTAATATGTTGTTTTCTTTAATATTCTGGGCAATTATCTTATCTGCTTCTTCTAAAAAATCAGTATTTTCTGCATTCTCAAATAATAAACTAAGAGGTGGTAGAATAGTAACTGAATGATCTACTTTGCCTGCTTCGCTAGTTTCTTGATTAATATCAGGTGTGGTTGGGATATCTTGCTTGCCAGCTTCTGCCTGTTTGTCTTGGTTATTATATATTTCTGGCATTGTAATATCAGGTTTTGGTATGGATGATAAAATCTCAGAGGAAATTTTATTATCTTGATTATTAGGACTAGAATTAATTATAGGTTCCTTTTCTAGTTCTATTGATTTTGGAGCCTCTATAGGAAGGTTATTATTAGCCTTAGGTATAATTTTTTGGGAGACATTACTTTTTTTTATTTTATGAGATGAAGGGTTATTTTTTGGAGTTGTTTTTATTTTATATGTGCTGCTACCTTGATAGTTTTTAAAAATTTTATGATAAATAGCTTGCTCTTCTGTCTCTGAGTTAACATAAGCGGATTTTATTAAGCCTAATTGTTTTGCATTGCTAATTAAATATCTTCTATCTTGCACCGCTTTTTTATTCGTGCAATTTAGTAGCAAGAATGAGAAAAATATTAACAATGAATATTTCTGTATTAAGGGTTTAGGAGTTATTTTCATATTAATTTCCTTACAAGTTATTTAAAAGATAAGATTCAAGTTTATAAAATTGCTCTTTCAATATTTATTGCCAAATGATGAATTAATCATTAATTTTAAAAATTTACTTTTGCTTCATTTCTTAATAATAGTATAATTCTCTTATAAGGAGCAATAGTTTAATATTGCAAAATAATAATGAATGTAGAAAAAATGGAAAAAATGTATAATTTTTTATTCAAGAAGAGGATATTTTGGGCTGTAGCAAGTTTTGTATTTATTTATTTTGTTGGATCGGTAAGAGAAGTTTTATCTCCATTTATAATGGCGTTAATACTTGCTCATATAGGAAATCCTCTAATTGAAAAACTAGCACAACACAAAATACCTAGATGGCTTGGTAGTATAATACTAACAAGCTCTATTTCGTTGATAATTATTATATTTGTAATTAATGTACTACCAATTATTATCGTTGAAATTGAGGAGCTACTAGGGCTGATTCCTACATATAGTAATAATTTTGTCTTATTAACATTGCCTAAAGTAAATAAGTATTTAAACAGTTTCGGAGAAAAATTTGTACAAGATCTTTACGGTAGTACTGAAGCAGTTTTTCAGTATATTTTTATTTATTTATTTCAAATAATAAAAAGCTTTTTTGCTTCAGGGTTAGTTGTGTTTAATATATTATCTATAGTATTTTTAACACCGATAATTACTTTTTATTGCTTAAAAGATTGGCCAAAACTAATAAATAAAATAGCAATTTTATTGCCTGCTAGTTCTTCTTGTATAATAAGAATTCAATTGGTAGAAATTAATAAAATAATTCATCAATATTTAAAAGGGCAATTAGTGGTAATAATTATAATGTCAGCAGTTTTTGCGCTGATATTAAATTTATTTAAAGTAAAATTTATTGTTTTCTTGGCTATAATGAGTGGCTTACTCACCATAATACCATATTTAGGATTTGCTTTTAGTTTATGTGCAATCTTATTAATTGCGTATAGTCAGTTTCAGGATATAGAATTATTATTACTACTTGGTACAACTCTTATAATAGTTCATATATTTGAAAGTAATTATTTAACACCAAAACTTGTAGGAGAAAGTATAGGTCTTCATCCGGTGATAATAATTTTTGTAGTGATGGTTGGTGGAGTGTATTTTGGATTAGTAGGCGCTATCTTGTCTATACCATGCGCAGCTATTCTTGCGGTATTTACTAGGATGCTAGTACAACAATATTTATTAAGTGATTATTCAAAGTGAGTTTTGCGAATCAATATTTATTTCAATTAGGCAATAAAGAAACTTACTTAGAAGATGATTATATACTGGGGAGTGCTAATGTAGAGGCATTCGAGCTTTTAAAGCATTATCATTTATTAGATGATGTTGGATATGGAAGAATGGTATTTTTAAATGGGGCAGCAAATAGTGGTAAAACACACCTTGCAAATATTTGGCAGAGCAATACTGGAGCGTTAAAGATCCTAGAAAAAGATTTCTATAATGATAATTATATTGAAAAAATTAAATCAAGAAAATTTCTTATTATTGAAGATATAGAAAAATTAAAGATTTTTGAAAAAAAATTATTTTTTATGATAAATAGGGTGTTAGAAAATAAAGCTTATTTATTAGTTACTTCATGCAAGACACCGCATAATTTAAATTTTGATTTACTTGATTTAGTATCAAGGCTAAAGGCTTTTAATTATGTAGCAATTAAGGATCCAGACCTCGAGCTTTTAAGAGGTGTATTTTTAAAACTTCTTATAGATCGTCAGTTAAAAGTATCTCTTGAGATACTTAATTTTATAATGCAAAGAATAGAGAGAACATTTCAAGCAATTGCAGAAATAGTTAATAAACTTGATCAATTATCCTTAAGCACTAAAAGAAATATTACTATCCCATTTATTAATGAGCATTTTTCTTTTCTTAATCTTAAGTAATAATTTTGCGCAATTTTTAACTTAATTTAATATAAATATCTTATCAGCTACTCAGTCTAAAATATTATTATAAAGAATTATACAGAGTCTTTTTTAGTTTTAATATTTTGTTATACTTTATGCTAGAGCTAGGTTTTTCTAGTTAATCCTTATTATTCATAATGTAAATTTTAACCAAAATCACCGCAGTATCGTACTTTAAGATGTATACCCTATTGAAAATATAGTTTACAGTTATTAAATAATTCTTTAGTTAGAACGAATTATATTAATTTTTATAAGTAATTATGCTATATCTTTTTGTTACAAGAAAAAGATACATACTTCGAAAAAGCTAATCTAAATTAACACTTAATTGATTTAGATTAAAAGCATAAATAAAATTTTTTATATAATTTTAATGCAATATAAAATATTTTTAAGGTATAGATTATGATAAATCCTGAGAAAAAATTATGGCAAAATGTATTGCTTACAGCAATAAACGATGCTTTAAATTTTAAAAGAGGTGGAAATACAATTTATGGAGTTAAAATAGCTAAAGATGCTAAAAATTGGCTTCTTAATAATAATGCACATTATTTTAGAGTATGTAGCATGGCTGATATTAATCCAGTAAGTTTACGCCAAAAAATTAAAGAAAAGCTTGTTACGAGTAATGATGTAGATGAGTTAGGAGTCTCATAATAGATTTGAGTTGAGGTTTGAGACTTAGTGACTTTCTTGCTTAGCTAAATTTTTTAGCCTGCATTTCTCTACTCTAGCGCAAACTTCAATTAGAGTCTAATACCTCATTTGTTAATCTTTTACTTATTTTATTATTACATCAGTGGTTATATATTGACTTGTATGAAATCTTATATTGGAAATTAATAGTATTTAATATATACTACAATACTTTAGTTATTTAAAGATTTTAAAATATGGTATATTGTACAAAAAAAGAGTACTAGGTTAATCTGCATGCTCTAGTAAAAAGATTTTATGAGGGTTTTCAGGAGATAAAGAGATTCCTGCTTTATACAAAGATTTTCGTGATTTTATGCAGAGTTATAGCGGTGTAGATAAGCAATATTTAGCAAGTGCTATAAGTGATGCTAATGATACCAGTAAAACAACAATTTTTACTAATTGGTTAAGTGATATTGAAAATATGGAGCTTGGAGTTGTGGGTTCTGAAGAGTTTTGTATTGAGCGTGGTAGTTATCCCTCTGAACAACATATTACACCGCCTGCTTATGATAAAGAGACTTATGAATTTGAGTTTAAAAGTAGAGCAGATCTCAATAAATATTACGAACATCTAGAGGTTTTTGAAACAGAATGTATGCATAAGGTAATGAGTGATTTTAAATTAGATGTATCTGGTGATTTATCTATTTTGGACTAGTTGTAACTACTTGTAACTTTTACTACAAATTTTGTTTTTAACAGTTAAATAAAGACTATGTTAAAGCATGTATAATGAATTAAGTTGAGAGTTATACTAGTAGGAAAGAGTGCAGAACTTATTGCATCTAGAATAAGTCCTAACTATTTTTATTAGCAGAATAATTTACTATAACAATGAGCCATAGCAATTGCAGCTGTAGTTGATACGTTTAGACTTTCCATTTGAGGTGAGATCTTTATTTTGTACAAAGCATCGCAGTTTACACGGACGAGTCTTCTAATTCCTTTATCCTCTGATCCTAAAATAATGCATGTTTTTGTGGGTATATCATTAGGGAAATATTCGTTAGTGTGTCCATCAAGGCCAAAACACCAGAAGCCATGTTTTTTAAGTAGTTCAAGAGTTGTTGAAATATTAGTAACTCGAATATATGGAGTTATATCAAGAGCGCCGCATGCTACTTTAGCAATAATTGCATTTTCAGCTGGTGAATTATGAAAACTATTAATTACAGCGGTTACTCCAAATGCTGCTGCTGATCTTAAAATTGCTCCTACGTTATGAGGGTCTGTAACTTGATCAAGTATCACGATAAGAGATGCGTCAGTTGGTATGAGTTTTTCTAATTTAGGCTCGCTTAAAGGATGAACCTCTAAAGCAAAACCTTGATGTAAAGAGTCTAAAGGTAAAATAGAATCAAATTCAGCTGATGATATTACTTTAATAGGTAAAATTTGTGAATAGTCTTTGACAAATTCACTATTTTTATGTGAAATATACAAAATATTTTTTTTTCTTAATGGGTTATTTAGAGCTGCTAAAACAGCATGTTTTCCATAAATATAAAAAATATCTGGTTTTTTATGGTTAGTTGTAAATATTTTCTTTGACTTTTTCATAATTTTTTGATTAGTTATTTTTGATTACTTAGATTAAGAGATTGACATATTGTACTTAATCTATTAAAAATATCAACCCTCAGGTTATGTTTTGTAATTTCGAGCGGAGGGATGGCCGAGTGGTTAAAGGCAGCAGA
>DITT01000002.1 GCA_002422875.1 Rickettsiales bacterium UBA6177 | reverse complement strand
GCTTTTTGGAACCATTCTTTAGCTTGAGCTATATTTCCTTCTTCTTTATAAATATCACCTAAATTATTTTGAGCATCAACATCATTTTGATCAGCTGCTAATTGGGTATTTATAATTCTATTTTGCATATCATTTCCTATTTATGTTTAGTATTGTTAATTATTAATAAAAAGAATAACAAAAACAATTAAAAAGTCAACATACTATTAATTTTATCTAATGACTTTTAAGTAATATTTATAATAAAGTCCTACATTTGCTTAATAAAAATTGATTAGCCAACATGCATGCTAATAGTAGGTTAAGTTAAAATAACATGAGAAAGAAAGTTTACTAAACGTTATATAGTAAATTAAGGATATAAAGAATCTTGAAATTTCTCTTTATACCAGATATCTGTTATGCTAATTGATAAAGCTTAGATTTTGCTTTCCATAGTGTCCAGGATTGCCCATGAAGCTTTGTATAGCTTGCTCCAACTCCATTTCATTGTCCCCAGTTTTATACTGAGCTAATGTTTTGCTAATTGCAGAAGTAGTTCTTGTTCTTTTGGAGCCTTTAAAACATAATTTTCAGCAATTATAGGTAAATCAACATATTGTAAAAATTGTTTAGCTGTGTTATTTATCTATATATTTTTTACTTTAATAACCTGTTTTTATTCTTTCAACTAATTCTTTAACTGTAGGAATAAAACCGTTTTCATAAAATTTATCTTCTGTAAATTTATAAGCATTATGGCCAGAAAACATTAGTTCATTTTCTACATCACCATCATGAATGATATTTTGTAAAGTTTTTTGAATACAAAAACTTCTTGGATCTGCTCTTCTTCCTGTCGTATAATCCATCTCAGGGTTTTCACTCCAATTACTAAATTTACAACCACTTAAACAGCCCATACATTCTATTTGATCTGTTACGATAGCATTTGCTTTTTGTTTACTTACAAAAATAACAGTAGAATCTGGGGTCTTAAGCATTTCATCAAAACCTGCATTTATCCAAGTAAGTGCCTGTTCTTTATCTTGTTTATTAATAAAAATTGGTCTTTTCCTTGGGCCAAATAATAACTCTTCTTGTAAGTCACTTTCTCTTTCTGAAGAAAATATTATTTGCCTTTCCTCTCTACCACGTAGTTCTTTAATAAAATTATTATTTACTGCTGATGAGTAAAATCCTGTAGGGCTAAATCTATTAAGATAAACATCATCTTTTTTTATCTTAAGAAGTTTGTGCTTCCAACTATCTTTAACAGGGCTTTCTTGTGTTACTATTGGTCTTGTACCAAATTGAAAAGCTATTTTGCCTATTTCAGGATTGTCAAGCCAATGTTCCCAATCTTTGAGGTGCCATACACCACCTGCCATAATAATAGGAACTTCATTTAAGCCAACTGAATTCATAAATTTTCTTATTTCAACTACCCTTGGGTATGGATCTTCAAATACATTAGGATCTTCTTGATTAGAAAGGCCATTATGCCCACCAGCTTTCCATGGATCCTCATAAACAACACCACCAAGTTTGCTTGGATATTTATTATATGATCTTTTCCACAATGCTCTAAATGCACGCATAGAAGATACTATAGGGTAATAATAAATATTATAATGCTCAGCTATTTCAGCCATTTTATAAGGCATTCCAGCGCCACATGTAACACCTTGAATTAAATTTTTTGAACCTTCAAGTATACCAGTTAAGATATCAACAGCTCCACCCATTTCCCATAGAATATTCATATGTACTGGGCCACCTTGAGCAATATCATTAGCAATCTTTGCCTGGGTAATGCCACCCTTAATGCTATATTTAATTAATTCATGATGTCTTTCTTTTCTAGTTTTACCTTCGTAACTATATTTAATTATATTGCCATTTTCATCATAAAAATCTGCATTTACTCCTGAAAAAGTACCAACAGCACCAGCAGCAGCAAAAGCCCCAGCGCTTACACCAGAACTTACACCGACCCCTTTTCCACCTTCTATAATGGGAGATACTTCTTTTCCTGAAATAACTACAGGCTTTAATTCAAATGACATTGATCTAACTACTACTTTGATATTTTGTGAATTATTATATATATGAGAATCAGTTTGTACAGTAATTTTATAGTTTAAAAATACAAAAGATATCAAAATTATAATTTTTTAATGTAATTCCGACCATTTTATACCACTAGCAAAATTAACTTTCAGTGGCACTGTTAGTTTACATATCTCAGACATTTGATAAACTGCATTTTTAATAAAATCCTCAAGTAAACTTTCTTCAACTTCAAATATAAGCTCATCATGAATTTGTAGTACCAGCTTTACTTTATCATTAAGGCAAGAATATTGCTGCCATAACTTATTCATCGCAAGTTTTATTATATCTGCCTGGCTTCCTTGTAGTGGCGCATTAATTGCTGCTCTTTCAGCAAAACTTCTTTCTTGATAATTTTGTGAGTTAATTAATGGCACATAGCATCTTCTGCCATAGATAGTTTCAACATAACCATGTTTTCTAGCAAATTCTATTGTTGTAGCTAAATATTCTTTTATTTCACTAAATTCAGCAAAGTAACTATCAATATATTTGTCAGCATCACTTTTGAACACGTTTAAACGCTTAGCAAGTGAAAATGAACTCATACCATATAATATGCCAAAATTGATCGCCTTAGCTTTACGACGCGCCTCTTCGTCAACTTGATCAAGAGGTACGTTTAGAATTTTTGCTGCTGTAATAGTATGAATATCTAAATTTTCATTAAAAGCTATTTTTAACTTACTAACATTAGCCACATGAGCAAGTAATCTAAGCTCAATTTGTGAGTAATCAAGAGAAACAAGTAAAAATCCTTTACTTGCACAGAAAGCACTACGAATAGATCTACCTTCTTCGCTTCTTATAGGAATATTTTGTAAATTAGGATTTACAGAGCTAAGTCTACCTGTTGAAGTTTGCGTCATTAAAAAAGTACTATGAACTCTTCTATCAGTGCCAATGAATTTTTCAAGGCTAGTTGTATACGTTCCTCTTAACTTCGAATAATGACGCCACTCAAGTAAATAATTTGCTATTTCATATCCAGCATCTTTAAGCTCATCTAAAACTTCTTGATTAGTAGTTTTTTTATTATTCTTTTTATCTAGTTTATAATTAAGTTTTTCAAATAAAATTTGTGATAATTGTTTGGGTGAAGCAATATTAAATGTTTCACCAGCTATTAAGTAAATCTTTTGCTCTAAATTTGTTATTTTTACTGAAAAATTATCATATAGCTCTTTTAGAATCACGCTATTTACAGCTATACCATTTTTTTCCATATTGCTTAAAACGTCAATTAAAGGCTTTTCAATATTGTCATATATGTTTAGTAATTTATTTTCTATTAACAAATTTTTTAATTTTTTAAAACCATGCACATAAGCGATTGCTTTGAAGTAATTTTTTTGCTCTTTTTCTTCTACAGTTTTTATATTTTCAATACTTAAGCCAAATAATTCATTAAGCATATAATCAAGATCACTTTGTTTTTTTCCTGCATTGAAACAATAGTTAATTAGGTCTAAATCATCAAAACTCGTAAATTTAGTATAAAATTTAAAAAACAGTTTTATATTAGGGATAATTTTTAAAATTGAATCACAAACCAAAATTTGTTCTAAAACAGGCATATAGTTGATATATTTTTCTTGAACAAAAAGTGTATCTTGTGTGCTTTTATTTAATATAAGCTTATATGCTTCTTTTTCTAAGCCAAAATAGATCTCTTCAATAGCAGTTAAGTCGTTATTATATACAGCATTTAAACTTATAAATCCGCATGAGTATGCTTTATTATAAAGGTGTAATAATTGATCTTCATTTACTATTTCCGTTAAAGCAACTTTATCAAAAATTGAAATTATGGGGTTTAAAGTTGTTGAAAATTTAGAATATTTTCTAATTAACGAAAGAAAATTTTGCTCTTCTAAAAACTTAATAAAGTTTTCACCAAAATTTACTTGTTTTTCAAGAGCATTAATTAAAACTTGATCTTCTATGCTATCAATTAAAGTTACTAAAGTTTGTGATAAATATACTAAATCTTTATTTTCTTCGATGCTTAGACGTCTTTTTTGCTGTGTTATTTCGGAAATATTATTATATATCCCGTCTAAATCGTTGAATCTCAACAATAATTCTGCTGCAGTTTTTGGGCCGACTCCTGGAATGCCAGGTATATTATCCGAACTATCGCCAACTATTGCTAGTAAATCACGCATTTGACTAGGAGGCACACCAAATTTTTCTTTTACCGCCTGCTCGTCTATGATTTTGTCTTTCATTGGATCATACATCTTAACTTTATCGTCTACGATAAGTTGCATTAGATCTTTATCAGAAGAAATTATTGTAACTTTAATATTATTTTGAATGGCTTCTTTTGTATAGTAAGCTATTAAGTCATCTGCTTCAAAGTTTTCTTTTTCTAAAAAAACAATATTAAGTGCTTTAAGTAATATTCTAAGTAACGGGAATTGTAAAACTAGATCCTCTGGAGCTTTTGGTCGATGAGCTTTATATTCAGAATAAAGTTCTTTTCTCAAAGAAGGCGAACCATGATCTAAAGCAACGGCAATATGCGAATATTCAAAGTTTTCAACTATTTTAAGCAACATTGAAGTAAAACCATATACTGCTCCAACATTTAAGTTATCTTTACGCAACATTGGTGGCATTGAATGATATGCTCTAAACATAAAAGCATAACCATCTATAAGTAATAAGTTTTGTGACATTTAAAATACTTAAATAAATTGTTTTATCTAAAATAATTTATTTATGACTTTTATTCAATCATGTTATAAACCTTTAAAAGACATAACTTATAATTTTTCAATAGAATTACAACTTTGTTTTATATATGATTTTAAAAGAGTAATTTATTTAGGTAGAACATAATGGACAATATAAAACTTAATAACTCGGAAGAGCAAGAAATTAACGACTTATTAGGCGAAAAATATTTGTCATATGCACTCTCAACAATTATGTCGAGGTCTTTACCCGATGTAAGAGATGGTTTAAAGCCGGTGCATCGCAGAATTCTTTATGATATGATGCTTTTAAAATTAAACCCAAATACCCCACATAAAAAATCAGCAAGAGTAGTAGGTGACGTTATTGGTAAATACCATCCACACGGCGACCAAGCAGTTTATGATGCGATGGTTAGATTAGCACAAAGCTTTAGCGTTAGATACCCTCTAATTGATGGTCAAGGAAACTTTGGATCAATTGATGGTGATAATGCAGCTGCAATGCGTTATACCGAATCAAGACTTACGCCCATTGCTCTCAAGCTTTTAGAAGATATTGATGAAGAAACAGTAGCATTTAAAGATAATTACGATGGTCAAGAAACAGAGCCTAGCGTTTTGCCTGCAACCTTCCCTAATCTTCTTGCTAATGGTTCTGAAGGAATTGCTGTTGGAATGGCAACCTCTATACCACCTCATAATTTAGATGAATTATGCATAGCTTTAATCGAGCTTAATAAAAACAAAAATTTAACTAATATTGATCTATTAGATTATATTCAAGGGCCTGATTTTCCAACTGGCGCTATTTTAATAGATAATAAGGAATCTATCATCAATAGTTATACTACTGGCAGAGGCAGCTTTAGAATTAGAGCAAAATGGCATATAGAAGAATTATCTCATGGCATGTATCAAATTATTGTTACTGAAATTCCATATCAGGTACAAAAATCAAAATTAATAGAAAAAATAGCTGAATTATACAGAGAAAAGAAATTAGCTTTACTTGGTAATATAAGCGATGAGTCAACAGATGATATTAGACTAGTTATTGAACCTAAAGCTAGAACTAATAATCCTGAAATGTTGATGGAGTCTTTATTTAAACTTACAGACCTTGAAATCAAATACTCTCTTAATATGAATATCTTAGATAAGCATTCGGTGCCTTCTGTTTTAGATTTAAAAAGTGTTTTATTATTATTTCTTGAGCATCGAGATGAAATTATTTTAAATCGCTCTAAGTTTAATTTAAAAAAAATTGAAATACGTCTAGAAATTTTAAATGGGTTACTTGTAGCATATTTAAATATTGATGAGATTATTAGTATCATCAGAGAAAACGATGAACCTAAACAAACGCTAATCACAAGGTTTAACCTTACTGACACGCAAGCAGAAGCAATTTTAAATTTAAAGCTAAGGTCATTACGCAAGCTTGAAGAAATGTCTATTAAAAATGAATTAGCAGATCTTGAAAAACAAAAAAATTATTTAATTGACGTACTTAATAATGAAACTTCTAGAAAAGAAATTATTAATGAAGAATTAAAACTAATAAAAAAGAATTTTGGTAAAAATACAGAACTTGGCAAAAGAAGAACTTTAATTGAAGAGGCAAAATCTACACCGGAACTTTCAATCGAAGCTTTAGTCGAAAAAGAACCAATAATTGTTATTTGCTCAAAACTTGGTTGGATAAGATGTATTAAGGGACATAATATCGTTGTTGATGATATAAAATATAAAGATGGTGATGAAGAACGTTTTATAATTTCTTCCTACACAACAAACAAATTACTACTTTTTACTGAGAAAGGTAAATTCTTTACTTTAAATTGTTGTGATCTGGCAAGTGGTAAAGGCTTTGGCGATTCAATTAAGTTAATATTAGATATCCATGACGGCGATGAAGTAGTTGAATTACAAGAATTTAAAGATGATATTAAATTCTTTATAGCTAGTACTTCTGGAAAAGGATTTATAGTAAAATCAGAAGATATTTATGCTCACACTAAATCTGGTAAACAAGTGCTTAACGTACCTGATGATGAAAAAGCACTGATTTGTAAAGAATTAACAGGTGAGTTAATTGCATTAATTGCCAATAACCGCAAAATGCTTGTTTTAAAAGTGGCAGAAATTCCTGAAATGAAAAAGGGTCTTGGGGTAACTTTACAAAAATTTAAAAACGCTAAACTGACAGATGCTAAGGTCTTTAAAGAAGAAAAAGGGTTGTCTTGGAAAATGGGTGATAAGGTGCGTACTGAAACAAATTTACTTAACTGGATTAATAAAAGAGGTTCAGCTGGTAGAATTGCACCGTTTGGTTTTCCTAGAAATAACAAATTTTAAATCAAATTTAATTTAAAAATTAATAAAATATACTAGCTAAAACCATAAATTTGATTATAATAGTAGTTTATGGTTTTACGAGTATTGAGCTTTAAATGGATAGTGACTTTAATGAATTTGAAACTCTCTTAAAAGATCTAATTAGAGAACATAGAGAACTTGATAAAAAAATTTCTGAAGCCTTATTGAGTAAAATTTGTACTATAGATTTACAATTACTAAAAAAAAGAAAACTTCATTTAAAAGATCAAATTTCTAAAATTGAATCTATCATTTATCCTAATATGATTGCTTAATTTTTAATTAATCAATTTTTTATACTCTTAATAAAAACCTAAAGTTAGCAATCATGAAAAAATTTACATTCTTTTTTATTTGGGTGATTATCATTATTAGTTGCACTTTAATTTATGCTAAAAAAGATAAATTTCAAGATTTACAAAATGAACTAATAGCATTAGTTATGCCTACTAGAGGATATTATAAAAATAATGTCGCTGAATATTTTATAAGCAATAATGGCCACTTCGTAATAACAACAAAAGTAAATAATCATCAGATTAATTTTTTATTTGATACCGGTGCTTCTTCGATAGTTTTAACAAGAAATGATGCAATAAATGCTGGAATAAATGTTGATAGCCTTAATTACAACAATCTTATTAGCACGGCAAATGGCACAAATTATATTGCTTATACTACAATCAAACAATTACAAATATTTAACAAAATTTTTACGAATTTGCCTGTAGCAATCACTAAAACAGGTTTGGATCAATCTTTATTAGGTATGTCGTTTCTAAAACATGTACAGTCATACACTATCAACAATAATAAATTAACTATCAATTTTTAATTAATTATTTACCTGGGTTAGAGCTAAAATATTTTTCATATTTATCTTTTTCATTTTTATGCTGCTCAGCATCTGCTAATGGATCTTTTTTTGTATTAATTTGCGGCCAGATTTGACTATATTCTTTATTAATCTCAAGCCACTTCATAACATCTTCTGACTCTGGTTTTATTGCTTCAATTGGGCACTCAGGCTCACACACGCCGCAATCAATACATTCATCTGGATTGATTACTATCATGTTTTCACCTTCATAAAAACAATCAACAGGGCAAACTTCTACACAATCTGTATATTTACACTTGATACAATTATCAGTAACTACAAAAACCATCTTAATTTATTCATATTATTTTGTTAGAATTTATATATAATATTAAGCTAAATAGCAACTTTAAACTTGAAATTAAATGCAAAAATTAAAGACTCAATATATTTGTCAATCATGCGGATGCATCCAAGCAAAATGGATTGGCAAATGCCCAGATTGTTTTGAATGGAATACATTTATTGAAGAAGTAGTTGAGGTAAATAAAAAAAATATAGTAATTGATGAAAAAAGTGTATTTCAAACCCTTGATTCAATCATAACTAATAAAAAAAGAATTACTACTGATATTGAAGAGTTTGATAGAGTCTTAGGTGGCGGCTTGGTTGAAGGTTCTGCAATTTTAATAGGTGGAGATCCAGGAATTGGTAAGTCTACTCTATTACTTCAAATGGTTGCAAATCTATCGCAAAAAAATATTGAATGTGCATATATTTCTGGTGAAGAATCAATTAGTCAAATTCAACTTAGAGCAAAGCGAATTAATGTTGATAAAACATCAGTAAAATTATTATCCGAAACTAATATCGATACAATTCTAGCGCTTTTAAAAAGCAATCCAGGCATTAAGCTTGTAGTTATTGATTCAATTCAAACTATTTTTTCTTCAGAACTTGCATCATCACCAGGAACAGTTTCTCAAGTTAAGGCTTGCGCTCATGAGTTAATAAAATTTGCTAAAGAAAAAAGTATTATAGTTGTTCTAGTTGGACACGTAACTAAAGATGGTCAGCTTGCTGGGCCAAAAATTCTAGAACATTTAGTAGATTCAGTATTATATTTTGAAAATGAAAATAATAATTATTACAGGATTATCAGAGGCGTAAAAAATAGATTTGGTGCAGTTAATGAAATAGGTGTTTTTGAAATGACTGACAGTGGTATTAAGGAAATAAAAAACCCATCTGCATTATTTTTATCGCCGCATGAAAGATTCATCAGTGGCACTACTGTATTTGCAGGTATTGAAGGTACTAGGCCAATATTAGTAGAAATTCAAAGCTTAGTTGCCCCTTCTTACTTACCAACTCCTAGAAGATCTGTTGTTGGTTGGGATATTAATAGGCTATCAATGGTGCTTGCAGTAATTGGAAGTAGATATGAGCTTAATTTAGCTAATAAGGAAATTTATTTAAATATAGTAGGTGGTATGAAAATATCAGAACCATCTGCAGATTTAGCTGCAATTTGTTCGATAATTTCATCATCAAGAAACAAACCTCTCCCCCCAAAAACTATTTGTTTTGGCGAAATTGGGCTTTCAGGTGAAGTACGGAAAGTTTCTTTTAGCCTCCAAAGAATTAAGGAGGCTAAAAAATTAGGGTTTAAAAAGGCAATTATTCCTTTTGGTAGTAAAATTGAAATTGATGATTTTGAAGTTGTTGAGATAGCACATGTAAAAGAGCTAAAAAGTATTTTTTCTTAAGAAAAATATAAATTAAGCTCAGCCTTTCTTCTATTAATTAGGCCTTTGCTTATTTTTCCTTTGATATATACCCATCTAAAAAATTCTTTTTCTATTTGATCATGTTCATTTCTATTTATTTTTTGTCTGAGGGTAGATCTTTGTAAAGCTCCTACTCCTAGATTATAAGTAAAAGAAACAAGTGCATCAAACTCACCTTGAGTTAACGGTAAGTAAATAAGCTTTGTTACGGCTAGCTCATATATTTTTAAATCATCTAAAAGTAGTTCATGAGCACTTTCTTCAGTTAAATATGGAAATATTTCACCATCTTTAACTACATGGCCATAACCAATGGTTTTAATACTTGCTGGGCATAAATATTCAGCATTTGAAAAACCTTCAAATAATTTTATTAAATTAATTGCATCAGTTGATGCGCTACAAATCATACTATTCACTAAGGGTTCTACCTTTTTCTTATTTTTGATAAAGCACGTTGCCCATAATAAAAACTTATAATACCTGCAAAAATTGCTTGATCTTCATCACCCCAAATAAGATCTAAGCTGTATGGTGCTAAATTTTTTAAATCTATTAATTGAATTTGATAATATTTTGCGAGTGCATAAAGAGCAAAAAAACTATATGCTAGTACTGGTCTTACAGTACCATTTAGAGCATCAATCCAATTAATATTAGTTTTATATGTATTGTAAAGAGCTCTTGTTTCACTAACTTCACTTAAATATTTAACTTCTTCAAGTTTTGAAATTTGTTCTCTTCTATTTGCTTTTAATTGATATTCTAAAATCTCAAGTTCGTGTTTTTTATCGCTTTTATCATGAAAAAACTTTAAAATTTCAGGGATAATCGAACTAACAAACCCTGCAATTGATGCAATCACTGTAATCATTGGTAATCTCTTTTTAAAATGTAAGAATATATTTATTTAAATTTTGTTGTGTAAATTTTTTAGAATAATTAATAAACTGCGACACAGAATCAACTTGATCATCGTGATCACAATTTGGGAAAGAAAATAACTCTCTTTCAAAGTCCATTAACCATTCTGCACTTTCAGGAAAGTGTATTTTCCCTGATTCAAAGATTGGCCCACATAAAGCAAGCCTAGTAATTTTATCGCTTAATGGTTGATATCTAATAACATTTAATTCTTTATTAGTGCTTATATCATCAATTAGCGCTTTGGTAGCTACAGTATCTTCAAGTATCAAATAATGACAATCCCAAGAATGATAAAGATTAAGTATTTTCTTTTTTAATGAAGAAAATTCAAGCTTTGCTTTAAAAACATCAAGTAGATAAAAATTATGATCTTTAATTAACCATGTTGTACAAGCGCTATAATCGCTATAGCTTTTATTAGTGAATGCTAAATCCCAACTTTGAACAATAATCCCTTGATTATAATCAATTTTTTCGTATCTATTAATCCATTCCCTTTTTACTATATTGCCACTTAAAGGAATAGGTTTCTGTAAATATTGCGCTGAAAATGCTTGACTGCCTAAGTTACTACAGATTTCAGTTAAGACTTCTTTATCTTCACGGTCTTCATGTAAATATGCATTCTCTTTAATAAAAGTTTTATATCTATAGGTCTGATATATCTTATCTTTATCAGCAATAGCTGGAATAATCACTTGTAACCATTTATTAGAAAACAAGTTTAAAATCCGGCCACATAAATCATCTTCATGTAACCTTTGCATAACTATTATTTTAATACCATTTTTTTTATCATTAAGCCTTGTAGAAAAGCTTTCCATAAACCAATCATATACTCTATCTCTATATGTCTTAGAATATGCTTGTAGTGGCGATAAAGGATCGTCACAAATTAAAATATCTGCACCCTCACCTATTATTGAAGCTCCTACTGAAGTTGCGATTCTAACTCCATGTTTTGTAGTACTAAATTTATGTTTACAATTTTGGTCATTAGCGATTTTAAAACAGTTAAATGCATTCCTATACCATGTAGATGTCATTACATTTCGACAATCTTGTGAGAGTTTTGTACTTAATTTTAAAGAATAACTTGCTGTAATAATTTTTTTATTGGGATATTTACCAAGCATCCAAGCTGTCCAAGCAACAGTAATAATTGTAGACTTAAGCGAACGTGGTGGAATATTAATTATAATATTTTTATGCTTACCATTTTCAACTTCTTCAAGTAATGTACATAAATATTTTATATGCCAATTCTCTAAAAATTCTTGTCCTGGATTTAAGGTTAAGTATACTTCTTTTAAAAAAGTATAAAAGCATTTTTGTAATATATATTTAGCTGCTAATTTATTAGTTAATATTTTATGTTCTTTTGTCACTTCCTTATTTAATTATTTTTAAGTTGATGAAATATAGTTAATTATCAATGCTTTACTAAGTAATAATAATATTAAGATCATTATCCATAGAATCAGTAAAAATTAAACTATTTAACTTAATATTTTGTGGTAAGGCTAGGCTTGTTAAATTATTATCAAGAATAATAAATCTCTCACCACTTTGATGAGTATTTATTTTAGTGTCAAACAATCCTCGATTAGCAATTTTTACTTTATAATCGCCATTTTGATTAATTACTATGGCACTAAATTTTATAATTTCATCGCCTATTAAAGCCAAATTAAATATATTTAAATTATCATCGTCCTTAAAAATTAATTTACCTTGTATAATACTAATTATAAAAAATTCTTGATCTTCGTTTACTAATTTTCCAATTGTAACTTCATTTGATAATATTACTTCTGCTAATTGGGTCTTTATAATTTCATAATTTGTATCTTTACAAAAACCTTCAGCAGCAATTAATATTCTGTTATTATGATTTATTTCAAATGGTAATATTGGTAAATCTAGCACATGAACATTAAGACTATGTGTTTTATAAACCTTTAATTTATCATCAAAATTTATATTGTTTTCTTGATATTTTTCAATACTATAATCATCAATTACTGTTGCAAATTCTAATTGATTATCAGAACTAAGACTCTTAAGTAAAATCCTTAAACTTAGTATTTGAGTAGCTGAAAGTTGTAATTTTATTAAATCTCCATTTTCTAAATTTGCAAATTTTTTACTAATTTTAAATTTATAAATAACACTCGCTTGTTTGTAATAGTTTAATAAATTTTCTGCAAATGTTCTGGCTCGTGCTATATTCATTAAAAGCGGGGTTGTTAATGAATGAACTCTGTTTACTTGGTAGTTCTGACAAAATATATTTTCAGAAGAATTTTTATATCCCTTAGTATTGTCAAAAAAATTAACTTTTATTACATTAGGGATTTCATGCTCAGATATTTTAATTATTTCTGTAGAATGATCAGTTTGTTTGTCTATTAATATTTCACTATAATCAATTGTAGCAATTGCATGATTAATTTTAGGTTTAAATAATATTTTATTATCTTTTTCAATTATTTGTAGATTATAAAAAACAAGCAAATGATCTAAAATTTCTTGAACACTATAATTGCGTGAAATATATAAGCCATCTATTTTATCTAAAACACTACTTACATCTAAATTTTCCTGTTTTATACCACTACGAATGCATAAATCGAGTATTACTGAAGCTAAGTTAACTTTACCTATTTTGCCATTTATCCAGTGACCTCTGCTCCAACAATTGCCATCAGCCCAAATATTAAGAAAATTTGGCCAAAAAGGATAAGGTCTTGCATCCCAGCACCAAATAAAAATATTTTCAACAATTTCAGGATATTTTTCCCAATAACTTAAAGAAGCTTCAAGTGCTATTTCTTGAGCTAAAAAATCTACATATCCTTTTGAATTTTTAGGCAAAGCACTCTCTCTGCTCTTAGGATCATAAAATACATTTGGTTGATTAGTTGCACAATCAACTGAAGGGAATCCAAGTTCAGTAAACCAAATTTTTTTACTTTTTGGTTTCCAAGCTGATTTTTGATTATTTGGGTTATAGTGCTCATTACTCCACCAATAATTAATATTTTTCCAAGCATATGCTGGATTTAAAGCATGTTTTTTATTATCTTGTAAGTAATAATCATACCCTTCTCCAGAAGCCCAGCCATCAATAATACTTTGCTTGTCATATTTTTCAGTTTTAAAATTTGTTAGTGGAAAATATGCATCAATACCTATAACATCTATATCTTTTGAAGCCCATAAAGCATCTAAATTATACCAACCACCTTCTGTGTGATGATATTCACTCCAATCTGCCGCATAAGTAACTACTACATTAGGCCCTAAAATATTTTTAACTGCACTTGCAAGCTCTATTAATTGCTCTACAGCTAGAAAATTATGATTCTTATCACATATTTTGGTAAGGCCTATTAATTCTGAGCCAATTATAAAAGCATCAACTTTACCTTTTACTAAATTAGCATAATGCAAAATAAAATTTTTATAGCCATATTGTCTATTAAAAAAATCTTTAATATCACAGGCATTACCCGTTAATCTGCCTCTCCAAGGTTTATTTGGTAAATCAATTAAAAACATTGGATAAAACATAACTTTAAGATTTTTACTTTTTAGCAGCTCAATATATCTGATTAAACTAATATCAGCTGTGGTACCTCCGTAATTTGGTCTTAAATTCTTATCTTTAGACAGTAAATATGCGTTTTTTCGCTCAAAACCTGCAACTCTCCATAAATCTGGGGTAGTGATCACATTATCTTGATATTCAACGCCTGGCTTAATAGTACAGTTTTTTATATCCATAGAATTTGCATACCATGATGCAACAGGAGCAGACCATTTTATATTTGGACAATCATTTTTTAATTGATTAAGAGATAATTCAGCATCGCTAAGTTTACTGTTATTGTTTAAGTTTATCTCACCCTTAATTCCTGATTCAATCCATGTGTTATTTATCCATTTACCGAGTTGTTTATATTGAATTTTTGAATCATAAACAAACTCACCAGATCCTGGAATTATTACTACTGATTTGAGTTTTTTTTCAAGTGAATGCTCATCATCTTTTAAGAGTAATTTTCTTTTTACTTCGAATGCAAATACAGGTACACCATAGCCAAATTGTTTAATTGGAAAATCATCAATAACAAGATATGCAAGTCCTCTAAAAGCAGGAGTATTACCTATTCCATAACTTGTTTCTAACAGATGATCAGGGGTTTGATTATCACTCCCTTTGTACAATCTGAAATTTAGAGAGTTTATAGAAATCTCGTGATTGTTTATCCATAAACGAGTTATGTCTTCTATTATCCCTTCACAAATTCCTATCGCTAAAGAAATAGAGTAATTATGAGATGTGTGCATATGTTGGTTAATGCCAAAAATATCGATATCTTTTAATGTTACATTAAGTGAATCTTTGACCTTACTATGCCAAATTATTTGCCCTTCTACTCGTGCAGTTCCATATATCAAAGGGATAAACTTTCCTGCTGAATTATTAATATCATCAAATGCTAAATTTCTTGATTCTTTACCGAAGCTTTGACTATCACGGCCAAAAAATAAAGCTTTATCAAGTTTACCACCAAAATGCTTTCCTACTTTATTGCCAATAAATTCTCCAACTTCGCCAAAAAAATGCCCGCCTAAGCTTGAGGTAATTTCTTGTAGAATTATTGATGCCATATTAGAACTCAAAAATTAAATTTTAAAAATTTTATGAATTTTTTCTTTCCAGAAGTTAGTTAAAGAATGCTCAACAACTAACATTGTCGGGAAAAAACTATGTATTACAGTATCTTGCATCTCAAAGCTTGCTTTAATAGCAACATGATATTGTGTATCTGTTATTTTAAAAATAAGAAAATAGCCATCTGCTAAATCGTTAGTTTTGAAACAATGCTTATTAAAAAAATCAAAGAGTAAATCTTTGTTATTTTTAAAACTATAATCATATCTATCATACTGATAAATATAACCACCTGCTTTAGATTTTAGATTTAAATTCTTAGCACAAGCAATCACTAAACCAAAACAATCAAGCCCACTTCCTATAGATCTACCATTTTTCTGAAAAGGTGTTTTTATAGCTTTACGCGCCTCAAGTACAATTGATTGATGATTAGACATATTAAAAAAATTCCTCTTTAAAATGAATCTTTTAAAGCAGGTTCACCTTGGAAATTTAGTGCATTATTATATTTATTACTACAGGTAGTAAATTCCTTATCACAATCTAAGAATATTTTAAATTTCAGATGATTAGTAGTCTTGTTTTGATTAAAACATTTAATATAAGCATAGTCATTATTATGGGAATCAATTTTATATTTATTATTACCTAACTCTAAAGTAGCCCCACTGAAGTAACCATTTTCAAAATCTGAAAATATTTTTGAAAATATTTTATTTCCATCCAGGTGCATAATTTCTCCTTCATATGTAAAGTTATTTATGTCAATGCCACATTTCTTATCACAAAAATTAGCTCTACAGGTTCTCGAATAGTAATTACATGCAAGTCCGTTCAAGGTTTTAATTGTAGGAATAATATTAAAGAAGAATTTTCCATCAATTATTGTCACTTTTGATAATATTCCTGAATTAACTTCAAAAACTTCTATGTTTTTATTATAGTCAAAGAAAAATATTTTGATTAAAGCACCATCTAGTTTTCCTAAAGCTACATCGCTTGGTAAAATTTGTTCTATATTTAAAAAAGTATAAGAATCTAAAGCTAATTTTTGATTAGAATTTGATTTATATAAAATGCCATCATAAGTAATATCTGTAATATTTTCAGTTACGCCTATTGTTTCATTACTGGATAGTATAATTTTCCAACATTTTACATGCGTAGTTATATTTTCTACAATTTTCATAACTTAAGCTCAACTAACTTTAAATTTTCGATTGAATAGCTGTTAAAATCATTAATTTTAACTTCTAAAAAATCATTATCAAACCGAACAGGTACATCAAATTCAAAATCAGCAGTTACAATCATTTCTTCTAAAAGTAGTTCTTTATTTATAGTGAAAGTACCGTTTAAAAAATTAATTTCAGCATCGACCTGTTGTTTATTTAAATAGATTTTAACTGTATTTATTACTGGTTTAGTTATAGTTCTTTTATATGAGCCATAATGTTTAATTAATTGAAATACATTGTTATTTTTATTCTTTATAACAGTAATAAATTCATTTTTGACTGCATAGTCTAAATGGTCATAAAATCTAAAACCAGTTACTCTACCTTGCATGTTCCAAAAGAAATTTTGAACATTTGTAATTGTCATTTTAGAACACATACTCAAAGTTAAATTATACTTCATTCTTGAAGAGTGCCAATTTAGATTCCTTAATTCGAAACCATTAATAGAAGTTTCAATATAAGTTTGAAACTCAGGACCACCAGATACAACATAAGGTATATCTTTAGGAAAAGTTATTTCTTTAAAAGATTGCATAAATTATTGAATTTTAATAGATTGATCAAATGAATATTGTATTTCTGCAGTGCTTACCAAAATAAGAGAGTAAGTTTCTGTTTCATTAACATTGCCTGTTCTATAGTAGTTTGTAATAAAAAAATTACCTTTTATTATATCCTCATTGCCAAAAGAAATATTAAGTTGCTTTTTCTTTTTGGCAAAAGCATTAATGATTAAAATTTTCTCAGCAAAAGAATTACTATACATTCCTTCAATCTCAATTGTTAGTGAAGATCTTCCGGATGCTTCGAGCACTTCTTTCCACTCAGAATCTAAAAGATTTACTTGTTCTATATAATGATTTGTTAGTGAAATTCTTGTTTTTGTAATTCCTTCAATTTGGTAATATTTTTGATCCTGGAAAATACTTACTAATAATTTCGAACCATCAAATGTTAGCATTTTCAACTCCTTAAAATATAATATTAAAGCTTAATGATAGCATTTGTTTATTTTTTATTTCTTCAAAATTTACATTCAAAATTTTTATTAGAGATATATGAATGTCAGTTTTAACAAAATTTATATTTGGTAAAATTTGCTCTAGCATAAAACCTATTTTTAACAAATTTTGATTAGTTTTTTCACTATCATAAATTTTAAATACTAATTTCACGGATAATTTTTTATCAGTTTTTGTAGGAATAAAAATAATATCTTCAAAATTAAAAACTATATAAGGAAAATTAGTCTCTTCAGGATGGCTATTATATATTTCACTAATAATATCAGTTAGCTCTTTAGTATTTTTAAGTTCTTGATATATAATTTTTTGTAAAGACCAAAGCTTTTCTAACATGTTAAATATCTTTTTGGGTTAATAATTTTAATGACTTTTTATTTTTATTTATAATTATCTCAGTAATTAGATAAAAACTATTATCGCAAAGAATTTTCATCCCTACTTTTACTTCATTTCTATAACGAATAGTAAAAATATGATTATGATTAAACTGCGAATGATTACTAAATAATTCTAAAAATTGATACCAAGAGACTGCAAAACCACCAGCCTCATCGTCTATTAATTTTTTATTAAAAATCAATATTTTACAGCTAAGTTGTGATAGAAAATTAGGCATAATATTTATAGATATATTTTTTGATATTTAGTTAGAATATTATTATTTTTTTTAATAATTTTTTCAATTGACCGTTCGTCATAAATTTGAGCAATAAAACTTAGCCAAACTAATTTCAAATCTCCGGGTACTATTTGATCTGATGTTAATAATGAGTTTAATTTTTGGTCTAAAATTTTTTCTAATAGTTCTTGAGTATAAATAACTATTTTCTTTAAAAAAACTTCATCATAATCATCAGTTATTTTAAGAAAATCTTTTACTTCTTCAATTGTTAATAATTGTATCATTGATGTTTATTCCTTCTTTTATATTTAGCTAAACTATCTTTTGCATCGCTTACTGCAACAAGTTCACCAAATGTCATATTCCAGAATTCTGCTGCTGGTATATCATAATCATAAACTGCTTTTTTTAATAATTTTTGCCAATTAAATTTCATAAAGCTTCCTGTTTTTTATAGTAATATTTGATTTATATCATTTTTAACTTAGTAATTAGTCGATATATTATCACTTGAGTTTAGCTTTATCCCCTTAAGCTAAACTCAAGCTTGTGTTGATAATAAGACTTCTTGTTTTTTTTGATTATCTTGCTACAATTCTAATCATGATGTACTTACTATTTTTGAATAATGTGTAGATTCTTTGGCTTTCTTGGCTATGACGAAATATTAATTGATAAATTACTTTACTATCCAAGCAACTCACTTATAAAACAAAGTCATTCATGTAGAGAAAGTATTTCTCGTTTAAATGGTGATGGATTTGGACTTGCTTGGTATAAAGAAGCAATTGATTCAAAACCAGCTGTATTTAAATCGACACAACCTGCATGGAATGATATTAATTTAAAACATATTTCTCAAAAAACTATCTCTAATTGTATAATAGCTCACGTGCGTGCTGCTACAGTAGGAGATGTAAATATTACTAATTGTCACCCTTTTTATTTTGAAGATTTTGTTTTTGTTCATAATGGTAATATCCAAAATTTTTCATTATTTAAAAGAACTATCCTAAGCAGACTATCTAACGAATTATTCCAAAAAATAACCGGTCAAACAGATTCTGAGTATATTTTTTTTCTGATAATGCAATTTTATTTAGAAACTAAAAACCTCACTTCAGCGTGTATTAAAGCTATTAAGTTTATTGAAGATTTACAATCAACTTATAGTACAGATATTTCTGCTAAAATTAATATTCTCATTACTGATGGTAAAAGCATTTTTGCTACTAAATACTCAAGTAAAGATGCAGAAGTGTTATCATTGAAATATTCTTATAATCCTAAATTCATTAATAATAAAAACTCAAATATTATCATATCTTCAGAAGCCCTCGACGACGAATCAGAATGGATTAATATCCCTGATAATAGTTATTTATACCTAGAAAGCATTAACTCTAATGTTATTATTAAACATATTAATTAGTACATTTTAGTAATTTAATGGCCGAGCAATTAGCTACATCCCCACCTACTCTCTTAGTAGTATAAAATTTTACAAAAGGTTTATTAGTAAATGGATCTCTTAATACCCTCACGCCTGCTCTATCAACAATTTTATACGCCTTTTTAAAATCTGCGATTGCAATAGCTATATTATTTTTATTAAACTCAGGCATATTAGATTCAATTTTTACTGGAATACCAAGAATTTTATCAGGCATTTTTGCTTCTAAACTAGGTGACCATATATATTGACCAGTATTTTCACATTTTAACATTCTAATTTGTGCTAAAGTATAACTATTAAGTAGCATTGTTGCATTTTTTATATATTTATCATTAAGAGCAAAATATAATTTTATTAATTCTTCACTAGTTAAGCTTGTTGCTTTTATTTGTTCAATTTTATCATTTCCAATACCATCTTCATAAGATAAAATTCCTCGAGGTTTACTCATTCCATCACCATGGATAAAAGCTTTTGCCTCAAGTTCAGCAAAATTTTCAGCTAGTTTTTCATTAAGCCATTGTTCAATATTAATTAATGAATCGTCAATTAATTTTTGTGTAGCTTTTGGCTGTGCAAACATTTCATGAACTATTATTCTTCTTTTTGTAAAAGATGGTGCTTTAGTATTTTGCCTCTCTTGAGTTTCTGTAACCCAACCTACTCCACAATTGCCTTCATCTTCAATAATATCTAAATAATCTGTTGAAATTGCTTGTACTGATGCAAGTTCACGCATGGCAACTCTAGTATTTATTTCAGCTCCTAATTGATTAGATACTTGCGGTCTAATAAGATAGCCACCATCTGGATCTGATAAAGAGTTTAAAGAAGTTTCTTTAAACGAGTTAAGATTAGTTTCGTTACCTTTTCTTAAATAATCAACAAAAGCATTTTTATAATCAAGTTCATCACTAGTTTTATAATTTTCATCAAAACTTGGTCTGCTATTATATAGCTCAAAATTATCTAGTTTTTGTTTTTGCTCATGTAACGAATTATTAATTTTTCTAATTTGTTCATCGATTAAAGGATCTATTTTCCCTTTTTTTTCTATTTGTTCAAGCCTTTGATCATTAATTGACTTAAACTCTTCCCAGCTTTTAGATAGTATATTTACTTTTTGTGTAACTTCATTTAATTGCATAATTTTTCCTTAGATAGTTTTATTTTGATAATTCATTTAGAATTTGATTTGCTCTAGTGATTGAATCTGTAAGTATTTTAAGTGGCGCTAAATGCTTAGTACTTATTATGTTAGCATATGAGTTTGAAGGAAAAGTAACTAAGCTAATTTCCCATAAGTCTATTTTTTTTAGAATTCTTTTTCCTTCAAGATTGTAATCATAATCTAAAGGATTAAAACCAATACTAAGACCAGAGATAGCATTTGATTTTACAAGTGAGAATGCTTCTCTAGCTTTCCTAACATTCAAATCTAGTGCTATTTCTACTTTAAGACCAAAATCATCTTCTTTGAGTGATAAAATTGAGCCTATCGGTATTTTAGGATCATGTTGCCACAGAATTTTTATTTTGCTTATGTCTATATTTTTAAATGCACCTTTTAATATTATATCATTATGGTTATCAGTATTATCAAATACAGATGCATAACCAAATAACAAACCATCTTCATTTAGTTGAGCAATATTTTTGATAGTGCTTAATGTTTTTAATTCCAAAGTTTATCACCTCCTTCAAGTGGCGAAAGGCCAACTTGTTTTCTTTTTTCGTTAATTGTTAAAAAATTTGATGATTCTAATCGCTTCCATAATTTTTCATGCCTTACTGAAAGTGCTGAAATACTATCTAAATTATATGAGATTATAAGCTGGTCATTAAACATTGGAATTAGCCAATTATTAAGCTCATCAATTAAATGGTCTAAAGTAGGAATAATAGTTTCTTCCCATAAAGAAAGTCTAGCTTCTTGCATATTGCTATAAGTGCTATCACCAGGAATTCCGAGTAATTGAGGTGGTATTCCAAGACATAAAGCAATATCTCGTGCATTACTATGTTTTGCTTCAATAAAATCCATGTCTTTAGGTGAAAGACTCAGCTCTTTCCAATCAAGACCACCTTGTAAAAGAAGTGGCTTACCTACATTAGAAGAAGAAGTGTACAACTCATCAAGTTGTTCTTTTAGCTGATTATACTGTTCTTTATTTAAATAACTTGGTTCATTACCAGAGCTTTTGAGAGTCAATGCTCCAGAAGGTCTAGCAGCGTTTTTTAACATTGATAAATTCCATTTAGAAGCTTCATTATGTTGAGCAATACTATAATGAGCCGCAGCTAAACTTGAGTATCCTGTTAGTTCATCGTATGGGTTATAATTTTTTAAATGTAATATTTGGCTTTTGCCGCTAAATGGATCTACAATATATTTAATTTTTTTATCACCAGCTTGATAAATATATGATTTAGGAAAAATATTATTTCCTTTTTCTATTGTAACTTTTTCAGAATTCAAAATATATAATTCTTTTGGCATCCCTTTTGGTGCAGCTAAAATAAAACTATTTCCTGTTATTATCTTATTAATTATTACGTTCTGAAAAAAATCAGCACCTCCCATTAAAGGGTTGGGTCTATGTAATAAATCAACTAAAGGATGTTCATGAACTTCTATTTTTTTATCATCTATATTTCGATAAAGCTTAAGATTAACACTTGCAACTGATGAAGCAATAAGATTTATAGCTCGGTATACAATTACATTTTTACCAAATGCATCAAATTTATTGATATTTACTTCACTATTA
Organism: Rickettsiales bacterium UBA6177; assembly: GCA_002422875.1. Taxonomy (GTDB): domain Bacteria; phylum Pseudomonadota; class Alphaproteobacteria; order Rickettsiales; family UBA6177; genus UBA6177. Next base: position 46,460 of record DITT01000002.1, on the reverse strand, counting down.
TTTGTAAATTTATTAGAAAATGTAAAATCATTAAAACTCTTCTGCTCGCTATCTTTCTTATCACTAAATTTATCAAAAAAGAAATTTAATGCCTTTTTCATAAAGCAAAACCTATAAATAATAATGTGGGCTAAACATGGGCGCAACTATCCCATTACGAAAATCACTATATCGTAAAATATTACGCTTGTCAATAGTAAATTTAATTAATTACGATAGTTCTTTATATTTTTTGGCATTTCTTAAAAAGCCATTGCATTATATTATTATCTTTTAAATGTTTAGCATATATATTATAGATGCGTTTGTGGTATTGATTAATGCTCTCTATTTCTTGAGGATTAAGTAGTTTTTTGTCGATTAATTTTATTTCATAAGGAACTAAGCTTAAATTTTCAAATTTTAAGAAATCTTGCTTTTTACTCTTACTTACTATCATGCAATTTTCTATTCTAATACCAAAGTCATCAACTCTATAAAACCCTGGTTCATTTGATAAAATCATATTTTCTTTTAGAGGATAATTGCCATTTTTACCAATTCTTTGCGGTCCTTCATGAACATTCATAAAATTTCCAACACCATGCCCTGTACCATGAGGATAATTATAACCTTCTTGCCACAAAAACTGCCGTGCTAATATGTCAATTTCAGAACCAGTAGTTCCACTTGGGAAAACAGCTTTAAGTAGTGCTAAATGACCTTTAAGCACTAAAGTATAAAATTTCTTATGTTCTTTTGTAGGTTTGCCTAGATGAATTACGCGAGTTATATCTGTAGTACCAGATAAATAGTGCCCTCCAGAGTCAAGTAGATATAAATTATCAATAGATATTTTTTTAGCAGATTCTTTCTTAGGATTATAATGAATAATTGCTCCATTACTTGCAAACGCAGAAATAGTTGCAAAACTAGGAAATTGAAATTCTTTACTGCTACTTCTGATTGCAAGTAGTGCTTCTGCTGCTGTATATTCATCAAATTTTCTTTTATTTTCAAGCAAGTATAGGAATTTAATTACAGCCAAACCATCTAATAAATGAGCTCTTTTAGCGCCTTTAATTTCTATATTATTTTTAATAGCTTTAAGTTCTAAAATTGGGTCAGTTCTTTTGATATAATTCTTAAATAAATCCTCATAAGCAACACAACAGGTTTCAGGATCTATTTGAACAATTTTATTATCAATTTTTTTAATATATTCTGGTAAATAATCTAGTGAGTAAAATGTAACATTATCAATTTTTAAATCATCATGGTTTTTTAAAAATATCACTATCTCACCACTATGCCAAATAAACGCATGTGATAATAAAGTTGGACAAAATTCAATCTCATTTGACCTTAAATTAAGCAACCATGAAATACTCTCAGCATTAGTTATAAAGAGAATATCTGTGCTAAACTTAGCTATTACTCTAACAATTTTACTCTCAAAAGCCTCGCCTGCATATTTTATTAAGTGAGGATAAATTTCTAATTTACGTTGAGTTGCCAATGGCAAGTATTGGATTAATAAATTTTCATATGGTATAGTTTTGATATTTTTATACAATTTTGCAATATTATTATTTGTATGCAACAAAGGGTCAAAAACTATTTGCTCTATATTATTTTGTTTAAGCCAAATTTCAGGACTCATTTCATTAAAATTTAAAATTTCAAATGAAGAATCAATTTCTATTTGGGCTTGCTGCATATAACGGCCATCAGTAAAAAAAGCTTTCTTATCTTTGCTTATAATTGCTAAACCGTTAGAACCAGAAAAATTAATAAAGTACTTTAATAAATTATTGCTATCATTAACATATTCCGAAAAAAATCTATCATTACAAGGTATTATAAAAGTTTTATAATCTTTTTTTTGAAGTTCTAATAAGATTTTATTAAACATTTTTATAATTCACTAGAACCATTTGTATCTACTGGTGTCAGGCAAGTACCTAACAAGTAGAACCCTATTGCCAGAGGTGTTGCTATTATACCAATTACTGAGAAATAATATAATGATGTTGATTTCTCTTCAACTAAATATTCATTATTATTATTTTTATTATCAGCACTTTCATTGACACATGAACAATCATTATCAACAGATTTTTTATCTAACATGGCTTACCTCAAAATACAATATATTAATAATTTATTATATTGTAATATAAAACCTCTAATTATTTCTTAAACTTAAAATTTATTTATATTAAGAAATTACTCAGGTTCCGTTTAACATATGCATAAAGAAAGAAAATACAATAATTTTTATGACATTTATTCTAAAATTATTATTTTAAAACAAATATTTTACGGTGAGATTAAAAACTTATCTTAAAATTATAAAATGGCGCTAACTATTATTGCAGGCCTCAAGACATATATAGTGATTTAAATATATTTTAATTTTTTTTAATTTTAAAAATTTCAAACTCTATATCACTTTGAATATAGGGTTTGTTATTTGCTAAATTTTTAATTTCAACTCTTAGAATTCTTATATTTCTTAAAAAGGTTTTATGCATTGAATCAATTAGCTTATATATACTTTCGTCATCTTTTACATAAGTTCTATATGTAAATGTCATAGTTTTAAGATTAAAATTATCATAAAAATTTTCTATTTGATCTGGCTTGATTTTTATTAATTTACTATCATAGCTTAAATTATATTCTTTTTTAGCTAGGTTAAAAAAACTATTAAGTAGTTCTTCGCTAAAAAGTACATTCTCAAATTTTTGCTCTTTAATTCTATTTAATATTTGATAAGTTTGATGATAACCTCTTTTTGTCAATTCTAAAAATTGTTTTGTGTCTAAAATTTTATGTAAAGCTATAGTATTACTATATTGAATATTTTCTAATTTAGTTAGTCTATAATGGCAATAACAAATGTATCCCACAATGAATAACGAAATTATAATAAGTATAGTCACATAATAAATATACCGTTTTTTTAAAAGAAGCTTATATTCACTAAGATCCAAATGCATTATTTTCCAACGGTCCAAATATGGTTATTTCGATAGGTATTAAATCATTTTCAAGATCAACACTCTTAAAAATTAAGCGGTTAATATTTACTTTATAGTTAAAAAATATCTTTTTAAAACTCATTAATATATTTTCAATATCATCTTTCATATTAAAATTTGCTCTAATTATAGTTTTATTTAGTTTTTTAGTCTGAATATCAGCTTTATTATAATGATTTTCCCAAATCAAATCATTAATTGTTAATCTACTATTTTTTATGGTAAGTAATTTTTCAATTATATATAATGGCGTAATTTTGGTACCTGATAGTTTCTGATACATAGCAAAAGTATTTTCTAAGTCATTATCTTGATTAAAGTTTGCTATTTCTTTATTAATAGCTGATATTTCTCGCTCCAAATGATGTATATTTTGATATTGTTCTTGTGTTTTTTTTTCTAGACTATTTATTTTACTCATATACGAAAATATTATAAATAAAGAAATTAATGGCAAGTAACTTAAAGTAGTAATTATTTCTAATTTTTTCTTTATGGTAAATAATGCATCTAAACTAATGTGTTTAGCAGCTTTAAATAAAGTAGCAGGTTTTTTACTAAAAATTAAAGTTTCAATATCTCGAAAATCAGGAATTTTTTTAAAGTTAGCAGAATCTAAATTTATGCTTAAAAAATTGTTAATCATAATTTTTTTAGGATCAATCATAAGCTGGTTATATTCATTAAATACGACCATATTAATCAAGCAATTTTGTGAAATTTGATAATGACTAATTTTATCATTTATTAATTGAGCCAATTCTTTATCATTTTGATAATTATCTTGGTTATCAATAATAAAACTATCAAACAATTCTTCATTTTGTATACAAATTACTTTATAATCAGAAGATTTTAGTGGAAACATTACTAATGTAATGTCTTGCTCAGTTTCTTGTGATTTATATATTTCATGCTCATGAATAAAATTTTGTATATAAAACTGATGCAAATAATCTTCTATAAAAAAACAATTAGTTAAATTTACCTTTTTATATTTGATAATATTATTTATAGTTTTTTTTAAATTACTATCGATTACTGCTTCGCATATAGTAAATTTTTTACTTAAAGCATTTGTACCTTTTATTTCTTGGTAAGCATAAATAATATTTGGTTTTTTATCATAATATTGTTGAAAAATCTTTATAGTTTCAGCATCAGAAAATGTAATTAGATTTTGGATATAACTTTTTTGTTGAGAGCAATTTAAAATAATTTCAACTTCACAAGTTTTATTTAATTCTTTAAAATGCAGTAAATAATTATCATCATCAAAATTATAATAATTTGTTTTTATAAATGAATCATCTTTAAAAAAAAATAAATTTTTTCCCCTATTTCCAACTACAATTGTAATTTTATTATAATTCATAATTTTGATCTAACTCAACTGCAAGTTACCCTATACACTCTAGAGTCAAACCATATAAATTAAAAGTATTTTTTTATGCTCGTTTAATAGTACTTTTCAAATTTAAAAATACAGATATTATAGTTAATAATGCAAACAAAATTTACCATATAATCAAATTTTACTAGTGGAATTGTAATTTATGCTTACTTCAGAAATTAGAAAAAGTTTTTTAAACTTTTTTAAAAGTAATAATCACCAAATAATAAGCTCATCGCCTTTAGTGCCACAAAACGATCCAACTCTTATGTTTACAAATTCTGGAATGGTGCAGTTTAAAAATGTTTTTACATGTGAAGAAAAAACTTTATATAAAACTGCTACAACTGTTCAAAAATGCGTTCGAGCTGGTGGTAAGCATAATGATTTAGAAAATGTTGGATATACATCAAGACACCATACATTTTTTGAAATGCTTGGTAATTTCTCTTTCGGAGAATATTTTAAAGAGCAAGCAATCACATATGCATGGGATTATTTAACTAAGGTTTTAAATTTATCTAAAGACAAGCTATATGTTACAGTTTATTACGAAGACGAAGAGTCAGCAAATATTTGGAAAAAAGTTTCAGGATTTAACGATAGCAAAATAATTAGAATAAACACTAATGATAATTTTTGGTTTATGGGCCCTACCGGACCATGTGGACCTTGTACTGAAATTTTTTATGACCATGGTGATAAAATTTTTGGAGGCTTACCAGGTACAAAAGACCAAGATGGTGATCGATATGTTGAAATTTGGAATATTGTTTTTATGCAATATGAACAACTAGCTGATGGTAGCCGAATCAAATTACCACAAGCATGTGTTGATACAGGAGCTGGTCTTGAAAGGCTTGCAGCGGTAATGCAAAATGTTCCTGAGAACTATCAAATTGATTTGTTTCAACATCTTATAAAGAATATTTCAGATATTGCTAATATCAAAGTAACTAACGATAATTTGAGCTCTTTTAAAGTTATTTCCGATCATTTGCGTTCATGTTCATTTCTTATTGCTGATGGAGTAATGCCTTCAAATGATGGGCGTGGTTATGTATTAAGACGTATTTTAAGACGAGCAATTAGGCACATCCATAAAATTGAAAGTAAAGATATTTTAATGACAAAGCTAGTACCAGCTTTGGTTAATGAAATGGGCCATGCCTACCCTGAGCTTATAAGAGCAAAAAGTTTAATTGAAGAATCTTTTTACCAAGAAGAGTTAAAATTTAAAAGAACTCTTGAAAAAGGTATGAAACTTTTGCACGAAGGTATTAAGGAGCAAAAAGATCATAAAATATTTTCTGGTGAAACCGCTTTTAAATTATACGATACTTATGGTTTTCCTCTTGATTTAACAAAGGATATTTTAAGAGAAAATAATTTTGAACTTTCCGAACATGAGTTTGAAGCAGCAATGCTAAAACAAAAACAACTTGCAAAAAAATCATGGAAAGGTAGCGGTGAAGAACAAATAGCAGAAATTTGGTTTGATCTGCTTGAAAAGCATGGTGCTACAGAGTTTTTAGGTTATATGCATACAGAAGCAAAAGCAAATATACTTGAAATTTTTGCATTTAATGAAGATACAAAATTGGTTATAACTAATCAAACTCCTTTTTATGCTGAATCAGGTGGTCAAATTGGCGATTCTGGCTTTTTAATTGATAAAGAAAACAACAAGTATAAAATTATCAATACCTTAAAGTTTATTGGTAAATTACATGCTCATATTTGTAAGATCCCTGAAAATCTAAAAAATCAAGAAGTTACTTTACAAGTTGATGTCAAAAGAAGAAAAGCCATCAAAGCTAATCATTCTGCAACTCATCTATTACACCTTGCACTTAGAAGCATTTTAGGTGAACATATTACACAAAAAGGCTCATTAGTACTTGAAAACAAATTAAGATTTGATTTTAGCCATGCAAAAGCATTATCAAGCCAAGAATTGGAACAAATTGAGTGTGCTGTTAATGAGATGATTTGCAAAAATTCAAATGCTCAAATTCAAAGCCTTTCGCTAGATGAAGCTGTTAAATCTGGAGCAATGGCACTATTTGGTGAAAAATATGATTCTGAAGTAAGAGTTATTACCATGGGTAAATCTGTTGAATTATGTGGTGGCACACATGTCAATGCTACTGGTGATATTGGTAGCTTTAAAATTATTTCTGAAAGCGCTATTGCTTCAGGTATTCGTAGAATTGAAGCTGTTACGGGAGAATTTGCTATCAAATTGATGCAAGAGCAAAGTAATACTCTAAATAAAATGATTAGTTTACTTAAAGTAACCCCAAGTGAAATTTATCAAGCTACTGAAACTTTATTTGAAAATTATAAAAAGCTACAAAAGCAATTTAATGACTTAAGGCTCAATAATATTCAACAAAATATTTTAGCAACTCAAGATATACATAAAATTCAAAATTATAATTTTATTGCTACAATCACTGATGATTTAACTCCTCAAGAGGCAAGGCAAGTAGCTGAAAATATTAGTAAACTAATAGATCATATTATTATCATTTGTTCTAAGTTTGAAGATAAAACTTCTCTTGTAGTTGCAGTGAATAAAAATATTCTTTTAATCGATGCAAAAGAGCTTGTTGATATTGCAGTTAATGCAATTAGCGGTAATAAAGGTGGCGGTAAAAAAGAAATTGCTCAAGCAGGTGGATTTGATTTTGATAAATGCAATATAGCTATTAATGCTATAGAACAACATATTAAAACTATGATTTTGAGTTAAAGATTGTATAAAGATAATTTGTAATACGAAAATAGTTTAGAACGAAAGTCAATTTTAACTTAATACAAATTTGACTTCGTTTTCGATTCTAGCAATCCAAATCTATTTATTTTATTTAATCTGACTCATTATTATAAAAACTATAATGACTCGTAAACATCATCAGAAGTATCACCAGCTACTTGCCTATATTCTTTTGCTTCTTCAATGTTTCCTTCTTTATAGGAAACAAAATAATTAAAAAAATCAACATATCTGTAATAAGTTATTAACTTAGTTTAAAGTCATTTATTCCGAGCTCTTGCAATATTGTAAAAAAATTTGGAAAGCTTGTATTAATACATTCAATATTATCTATGATAATTTTTTGATCATGTAAAATTGCTAAAATAATAAACGACATGGCTATACGGTGATCTCCTGCAGTTTTAATAGCAATATTTATTTTATGTTTTTTTTCTTTTTTATTAATGATAAGACTATCATTTTTAATTGATACATCGTAACCAAAAGATATCAGGCCTTGCTCTATTAGAGCTATCCTATTGCTCTCTTTATATTTTAATTCATCAAGTCCTGTCATTGAAACTTTACAATTTGAATAAGCAGCAATTACTGAAAAAATTGGATATTCATCAATCATTGAAGTAAATATTTCAGGGCCAATATTAATGTCTTTTAAAGTACTCGGGATTATTTTTAAATCAGCTACTTTTTCTCCTTGCAGATAATGTATATTTTCAAAATCAATATTGCATCCCATCTGTTGCAAAACTTTAATAAATCCAGTTCTTGTAGGATTTATGCAAATATTTTTAATATTTAAAGGAGTTATTTTTTTAAAAATGATCAGCGCTATAATAAAAGCTGCAGAGGATGGGTCACTTGGCACATAATAATTACCAATTGTAAATTCTTTACCACCTCTAAATTGAATGAAACCATTTTGATAAACAATATTTAAACCATAATATTTAAACATTATTTCAGTATGATCTCTAGAATTGTTTAATTCTTCTATGTTAATAGAAATATTGCAAGGAAGATTTGCAAATAATAAGCTCGACTTAACCTGAGCAGAAGTAACAGATACAGAATAATTGCCTGTTTTTAAAGCACTATTTCCTATTAATGAACAAGGTAATTGTTTATCTGATAAAAATTCATAAGTAATGCCCATATTAGCTAGAGGTTTTAGCACTCTTTCCATGGGTCTATTTGATAAAGACTCATCTCCAGTAAAAATTACTTTTATTGAACTTGAAGCAATAAAACCCATAAGTAATCTAGCTGATGTTCCAGAATTACCCATATATAATTCAAGAGGTTGTGTTGCTGAAAAAGCTTTAAGACCTATGCCATAAACTAAAACTTTATCAGTTAAAATTTCTATTCGAACACCTAGTTTTTTTAAAGCATTAATTGTTGAAAGTATGTCTTCAGCTAACGAAATATTGAAAATTTCAGTTAAACCAGATGCCCTGGCAGCAAGCATTAGAACTCGGTGTGAGATCGACTTATCGCCAGGGATAGATACTTCATTAAGATTCTTATTTATACTAAACTTCCTAAGTTTTTAGTTAAAAATCTTTTGCCACCAGGTTTGTTTTGTAGAACTTGCTGGTGCTGATGAATCAGGCCTTGATTTATTATTATAATTAATTCTTTTCCTATGTTTTTTCTGATAAGGATTATTAGGGTTATTATTATTGCTATTTGGATGACTAGCATTATTAGGGTTGTTAGCATTAGCGTTATTATTGTTATTTGGATTACCGGCATTATTAGGGTTGTTAGCATTAGCGTTATTATTTGTTTTATAAGGTAGTCTTTTGTGTCTATTGCTACTTACACCTCTTTTGCTACGAGCAATACCAACTTTATTGTCTTCTTCACTCACTAATAAATCATCTTCTTCAGATTCATATTCTTTTAAATCATCAAAAATAATTTCTTCTTCATCAACCGTTGGTTTTTTAATTTGAGATAATTTTTTCTTATCTTTTTCAAAAGTTTCAATTGAATATGCATCTTCACTTATGTTTTCTTCATGCAGAATTAAAATTTCAATATTATACTTTGCTTCTATCTCAGAAATTACAGCTCTTTTATGATTAAGTAAATATAAAGTCGTTTTTAGATTTGCATAAACAATTACTTTTTCAAAGTGTTCTTCACATATTTCATTTTCAAGAGTTCTTAAGATAGTAAGAGCATTAGTACTTGCTTCTTTGACCCTTCCTTTACCAGTACAACTACTACAAATAACTGTATTAGTTTCAAGAAAGCTTGATTTTAAGCGTTGTCTTGACATTTCTATAAGGCCAAATTCACTAATCTGACTCATTTGAATTCTTGCTTTATCGCTACCGAGATAACCTCTAAATTGTTTTTCAACATGAGCACGATGTTGTGGTTCAACCATATCGATAAAGTCGATTACAAGCAAACCTGAAATATCTCTCAAACGAATTTGCTGAGCTATTTCACGTGCAGCTTCTAAATTTGTTTTGTAAGCAGTTTCTTCTATATTTCTTTCAGAAGTAGACTTGCCAGAGTTCACATCAATAGTAGTTAGAGCTTCTGTAGTATTAATAACCAAATATCCACCAGAGCTTAAATGATAAATAGTAGCAAAAAATGATGAAATTAGCGATTCAATCCCAAATTTATTAAATATTGGCATTTTAGATTTAAATAGTTTTATATTTTTTTCAATACCAGGAGCTAATTTTTTAGCAAAATCTACTGCAACATTGTATGCAGCTTCACCACTGACATAAACATCTTGGGTTTCATCATCTAAAGTATCTCTAATTGTTCTTTTTATTACATCGCTTTCAGCGTGAATAAAAGTTGGCCCCTTAGAAGAAATAGTACTTTCTCTAATACTATTCCAAAGCCTTACTAAATAATCATAATCTCTTTTTATTTCAGCTTTAGTATGATCTTCACCAGCTGTTCTGATAATTACACTAATGCCTGCAGGAATTTTCAGCTCATCAATAGTTTGCTTTAAATATCTTCTTCTTTCTAAGTTAGCGATTTTGCGTGATACACCACCTTGGCCATCACTATTTGGCATTAGCACTGCATATCTACCAGCTAATGAAATATAAGTTGTAAATGATGCGCCTTTATTACCTCGCTCCTCTTTTACAACCTGAACAAGAATTATTTGATTTTTCTTTAAAACTTCTTGAATTTTATATTGCTTATAAGCATTACGAGTAACTTGCTCATCTTTTACTAGATAATTATCCTCTAGCTCTTCACTTACTTCTGCTTCAGGCAAAGATGCATCAGTATTTTCGCTACTATCTACACCAGTTTTTAATAAAGCATCTTTCTCTTCCGCATCATTAATATCAGAAAGATCAGGAGGTGAAATTTCTATAAAATGCTCATTTATTTCGCCTATTTTTTTTTCTTGTTCTTTTTTAGTTTTTTCAACTACAGAATTATTAAAATAACTAGGGTGGATTTCGGCAAAAGGTAAAAATCCATGTTTATCTTCACCATAATCAATAAAAGCCGCTTGAAGGCTTGGCTCAATCCTAGTAATTTTTGCTAAATAAATATTTCCTTTTAATTGTGGTTTTGCATTAATCTCATAATCATATTCATGCAATTTTTTATTTTTTAAAACAGCTACGCGAGTTTCCTCCGAGTGAACTGCATCTATTAATACTATCTTTGACATCTTGAGTGTTTCTCCAACATATTTTTACAATCAAATATTTAGAAAAAGAAGAATTTGTACTTTTCAGTCTGTATTTTATAAGTACTTTATAAATTTTTAAGAATAATTTTTAGTAAATCTTATAATATTTTATCTTTTTTGATATTTCGCTATCATTTGCTTCTTTTTCAAATATCACGCCAAGCTATTCCTTGGACAATTTTACGTCATTTAAATTATAAGATTTTTCTTATTTAGTCTAGTTAATTCTATTTATCAAATTTTAAAGGAAATTTCTAACACTTATTATAATTCTTAAGTAAGATCTATTTTTTCTTGAAGGTGAGCTAGAACAATCTAGCTTGTAAAAAATAAAATATAGAAATAAACTCAGTTTACAAATAAAAATAGGTGAAGTCATTACAACCTCACCTATTCTTTATCTTTAAAAGTTAATAAGATTTATTTTTTATCTTTATTAACTTGATTTAAAGCTTCACCTAAAATATCACCTAAAGAAGCTCCACTTTCAGTATTACCATACTCTTTAATAGCTTGATTTTTTTCATCTATTTCAAGAGCTTTAATTGAAAGATTAACTTGCTTTTTAGCTTTATTAGCTGAAATTATTTTAGCAGTAACTTTTTCACCTACAGCAAATTTAACAGTCGTTTGATCTGCTCTAGTTGCCGAAAGTTCTGAAGTTTTAATAAAACCAGTTATACTCTCATCATCTAGAGTTAAATTAATACCAGTTGCATTAATATCCTTAACTTCAGCTGTGATTACTTCACCAACTTTATATTTTTCAAAAGCAGCAGCAGAAGTATCTTTTGGCTCTTCAGTTAATTGTTTAATACCTAAGCTGATTCTTTCTTTATCCGCTTCGATTGTTAAAACTTTAGCTTGTATAATTTGATCTTTCTTAAATTCTTTAAGTTGAGCAACTGCATCTTCTTCATACCAGCTAATATCAGACACATGAATTAATCCATCAATATCGCCTTCAAAGCCAATAAATACACCAAAGTCTACGATGTTTTTGATATTGCCTTCTACAATAGCGCCAATAGGATGTTTATCTGCAAAATTAATCCAAGGATTATCATTACATTGCTTCATACCAAGAGAGATTCTATGTTTTGCAGGATCAATTTCAAGAATGATAAATTCAACTTCTTGATTTAAATTCACAAGTTTTTTAGGATGAATATTGCTTTTACCCCATGCAATCTCAGACACATGTACTAAGCCTTCAATTCCTGGTTCAAGAGCTACAAACACACCATAATCTGTAATGTTAGTAATTTTTCCTGAGAATTTTTTACCTTTAGGGTATCTAGCTTCAATATCTTTCCAAGGATTATCTTCAAGTTGTTTCATTCCTAAAGAAATTCTTCTAGTTTCTTCATTAAATTTAGTTACTTTAACTTGTACAGTTTGTCCAAGTGTTAGTACTTCTGATGGGTGATTAATTCTGCCCCAAGAAATATCAGTAACGTGTAATAAACCATCAACGCTACCAAGATCAATAAACGCACCGTAATCTGTAATGTTTTTAACAACACCTTCAAGAGTTTGTCCTTCTTTGATATTTGATAGAACTTCTTCTCTATCTTCATCTCTTGTTTCTTCAAGAATAGATCTTCTTGATACAACTATATTACCTTGTTTTTTGTCCATTTTTAAAATTTTAAATGGTTGAACAATACCCATTAGTGGTGAAATATTTTTAATTGGCCTTACATCTACTTGGCTACCAGGTAAGAAAGCAATGATTCCATATAAATCAACTGTAAATCCACCTTTAACTTTACCAAAAATAACACCATCAACATTGGTATTATCTGTTAATGCTTTTTCAAGTACAACCCAATATTCTTCTTTAAGAGCTTTATCTCTACTTAAAATGGTATTACCATTTCTGCTTTCTATTTTTTCAACATATATATCATATACATCACCAATTGATGGTGATTCACCATGATCTAAAAACTCTTTTAAAGGTATTACACCTTCGTTTTTTGCACCAATATCAACAATAACTACATCGTTTTCAATAGCAATAATTTCACCTTTAGTGATAGTATTTTCAGTTACTTGTCTATTGAAAGAGCTTCCATAAAGTTCTGCAAAGTTCTCTGTTGATTGAAATTTATCTTCAAATTCAATAGTTACTTTATTAAAAATATTAGATTTTTGCATAATAATGCTTATCCTTTTTGAGTATGGGACGTCCCCATTTTACTAAATTAATAACTAAAAATTTACTTTTAATTTGTCTTGGATACAATTCAAAATAAACTCCAACGCACTTTCCCTCGGAAGTGTAGAAGTATCGACTACTACAGCACCTTCAGGTATTTTAAGAGGATCAATCTTTCTAGTTTGATCAGCAAGATCTCTTTGCTCAATATCTCTTAAGATATCTTCGTATATAGCAGAAATATTATTTTCTTGCAACTGCTTAAATCTTCGCATAGCTCGTACTTCAAAACTTGCAGTGATATAAAATTTTAAACTTGCATTTGGAAACACTACACTTCCTGCATCTCTGCCTTCAACAATAACTCTTTTATTTTTATCTGCAAATTTTCTTTGAATTTTATTAGAGGCCGTACGAACAGCTCTAATTGCTGAAATTTTGGAAGCAAGTTTTGCTATTCCCTCATCCATTAATTTGGTGATATCTAAATCATCAAAATTTATTTCAGTAATTTTCTTTTCTATTTCATTTTCATCTAAATCACTTATATCACCTAAAGTTTTAGCAATTTTTCTATAAATAAGTCCTGTTGGTAAAATCTTAAAATTCAATTTTTCAGCTAATTTAGTTGCCAGAAAAGTTTTTCCAGTTGCCGATGCACCATCGATAGTAATAATTATTTCATTCATAATGTTTTTACTTAATTAGATTTTTAATTAAAATATCGCTATTGATTCTTTTTAAGCGCTCCACAGCAATTATTTCTTTTAACTGAGTAATGGCTTCATTTATATCTTCATTGACTATCAAATAGTCGTATAAATTTGCATGACTTATTTCTTTTTTAGCATTTTCAACTCTCAATTTAAGAGAGTCTTCATTTTCAGTACCTCTATTTTTAAGCCTTCGTGCTAATTCTTCAAGTGATGGTGGTAGAATAAATATAGTAATAATATCTGATGTAAAATTTTCCATAAGTTGTTTTGTACCAAACCAATCAATATCAAAAATTATATCTTTTTCTAAATTTGTTAAATCTAAAGTCTTATATTTGGAAGTACCATATGATTTATCATAAGTATTAACATATTCTAGAAAATCACCTTTATCTACCATCTGATCAAAAGCGTTTTGTTCAACAAAATAGTAATCTTTGCCATTTTTTTCGGATAATCTTTTTTTCCGAGTAGTATATGAAATAGATAAAGTAAAATTTTTATCATCTGCTAAAATAGCTTTAATTAGTGTTGTCTTGCCAGCTCCTGATGGAGAAGATATTACGATAAATAGTGGTTTATGCTTTTTTTCCATTATATTTCTGGTATTTATTATATATAATATTATTTTTGATAAGTAAAATTACTCTATGGAACCTTTAAAATCAATAATTATTACTGGTGCGTCAAGCGGAATTGGTAAAGCACTAGCAATTAAATATGCCTCAACAAATGTCAAATTATTTTTATGTAGTCGTAATTTTGAAAAATTAATGATAGTTCACGATCTATGTCAGAATTTAGGAGCGATTGTTGAGTCAATTAGTCTTGATCTAACAGACACAGATAAAACCTCAAAGTGGGTTAATAATTGCTTTGCTAAAAATAACATTGATCTAATTATAGCTAATGCAGGAATCTCGCTTAATACTTCAAAAATTAAAGAGTTTGAAACTTCAACTCGCAAATTATTTGATGTTAATGTTAATGGTACTTTAAATACAATTTTACCAGCAATCTCACATTTTATAAAACAAAAAAATGGCCAAATTGCTATTATGAGTTCTCTTGCAGGTTATAGAGGAATGCCAAGTTGCCCAGCCTATTCTGCAAGTAAAGGTGCTATGAAATTATTTGCTGAAGGACTAAGAGGTGAGCTAGCAACATATAATATAAGAGTATCCACTATTTGTCCTGGCTTTGTAAAGACACCTTTAACTGATCAAAATAATTTTAAAATGCCTTTTATAATGGAAGCTGAAAAAGCAGCAGAGATAATAGCTTATGGCCTTAGTAAAAATAAATCGCGGATATCCTTCCCTACTCCATTAGTTTTTGTAACATGGCTTTTAAGTTGTATACCACCTGTTATATCTGATAAAATTTATGCATATATGCCAAAAAAATCATAAATATGCCTGAATTACCAGAAGTAGAAACTATATGCCAAGAATTGAAGCCTAAATTACAATTTAGGAAAATTGTAAAAGTAGTAAAATTTCGAGATAAAATTCGCAATTACTTACCTCCAAATATTGAATTAAATATAGTTAATAAAGAAATTTTAGATATTAAAAGACAAGCAAAATATATCATCATTACTCTTAAACCTTATGGGTTTCTTGTATTTCATTTAGGAATGACTGGTAAATTAATTACTAAATCATCAAATGTTAATATTCTAAAACATGATCACTTTGTATTATATTTAAGCAATGAACTAATTCTAACTTTTAATGATGCAAGAAGATTTGGTATTATTGATTATTTTGATAATTATATAGAACTAACAAAAAAATATTTTACAAATATAGGTGTCGAACCTCTTTTGCCTGATTTTAATTCAATATATTTACTTAAAAAAATTAGCTGTAAACAAATTGCTATAAAAAAATTATTGATGGACAATAATATTGTTGTTGGTATTGGCAATATTTATGCTGCAGAAGTTTTATTTAAATGTAATATCTCTCCTTTTAAGCTTGGCAAAGATATTTCTAAAACTGAAGCAGATAATATTGTAAAATATAGTAAAATTATACTTCAAAAAGCTATAGAACTTAATGGCTCATCTTTTAGAGATTATGTTCTAACCAGTGGTGAAAAAGGTGGTTTTCAAAACCATTTTTATGTTTACGGCAGGTATGATGAACAATGTAAAATTTGTGCCTCCCACATTACAAAAGCTACTCAATCAGGCAGAACTACCTTCTATTGCCCAACTTGTCAAAAGTAATTTTGAGCCATTATTTTTGGCGATTTTTTTCTTACTAGCTAAATGAATCCGCTAGCTTAAACTAGGCACAAATTATCTTATCTAGTATTTTGATATCTTCTTTTATTTCTAAATTTGTTGTGCACATTTTTTCAATTGATTTGATAGCATGCATTACTGTTGTATGATCTTTACCACCAAATTTCTTACCAATTTCAGCTAAGCTGTTTGTAGTGTGATTTTTTGCTAAATACATTGCTATTTGACGTGGACGAGCGATAACTCTAAGCCTTCTACTAGAAATTATATCAGAAAACTTGATATTAAAATGGTTACATACTTTTCTTTGAATATCTTCAACTGTAGTTACTTTTTCATGAGACCTTAGCAAGTCCTTAAGCATATGTTGAGTAGTTTCTATAGTAATAGTTTTGGCAAATAATCTTGAATGAGCAACTACTTTATTTAATGCACCTTCAAGCTCTCTTACATTTGAACTAATTCTTGCTGCTAAAAACTCTATTACATTTTTGGGTATTTCAACATTTAATTGATCAATTTTAGATTGCAAAATACCAAGACGCAGCTCATACGTTGTACTATGAACATCAACAACTAAGCCCCAGCCTAAACGAGATTTAATTCGGTCTTCCATACCATCTAAATCTGATGGTGATCTATCAGCAGAAATTACTACTTGGCAATTATTATCGATAAGCGCATTAAATGTGTGGAAAAACTCTTCTTGAGTACTGTTCTTACCACAAATAAACTGTACATCATCTATCATTAAAACATCTACAGATCTAAAATATTCTTTAAAGCTCATGATTTGCTTTTCTCTAAGTGCTTTTACAAAGCTATACATAAATCTTTCAGCTGACATATAAATAACTCTTCTATTAGAATCATTTTCTTTAATATGCCAAGCAATCGAATGCATAAGATGTGTCTTACCAAGACCAACGCCACCATATAAAAACAACGGATTAGATTCTGATCTTACATCACGAGACTCAGCCACTGATCTTGCAGCTGCATAGCCAAGTTCATTAGGAGCACCTACAACATAATTATCGAAAGTAAATCTTTTATCTAAAATTGAAGCAAGGTTTTCTTCAGAGAAATAATCAATAATCTTTGATTCTGGCGTGCTTACTTCTTTTGGTGTTTCAGCAGTAACTAACTTACTTGGGTTATTATCAATTTGAATATCTATATTTAAAATATTAAACTCAAACTCTTGCCAAATATTTTTAATAATATCTCTATAATGAGTTATTATCCACTCACGAATAAATTTTGTTGGTGCCGATAATGAAACTGTTGTACTGGTTCTTTCAACTATTTTTAACTTACTAAGCCAACTATTATAGGTTGCTTCACCTAAATTATCTCTAAGTTTTTGCTGAACTAAAGGCCATACTTGATCATTTAAAGGTATCATATTTCTTCTATTGCTTTATAATTAGTTGCTTTCATTAGTTTTGTTTCCAAGGTAATTTATTAAATTTCCAACCCGCAATATTATTTCTTTGTGAGTTACTATCAAGCTCACCTTCAAAACCATCTATTATATTGTAACAATTTTTATAACCTGCATTTAAAGCAAGTTCTGCAGCCATAGCAGACCTTGCTCCTGACCTGCAAATAAAAAATATTTCTTTATCTTTGTCTTCTATAATATTATTTAGAATATCTATAAATTTATCGTTAATTTTCATACCTGGGTAAAAAGCTAACTCAATAGCTAAATAATGACTATTTAGCTTCTCTAAATTAGGATAGCCAATAAACACTACTTCTTCTTTTGTTCTAGTATCAATTAAATAACTATCATTGTTTGTTTCTAATTTTTTCCATGCTTCATATGAACTAAGATTTATAACACTCATAGAAAACGCCTAATTTATATTATTGATATTGATTGTGCAGTGATCCTATCAAAAAAAGGATATTGTTAAAGCTATTTTTTTACTTTATTTTATTATAATTTTATTGACAATTATTTAGATCAATTAAACTCACACTCTTTATACAAGACTAACAATCTCTTGTAATAAAATCAACAATTAATTAATGAATTTTAATACTGTACTGTTATTTTATTTAATATTGAAATATAAAAAAATGTCTATAATATGTACTTTGGTAGTAACGGGTATAGCTATAGGGAATCCGGTCAGAAGCGAAAGCTAGCAGCCGTACTTAGAAAGTATAGGTCGTTACTACTATAACCACAAAATTTTATAGAATTTCTTTTGAAGCTCTAAAATAGATTTAAAGTATAATATATACAAAAATGCTATTTTAGCTTTAAATATAAAATTATCTTCCTTTAAAATTAGGTCAAATTATATGGAAAAAAATCTGTTAAATAATAAAGAAGATGCAAATCAAACAGCTTTATTTAACAACTCACCAAATAACGAGTATAAGGTTTTAGCTAGAAAATATAGACCTCAAGATTTTTCAGAACTAAAAGGACAAGATGTTTTAGTAAGAACTATTACTAATAGTATCAAATTTAACCGCCTGCACCATGCTTTTTTATTAACTGGTATTAGAGGCATAGGCAAAACAACTACTGCAAGAATTATTGCAAAAACAATTAACTGTACAGAACCAGTGGCCACAAGCGGTTTTCTTATTCCTTGTAATAATTGCATGAATTGCATAGCTTTTACATCACACAAACACCCTGATTATATCGAAATTGATGCTGCCAGTAAAACTGGAGTTTCTGATATTAGAGAAATTATTGAAAACTCACGTTATCTACCACAAATTTCAAAATATAAAATTTATGTTATTGATGAAGTACATATGCTTTCAATTAACGCTTTTAATGCGCTTCTTAAAACGTTAGAAGAACCACCAAAACATGTTATTTTTATTTTTGCTACTACTGAATCACAAAAAATACCTCTAACTATTATATCAAGATGTCAGAGATTTGATTTAAAAATGTTTTCACAAAGCGATATACTTATTTTATTAAAAAATATTTTAGCTAATGAAGGCTATTCCTCTGAAGAAAAAGCACTTAAAATTATCGCTAAAGTTGCATCTGGTTCTGTGCGTGATGCTTTATCAATTTTAGATCAAGCCATCAATAGCTCGACTAACAAACTTATTTTGAGCACTGAATTATTATCGCTTTTATCAATATCAAGCAAAGAATCAGTAATAGAGTTGCTTCAGCAAATAAATGATGGAAATGTAAAAGAAGCTATTAATACTTTGAACAAGCTTTATTATAATGGTATTGATTTTGCCATTTTACTTAATGATTTATTAGAGCTAATTAATATAATAATTAGGCATAAGAATTTTAAATCTTTTGCTAATGAAGAACTATCCTTAACGGATGAAGAGCTAAAGAAACTTGAAGATTTAAGTAACTCTAGCAACTTTACTACACTAACAATTATTTGGCAGTTTATAGTCAGAGCTTTAAGTGAATTAAATATTTGCAGCAACAATTACATCACTATAGAAATGCTGATTTATAAAGCGTGCTTTATTACAAATCAAAATCCAGATAGCGGACCAATAAAGCAAAACTTTAAACAAGATACCAATATCAAGACCTTAGCAAAAGAAGAACAACATGTTTTATTAGATAATATATCCATAAAAACAACTCCAACTAATAGTTTATTATTTAAAGATTTATTACTATTATTTAGAGATCATAAAGAATTAATTTTATATCACCATCTCTATGAAGATGTAGGCTTAATTAGTATTGAAAATAATATATTAAAATTAAAATCTTTAAGCCAATTACCTAAAAATTTTATTAATGACATCGTTCAAAAACTTACTGATTGGACAAATACTCCATGGAAGGTTATTTTAAGTGATGAAAAAAGCGATAAATCTCTTGCTGAACAAGATTCTTATATAAAAGAACAAAAAAGAAACTCTATTATAGCAGATGATAATGTACAAAATTTGCTTGCTGAATTTAAAGATGCTAAAGTAACAAGCATCAAAGAAATCTCCTAAAACCGCTTAAATATTCATTTATACTGTTTTAGGTTAAGAAAATTGCACTAGGAAAGGATTCCAAGGCTAGATAAACGATGCACAAAATCAAAATGAATTTACTACAGTTACTTATAGCCCCGATAAATAGTACAAACCCCTGAAAACAAACTTTCAAATGAAGTATTATTAAACCCAGCTTCACTTACTTGAGTTGTAAATTCTTCTTGGGGTAAAAAATTATCAATGCTTTCTACTAAATACAAATATGAATCAAAGTCATTTGCAACAATACCACCAAGTTTGGCAATTATATTTTTTGAGTAAAATTGGTAAAATTTATTAAGCAAAGGATTATAAACTTTTGAAAATTCTAAACAAATAAATTTACCACCTGGTTTTAAAACTCTTCTAGCTTCATGTAGCGCTAAATTAATATTTGTCATATTACGATAGCCAAATGCGCAAACATAAAAATCAAAAACATTATCTTTGAATGGCATAGATTCTGCGTTCCCACAGATCCAATTTAATTTACTAGTAAAAAGCCCTTGGTCATAAAATTTTTCCTTGCCTTTCTTAAGCATATCACTATTAATATCAAATATGGTTATATCAGGCTGTAAATATAATTTTTTGGCTTTTTTGAGTATTCTTGCAGTAATATCACCTGTACCACCAGCAACATCAATAATTTTTTTATTAAAATCTGTAATTTCATTTACAAATTTGTCTTTCCACAATCTATGAGTACCAAAACTCATTAAATCATTCATGACATCATAATTACTTGCAACAGAGGAAAATACATCATTTACAAAACTCTGTTTTATAGATGGATCAATTTTTTTGTTACCAAAAAAAACTTTTTCAGACATTATCAACTTCAGCTTTGCTTTTATTTATATTGATTGTAAAAGATCAAAATTACTAGGTCAAACTGTAATTTGATAATTATAATTAAATTTTAGGTAAAGTAACACCTTGCTGATTCATATATTTACCATTTTTATCAGCATAAGAAATATTACAAACTTTATCACCTTTTAAAAATAAAAATTGGCAAACACCTTCATTAGCATATATTTTTACAGGCAGCGGTGTAGTATTTGAAAACTCTAAAGTTACATGCCCTTCCCATTCCGGTTCTAAGGGAGTAACATTCACAATAATGCCACATCTTGCATAAGTTGATTTACCTACACAAATTACTAAAACATCTCTAGGAATTTTAAAATACTCAATAGTGCGAGCAAGAACAAAACTATTTGGTGGAATAATGCACTCATCAAGTACACGATCTACAAAACTAGTTTTAGAAAAATTTTTTGGATCTATAGTATCAGAATCCACATTAGTAAAAATTTTAAATTCATTTGAAACTCTAGCATCATAACCGTATGATGTAACTCCATATGAAATTATTCTTTTACCATCTTTCTCTCTTACTTGATTTGGCTGGAAAGGAGAAATCATGTCTTTTTTTTCAGACATCTCCGTAATCCAAGCATCATGCATTATTGTCATTTTAAAATTCTCTTAGAGATTTATATGTAGAGTTTTAAGCAAAAATTTCATTATCATTAAAAAAGAATTTTATTTCAATTGCAGCATTCTCTTCGCTATCAGAACCATGAACTGAGTTTCTTTCAATATCAACAGCAAATTCTTTTCTGATAGTGTTTTCTTCAGCATCTTTAGGATTAGTAGCACCCATAAGCTTTCTATATTCGCTTACTGCATTATCACGTGAAAGCACCTGAACCACTACTTTTCCTGACGTTATATAAGTAACTAAATCACTAAAAAAAGGTCTCTCAGAGTGAACAGCATAAAATTCCTGCGCTTGATCTTTGCTCATATGAATCATTCTTTGTGCTACAATGCTAAAGCCAGCGCTTTCAATCATTGCATTAATTTTTCCTGTTAAATTTCTTTCAACAGCATCTGGTTTTAGTATAGAAAAAGTTAAGCTCATAGTAGTCCCTATTTGAATGTATTGTTATATTTAAAGCATAAAATATAGCAGCTTATTTTTTTTTGTATAGCTGCTTTAAGCAAATTTATTTATAGTGGATAAATAATGTGATTACTATCTCGATAAAAATTAGCCAAATTATTACCCATTCAAGCCGCATAGAATGGCTTGCAATAACTTGGTTTTTTAAAACATCAAATAATTCTTGAATAATATCAAGGCGTTTATTTAAAACTACTGTTCTTGGCACTAGTTTCATATTTTGCGTTGCTTGCTTGTAAAGTTCTTCATGCTCTGAATTATTCCATATAAAAACTGGAATATCTAAAATATCACTTTGCATATTTATTTGATTTCTAACCAAAAATAACTGACCTACTCTTTTAGATATTTCAACATGCGACAACGGTATACTACCTTTTTCTGCCAAAGTTGAAATTAATGACTCGCATTTAGCAATAGTTTTATCAACTTTATCTTCAAAATAGCTAAGCATTGCTGATTGAGCTAAGCCAAAAGAAGCTGCAATTTTAGATAATGATTCTGTATTTTTATTAATTAAAATATAGTCTTGTTTTACGCCTTCTTTTTCACCAAAATCAAACTCTATTTCTTCTTCATTCAAATTCTCAACATGTTGGCTTGCAAATTTTTTAACTGACATGATAAAGTAGCTTTCTTTTCTTTTTGTTACATTCCAAAAAATTAGAGCACCATAAATAATGAATAGATCTTCATCTTCACCAAGACTGATATGAAGGGCATTCTCGTGAATTTTACACTTATATTTTTTACTGTAATATTCTTGTAGTTCATTTATATTAAATTGCTTGGTAATGCAATATGACGCACATCTCATAAGTAATAATTATTAGATTAATAATTCAACCAGCTTTAAATAAAAGCTGGTTGAATTATAAGCTACCTTATTTAATAAAGCAAATATTTGCTTTATTATTACTATTTTTAAGCTAAGCGCCGAGCTTGTGGAGCAGGCGATTCTTCTCTAGCCTGCGTAATTCCTTGGGCCCAAGAAGTATTATTAGAGATAGTCATTCTAGCAAACTCAGGCATAGGAGTATCTGGCCGTTGCAGCACTTCATGATCAGGCGAAGTAACAAGTGCTGTTGCTTCTTTTAAATCAGATTCTCCTTGAACAATAAATGCATCTAAGGATTCAACTTGTTTTGTATTTACCAAATGCTGTTTTAATTCATCTAAAACCATTTCAGATACACCATCTACTATTTGATTACGAAAATACCATTGACCATCAATTTTAAATGGGGTTTTTAAATGTGTTTTAACTTGCTCAAGTGTCATCTTATTATGTCCACCATATACATCTTCTGCTCTATACATCCAATTGCTATTCTCATTAAATCTATAAGGCCCATCAGTCAACCACCAATTAATATTAGAATTTTTTGTAGGTGGATTCTTTCTAGGATATAAATTATAAATTCCCTCCCATAAAGCTTTGCTTTTCCTTGATTTATCAAGCCATTCATGCTCATTAAAAGTTGTTGGCATCGCATCATTATGTACTATTACAACTTCCTTTTCTCTAAGTTTTACTAAACACCATATTCTCATATCGTAAGGAGCATATCTAACTTGCAAATTTTTAGCCAAATTTGTAAATATTACGTTTTCAGGACTACCCTCAAGAAAGAAGGCAAAAGCTTTTTTGAATTTAAATTTCTCTTTTAAAATCCCTGCTTGCATCACGTCAGTAATTGCATCACCAACTGTACATATAGTCATATCTTTATATTGTGTATCAGTAATGCCTAGTCTTTCAAGAGCAAGATGCCCCATGACATAAGAAGACCCTTTGCCTATTGCTTTAATTACAGCTCTGTGTAGTTCGCTTAATAAAAATCTTACTAAATCTTTATTAGAATGACCATGATTATCTAAAAATAAAAATTGTTCATCATCTTTAAATATAACTTGTGTATAGTCCTCATCTAACATTACTACTTCTTCTGTTTTTGCATGGCCAGTTTCAAGAGCAAAAAACATTGCATCAGATAATGAAACATAAGGAATATTATTTATTCCCATTTCATTAAGTTTTTTAAAAGCAGCTTCTGCATATGGTGTATTATCAACAGAATGACTAACAACAGCTATATGAGCTCCCCGAGCATGAATATCAGCAATAAACTCAAAAGCCCCTGTTACGAATTCAATATTAGGCGTTCGAAGACGTGAACGTTTTGATGTTTGAGTGATAGTGTCGTCTAAATCAACTAAAAATATATGATTTTCTAGATCTCTAGCATGTGGTGCAACTTTATCTTTACTCATTTTTTCCCCTTTATATTATAATTAACTTAAACAAAACTATAGTAGATTTTAATTTAAGAATGCTTGAGACACCCCAAAGGCGCAAGTTATAAAAGTATAACCAAGCAAACAAGTAATAAACTATCAAATTCTATTTAATCTACTATAAAAGTAGCCTCTTATATCTTATTAGATTAATTATGTTATTGAAAAGTACTATTTGAATGAGTATAAAATTATAACATATATTAATATGGGATGAATAAACATTATGTTCGAAGCTGAACTTGAAGGCAGTAAAAATCAAATGAATAATAATTTTAATATAACAGTAGATAAAAAAGTTTTTTTAAAAGCATTATCGCACGTTCAAAGTATTGTAGAAAAAAGGAATATCATCCCTATTTTATCTAATATTAAATTAGTAGCCTCTAATAGCACATTAGAACTTACTGCTACAGATATGGATATAGAAGTTACTGAAAAAATATCAGCAAATATTATTAGTCAAGGTTCGCTTACTTTACCTGCACAAATAATTTATGACATAGTAAGAAAAATTCCTGAAGGCACTAACTTAAATTTCAAAATAAGTAGCTCAAACCCTGGAAAAGTAGAATTTACAGCTGGTAAATCAAATTTCCTTTTACCTTATCTTGAAGCAAATGAGTTTCCAAGTATCGAACAAGGAATGATGCCATTCAAGTTTGAACTAACATCAGCTGAAATTAAGTCAATGATTGAAAAAAATAAACTTTTTATTTCTTCAGAAGAAACAAGATATAATTTAAATGGTATCTATCTACATAGTAGCAGTGCTGATGATCAAAACATTCTAAATGCAGTAGCAACAGATGGACATAGATTATCTAAGGTTAGCATGCTTTCCCCCGAAGAAGCAATTAAAATGCCCGGTATTATCATTCCACGTAAAGCAATAATCGAACTAAATAAGATTATTGATGATGTTGAAGGCAGAGTGATAATTAATTTGTCTGAAACTAAAATTTTATTTGTTATTGGTGAAATTGAATTTATTAGTAAATTGATAGATGGTAATTTTCCAGAATATGCAGCTCTTATTCCAAAAGACTCGAACATTACAATGGTTATTAATAAAAAAACTTTTACAGATTCAATAGATAGAGTTTCAACTATCTCTTTTGAAAAAACAAAAGCTGTTAAATTAAAAATTACTGGCAACAATTTAGTTTGCACTGTTACTAACGAAGAAAAAGGTAATGCTGAGGAAGAAACTGAATGCCAAAGTAATGCTGACGGCCTAGAAATAGGTTTTAATGTTAGGTATTTACTTGATGTAATGAATAGTATTCAAAATAGCGAAGTTATATTTAGCTTTAAAGATTCTTACTCACCTGTGAGCATTCAAGATACCGCTGATAAATCAGCTATTTATGTTGTAATGCCAATGAGAATTTAAATTTTCTAATGATAAAAACCTTAGCTGTTAAAAATCTACATTTATATAATTTCAGAAATTTTAATCAGCTAGAGATACATTTTAAACCATTGCCTGTAGTTATTACAGGCAACAATGGTGTTGGCAAGACTAATATCCTAGAAGCTATTTCTCTAATTTCACCAGGAAAAGGCTTAAGAACTGCTAAACTTCATGAAATAAATAATCTTGCATTAGATATCAATTGGCAACTAAATACTACTATTCAAAGTGCAAACGGAATAATAGATATTGCTCTTAGAAACACCAGTAGCGATATTTCAAACTCTTCGAAAGAACTCTTAATTAACAATAAAAAAGCAACCTCCAAATCAGAATTATCACAAATTTTTAGTTTACTTTGGCTGACTCCACAAATGGATAATCTTTTTATTAGCACCTCTTCTGATCGTCGCAAGTTTTTTGATCGTATAGTATTTGCATTTTTCCCGCATCATGCAACTTATACTAATGAATATAATCATTATTTAAAAGAACGTAATAAAGTTCTACTATTACCACATGATGAAACATGGCTTAATATTTTAGAACAAAAAATTGTAGAAACAGGCATACAAATTGCTGATGCTCGGATTCAAACACTTGATATTCTTAACGAAAATTGCCACCATTTAGAAGGTAAATTCCCAAGAGCACATATGGCAATAGATGGTGAGATTGAAACATGGTTTAAACATGATAAAGATTTAGCTACACAAAAATATTTAGCTACTCTTAAAAATAATCGTAAAATTGACATGTATTCTAAAAGAACTAATATTGGTATTCATAAATCAGATTTTTTAGTTAGCAATCTTGAACTAAAAAAAGAAGCGAGAATATGCTCTACCGGGGAACAGAAATCACTATTAATATCAATTATTTTATCTTATGCTAAATCAAAGATTAATCATACAGAAATCGCACCAGTATTATTGTTTGATGAAATAACAGTTCATCTTGATAGCATCAAAAAAAATTATTTATTTGATGAGCTATTCGCACTGAAGTGTCAATTTTTTATTACTAACGTTACAAGTAACGACTTTATAGAGCTGGGCAATAAAGTACAAAGGATTGAGATGGATAAAACTGGTATAACTACACACATCTAAAGCTATATACTCTTCTTGCCTAAATAGCTCTCTACTTAAATACACTACGCCTAAAGGATAACGAACATAATGATGAAGATCACTTTTATAGTAAATTCATTTGGATTTGTGCATCGTTAATCGTCATTTAGTTAGATCTTATTGGTTTTTTCTCTTTCTTAGTGCAAAACCCCAACTTAAATTACTATGTATCTATATCCATAATGAATTATGTTGGTTTTAACGATTTATTACTCTACACAAGACTCAAGCTTTTCCAGCCTATGCTTGTGTTTAGTCTAAATTCTAACCTAAACTACTATAGTAATATTTAATTATACATTGAAAAAAAAGATACGCAGAAAAAAGTGGCGGATAGAGTGGGATTTGAACCCACGGTACGCTATTAACGTACGCCGGTTTTCAAGACCGGTGCNNGGTGCCTTAAACCGCTCGGCCATCTATCCACCTATCTTTTTAACAGATGAAATTAGAAACCTCAAGCATTTTTTTTATTTTTTATTACTTTTTACTTTTTAACTATTCAAATAATCGATTTGGATTAAAGAAGTAATAAATTATATAGAGTCTGATATAGTAAATTCATTTGGCTTTGCTAAGTTATTAATGATTGCTAGAGCAAATTTTAAGTCGGCTCACCTCTGCTTAAGCTGAGCTCCTAACTAAAACTACTATATTGTATAAATTAATTTATGTGTTTAAAACCAAATCTCACAATAACAAATCATCTTATAAAGTTAATGCTTAAGATTTAGATTAGCGAATTTAAAAATATTTAAAACTAAGTGAAAATATTAAAGTGGTGGCCAGGGACGGAATCGNNCTCTACCGACTGAGCTACCTGGCCAGATAAAATCTGAATACTAGATAGTGATAATTCAGAAAATGCTATATGTCTAGTATTTTTTTTTGCTATATATATTTTTATTTAATTGCTAAAGCAACAATAACTAAAAAAATTGTTACCGACTGAAATACCACCCTAGCAAACATTAGCTTTGCCCCTACTTTTTTATGTAGTTCAGGGTTTGTTGCCTGTAAAATAAAACCTGCAATCACTATAAGCATAGTAATAACCATTAAAGCAATAACTAAATATTTAAACCATAGCATATAAATTATTACCTCTTTTCTTAGTTCGTGTTATAATGGCAGCAAAAATGATGATCAGCAACAAAATAATGAAAATATACGTTATTAACCAAGATGAAGAAAATTTACGTCTCGATAGATATTTAAAAATATTATTCCCAGTATTAAAGCAGTCACAAATTGAAATCTTTTTAAGAAAAAAAGATATTTTACTTAACGACAAAAAAACATCAGCATCTGCTAGGCTTAGCATTGATGACAAACTAATGGTGAATGAGTTTTTTTTAAAAAACATCACCAATGCAGAAAATTCAGAAATAACTACTACTAAGAAAGCAGCTGATTTTAATCCGACTCTTTTACAAAAAATAAAAAACTCAATAATTGTACAAAATGAGAATTTTATAATTTTAAATAAACCACACGGCCTAGCAGCTCAAGGTGGCACTAAGATCACGCATAGTCTTGATAATTATTTAAAAATTCTTTTTCCACAAGCCTCACCAAAACTAGTCCATAGACTTGATAAAGACACTACTGGTGCTATAATTGTGGCACTTAATTTAAAAGCTGCTCAGATACTTGCAAATGATATTAAAGAGCGTCAATTTAAGAAAAAATACCTTGCCGTAGTTGTTGGTATGGTTAAAAAACCTGAAGGTGAGATTATTTTAAACTTAAACAATGATTACAAAGTAACAGCTGGTGATAATGGTTTAAAATCAATAACTTACTACAAAGTCCTAATGGCAACTAAAAACATATCATTACTTGAAGTAACGCCTATAACAGGTAGAAAACATCAAATTAGAGCTTCATGTCTTGAAATGGGTCACCCTATTTTAGGAGATGGTAAGTATGGTGGTAACCAAGCATTTGTCAAAGGTTTTGCAAACAAGTTACACCTTCATTCATATATGATTGCAATCAAAAATTCTTTAAGTAATAGTGATTACTATGCTGAAATAAGTGATTATATGAAAGATACTTTAGCTAAAATTGGCTTTAGTGAAAAAAGTTTAAAAACTACTACTTTTTAATTTTAAAAATGTAAATTATGAATAATACAACAAACAGTACTTATTTAGTAAATTCATATTTCAGATTACCTATAGAGATCACTCATGCTGAAAACTTTTACTTAATAGATGCAACCGGCAAGAAATACATCGATTTTGCTAGTGGCTTTGCAGTCACTAATTTAGGTCATAATGTGGCATATATTAATCAAAAAATGCACGAACAGATTGATAAAATCTGGCACTGCTCAAATCTATTTCATAATACTGAATTAAATAAATTGGCCAAAAGATTAGTAGAACTTACTTTTGCTGATTCAGTATTTTTTTGTTCTTCTGGCCTTGAAGCAGTAGAAGCAGCTATAAAATTTATTAGAAAATATCATTATAATGCCAAAACTGGCCGAAGTAAAATTATTACATTTAAAAATGGTTTTCACGGACGCAGTATAGCATGTTTATCAGGCTGCTCAAATACGACAGCTAAAGAAGGTTTTGCACCATTTCTAGAAGACTTTATTATCTTACCAATCAATGACTTAGAAGCACTTAATGATGTTATATCTAAACAAAATATTGCTGGTATTATAATTGAACCTACTCAAAGTGAAGGTGGTGTTTATCCTGTTTCTAAAAACTTCTTACAAACTCTAAGAGAAATTACACTAAAAAATAATATTTTATTGTGCCTTGATGAAGTCCAAACTGGATACAATAGAACCGGCACATTATTTAAATATCAGCAACTTGGTTTTGAGCCTGATATTATGACAATTGCTAAAGGGATGGGTAATGGATTCCCTGTTGGAGCCTGCTTAGTAAAATCACACGTAGCAGAAGCTATTACTCCAGGGACACATGGCTCAACTTTTGGCGGCAACCCCCTTGCTATGGCCGTTGCAAATGCTGTACTTGATATTATGCTTGATGAAAAAACTATTGCACTAATTAATGATAATATTAAATATTTTCAAAATAAATTAGCTAGTTTAAAAGAAACTACAAATTTTATCACTGATATTCGTCAGGATGGCTTAATAATTGGTATTGAAGTTAATATATCAGCAAAAGAATTAGTTACTAAATTATCAAAAGCTGGACTCATGATAACCAGGGCCGGCAATGATAATGTGCTTAGAATATTGCCACCATTAACAATTCCTAAAGAAATTATTGATACAGCTTTTACTATACTTCAACAACATTTAACTACTCCCCTATGATACAAAAGAATTTATTTGCAAGCCAAGAAGAACAAACACAAGTAGCTGATTTAAAAAAGCAACTTAATCACTATAGCAATTTATATTATAATGAAAATATCTCAAAAATAAGTGATGCTGAATATGACGCCATGCTTGCACAACTTATTAATCTTGAGAAACTTTACCCTGAGCTTAAAACCATTGACTCACCTACTCAAAAAGTTGGCGCACCATTAAGCAGTGATAGTAGAAAAATAACTCATACTATACCAATGCTTTCACTAAGTAATGCTTTTGACCAAGATGATATCGAAGCTTTTATTACACGAACCAATAAGTTCTTAGCTAATAAAGAAGAGCTAAGTTTTGTTGCAGAACCTAAATTTGATGGTCTCTCATTTGCAGCTATTTATTATGATGGTAAATTTATAAAAGCTGCAACCAGAGGCGATGGAATATTAGGCGAAGATATTACAGAAAACATCAAAACTTTAAAAGATTTTCCATTATATATCAAAGATTTACCTCAAGAGTTTGAAGTTAGAGGTGAAGTTTATATGAATCATCAAGATTTTGCTAATTTAAACATTGAGCGCAAAAAATTAGACTTGCCACTTTTTGCAAACCCTCGAAAT
Source organism: Rickettsiales bacterium UBA6177 (assembly GCA_002422875.1). Taxonomy (GTDB): domain Bacteria; phylum Pseudomonadota; class Alphaproteobacteria; order Rickettsiales; family UBA6177; genus UBA6177. Next base: position 15,673 of record DITT01000002.1, on the reverse strand, counting down.
GCTGCCGCAGGATCTTTAAGACAACTTGACGCAAGTATTACAGCTGCACGAAATTTAAAATATTTTGTATATAGTTTAGGTAAAACAACTACTCAAATAGCAACTACACATCTAGAAATTTTAGAGAAACTAAGAACTTACGGCTTTAATGTAACAACAATGCTAAGAGAATGCAAAGAAGCTAGTGAGATTGAAAATTATCATAATAATTTATATCAAAACCGTCCAAACCTACCTTATGACATTGATGGGACAGTATTTAAAGTTAATAATTTAGAATTTCAAAAAAGACTTGGAGCAGTTTCAAAAAGCCCAAGATGGGCTATTGCTTATAAATTCCCAGCTCAGCAAGCAATTACAGTAGTTGAAGATATTATAGTCCAAGTAGGTAGAACTGGCGCTATAACACCAGTAGCTATTTTAAAACCTATTAATATTGGTGGTGTTGTAGTTTCAAGAGCATCTCTACATAACATGGATGAAATTAACCGTAAAGATATCAGAATCAATGATAAGGTTATCGTTAAAAGAGCTGGTGATGTAATCCCTCAAATTTTACAAACATTACTAGAAGCAAGAGATAGTAATAGTAAAAAATTTGAATTTCCAACAAGATGTCCTTCTTGTAATGGCATTTTAGTTAAAGATGAAGGAGAAGCAGTCATTAGATGCACAGCTACCCTTACTTGCCCTATTCAGCAAATAGAAAAAATTATTCATTTTGTATCAAAAGCAGCATTTAACATTGAAGGCTTAGCTGAAAAGCAAATCTTATTCTTAGTTGATAAAAAATTTATAACTACAGTTGTTGATATATTTAATATTAATGATTATGCCGAAAATTTAAAAAATTATGAAGGATTCGGTGATGTTTCAGTCAGTAAATTAGCTACATCTATAAATGCTAGGCGCCACATTACTCTTGATAAATTTATTTATGCCCTTGCTATTCGCCATATTGGAGTTAATACTGCAAAATTACTTGCAATAAATTATAAAAACTTTGCTAATTTTTGGAATTCAATAAATCAGTGTCTAGATCATAATAATGAAGAACTAACATATTTAAAAAGCATTAATGGCATTGGAGAAAGAATAATTAATGCACTACTTGAGTTTTTTGCTGCTCAACAAAACCAACAAATGCTAAAATTATTACTTGAACAAGTAAAAGTAGAAGAATATAAACCTTTAACTAAATTATCAACTTTAACTGGTAAAGTATTGGTTTTTACAGGTAAATTTTCTAATTTAACTCGTAACGAAATAAAACAACAAGCAGAACTCTTAGGAGCAATTGTTACTGATACAATTTCTAGCAAAACCAATTTCCTAATTGCTGGAGAAAGTGCTGGATCAAAACTTACTAAAGCAAAAGCGCTTAACACTATTATCTTAAACGAAAATGAATGGCTTGATATTGTTAAAAATGAATTAGGTTAAAAGAATTTCCTTTAACCATGAATCATTTCAATATTAATCTATAAATTGAATTTAAGCTATCTCATGATAAGCATTTAAAGCTCTCTGACGCGACTCTTTTAGATCTATAACAGGCTCTGGATAATCTAATCCTAGTTTAACATTTGCATTTTCTAAGATATTTTTAGATGCTTTCCAAGGCTCAAATATATATTTGATTGGCAAATTTTTAAGTTCAGGAATATATTTTTTTATATACTCACCATCAGGATCAAACTTTTGTGCTTGGGTTGTTGGGTTAAATATTCTAAAATATGGAGCAGCATCCGTACCACAACCAGCAACCCATTGCCAATTAGCACTATTTGAAGCAAGATCAGCATCAAATAAATTATCCCAGAACCATTTAGCACCTTCTTGCCAATTAATTAAAAGGTTTTTTACTAAAAATGAAGCACATATCATCCGCACTCTATTATGCATAGTTCCAGTTTGTCTTAATTCTCTCATTCCGGCATCGACAATAGGGTAACCTGTTTTGCCACATTGCCATGCTTCTAGATTTTTTAAAGATTTTTCCCATTTAAAATTATCAAATTTTGTTTTCATATTTCTATCAGCTAAATTTGGATAAAAGTATAAAATTTGTACAAAAAAATCACGCCATATGATTTCAGTTATAAATCTTTGGCAATCAACATCTTCTATTGCAGCAAATTGATTTACTTTATGCCAGATTCTTACAGCTGAAATCTGACCGAAATGTAGATATGGTGATAATTTTGATGAAGATAGCATGGATGGAAAATTACGGCTTTGTTCATAAGATCTAATATTATTTTGAATAAAACTTTCTAAAGCTTTTTCAGCACCGCTCTCGCTTATTTCCCAGTTTTGTATAATTTTGTTATCCCATCTTACTTTAATGGGTAATAATTTAAACTTTTCTAAATTATCTCCATTTTCTAACTTCAGATAATTAGCTTTAGAAGGAGTATAGCAATTTCTAATTTTGCTTCTTTTAAGAGAGCTTTTAAGATAAGGCGTAAAGACTTTATAATAGTTATTATCGTCTTTTAAAATTTCACCTGGTTCATTGATATATGTTGAATTATAACTATGAACTTCTATTCCTAATTTTTCAAATTCTGTAATTATTGCTGTATCTTGCTTTAGATAGTTTTTTTCATAAACTTTATTAAAGTAAATAGCTTTTATTTGATTATCACTTAAAAGATCTTTTAAAGTATTATTAACATCACCAGAAAGTAAATTTAAATTGTTACCTAAGCTTTTATTAAGAGCTATTAGGGAATGATGAAGCCAAACCTTGCTTGCACCACCTAAAGCAATAGTTTCAAGATTTGGATCATTGATAAAAATCGGAATTATTTCTTTATATTTAAGCGTAGCATGATATAGAGCAAGATTATCAAATATTCTTAAATCTCGTCTAAACCACACTATTGCTTTCATATTAACTCTCGTTTACAAAATAGCTTTAAGTATCAATATTAGTTACATTTAAAGCATTTTCAATTATAAAATCTCTTCTTGGTTCTACAGCTTCGCCCATTAGTACTGAAATTAAATCACTAAGTTGATCATCATTACCTACTTTAACTTGAAGTAATGTTCTTGTTTCTGGATTAAGCGTTGTATCCCAAAGTTGATCAGCATTCATCTCACCAAGACCCTTAAAGCGCTGTAATTGCACACCTTTTTTAGCAATTTCCATTAATGAAGTTAAAAGTGCAAATGGAGTTTTAGCTGTTAAAACTGTATTTTTTCTATTTAGTACACATTCTTTTTCAAAATATTTATTAATTCTTTGTGAAATAATGTTTATTACTTTTGCTTCAGGCACTTTAGCCATATTTATATCAATAATGTGGTTTTCTTTAATACCTCTATAAAGCTTGGTAATTATAATTTTATTTTCGCTAGAAACTGCCACTGACCATTGTTCTATTTTTTCGATACTTGAACATTGAGTAAGTTTTTTAACTATTAATTCAGCTACTTTATTAAGCTCTTGTGAATCTTCATAAATCGCTTCATTAAAACCACCAGCTAAAGCTACTGCTTGAGCTACTTCAAGGGTTAATCTTTTAGTAATGTTATTAATAGCATGCTCAAAATTATGAAGTAAATTAATTACTTCTCTTAAAGCCTCACCTTCTAGCTTTTCTTTATCATTATAAAATACCTCTGTATCCTTAATTACAATTTCTGATAAATAATCTCTTAGTGCTTTTTCGTTTTTAAGGTATTTTTCAGCACCACTATATTTAACTTTATAAAGTGGTGGCTGTGCGATATATAAATAGCCATTTTCAATAATTTGAGGCATATGTCTATAGAAAAATGTAAGTAATAAAGTTCTAATATGCGAACCATCAACGTCAGCATCTGTCATTATTACTATTTTATGATATCGAACTTTTTCAATATTAAATTCTTCAGCACCAATACCAGCACCAAGAGCTGTAATTAATGTTCCAATTTGTTCAGAAGCTATCATTTTTGAAAATCTAGCTCTTTCAATATTAAGTATCTTACCTCTTAGTGGTAAAACAGCTTGATTAAATCTGCTTCTACCTTGTTTTGCAGAACCACCAGCCGAGTCTCCCTCTACAATAAAAATTTCACTTAGAGCCGGTTCTTTAGCTTGGCAATCTGCTAATTTTCCTGGTAGGTTAGAAATTTCTAGAGCCCCTTTCCTACGTGTCATTTCACGGGCTTTACGCGCAGCTTCTCTTGCAGAAGCAGCTTCAATAGTTTTCTGAATAATCGATTTAGCATCTGCAGGATGTTCTTCAAACCATTGTTCAAGCTTTTCCGAAAGCACACCTTCAACTGCTGTTCTAACTTCTGATGAAACTAATTTGTCTTTTGTTTGTGATGAAAATTTGGGATCAGGTACTTTAACTGAAATAATACATGTCAATCCTTCACGTGCATCATCACCTGAAATTGTAACTTTTTCTTTTTTTAACAAACCTTTTTCAGTTGCATATTTATTAACAATACGTGTTAAAGCTGACTTAAAACCAGAAAGATGCGTACCACCATCTCTTTGTCTAATATTGTTAGTAAAACATAGAACATTTTCATTGTAAGAATTATTCCACTGCATTGAAACTTCAAGCAAAACATTATTATTTTCACCAATAACTGAAACAATCGGAGTAATTGCTATTTTTGAACGATCAAGATAGCTAACAAAAGCCTGAGTACCGCCTTCATGAAATAATTCAGAAGTTTTAATATCAATAGTACGAGCATCTTCAAGTATTATTTTTACACCTGAATTTAAAAAAGATAGCTCTCTTAAACGGTGCTCAAGAGTAATAAAATCAAACATAATATTGCTAAATGTAGTAAGCGATGGGAAAAATGTAATTTCCGTACCTTTATTGCCATTTGCATCACCAACAATTTTTAATGGCTCTTCAGCTACACCATTTCTAAAACGTAAAAAATGTTCTTTATTATTACGCCAAATCTTTACATCAAGCCAATCTGAAAGCGCATTTACAACCGACACACCAACACCGTGTAAACCACCAGAAACTTTATAAGAATTTTGATCAAATTTACCACCAGCATGAAGTTGTGTCATAATTACTTCAGCAGCAGAAACACCTTCTTCTTTATGGATATCAACAGGTATACCTCTACCATTATCAGATACAGTAACTGAACCATCGGCATTTAGTATAACTTTTACATGATCACAGTGGCCAGCAAGCGCTTCATCGATTGCATTATCAACAACTTCATAAACCATGTGATGAAGCCCCGAGCCATCATCAGTATCACCAATATACATCCCTGGTCTTTTTCTAACTGCATCAAGCCCTTTTAATACTTTAATTGAGCCGGCACCATATTCTTCTTCGTTTAAATCCATACTTAAAAACCATTATTTAGCTAAGCAACTAATATACAATTATTTACATGCAAATACAACAAAGATAATAGCATTTTAGACAAACTAAACCAGCTTAAGCGCTTCTTTTTACTAGCGATTCATTACTAGAAGCATTAGAATTTCTTTCCAAACTTACAGATTGTGCAAAACCTAAAGATTGATTACTAATTTTTCTATTTTTGGTTATAGTTTTTGCAAAGTCTGTGCTAGATCTTGGTTTTGCTGATAGAGCTTCAGCATGCTGAGATGTGTTAGTATTTTTAGCTTTACCTTGCTCATTAGGAGAATAATTAAAAAACTCTTGTAAAACTTTGTTAGTAGCAGTAACTCTATGAAGCCCGTCAACTATTCTAAATGCATTAGTATTAACCCAGCTAATAAATGTTGTACCTTCATTAAATTTTAAATTAGCTGCCTCACCTGCATTAGAGCTTTTATCAGTATTAAATATTTTTTCTAAATGTTGTACACCTCTTTTTGCAGATAAAATATCTTGTATAATTGTAATAATAAAGATAACAACTTTTAGTTTTTGCATCTTGTTTTCGCTAGCTTGTTGTTTTGTAAGTGTTTTATCAAATTGATTAACTACTTCTTTTATATTTTTTGAAGTTAATGGAAGAAGTTTAATCTCGCTATCTAAGGTTTTTACCTCTTTAAACAATGAGAAAAGTTTTTTATTTAAGAAAAAACTAGCCAGCGCAGTAGTTACAATATATGCACCAATAGCTAAGAACTCATAAATAGAACCTCTAAATAGACTCCATAATGAAATGAATAATTTACTTGCAGAGCTAAGAATGCCTCTTCCTACATTACCAACCTGATATGCTCCAACTGATGATTCACTATAAAAATTTGAGAGTATTTTTCCGTATTTTTCATTTAATTTCGGCTTTACTTTACTTGAAGAATTGCTTCCTTGCCATAATTCAATAAAATTTCTATTAGCATTAGGCGTAGCATGTTGAGTTACAATATTAGAATATAAGAATTCCTTAGCTAAATTAAGCCCAAAACTTACTGCTTGTACTCGAATAAATCTAGCACCAAAATCTTTTAAACCAGTTGATTGCGCTAGTCCATTTAGTAAATAAGAATCTAAGAATTCAGCTCCTATAATTACACCTACTTGAACTAACAAAGCTTTATCTAATTTTCCATAACTATAACAAGTTAATTTAGCAAAATTATAAAAAGCACTACTTTTTGAGTAACTATGTGAGTATGTTAGTTTTATTTGTTTGTTAAGATCAGCTTGTGCTTCAGTCATATGTTTATCACCCCTTAAAAAATATAGTAAATTTATTTGGATTTACTATATAATATAGCTATAAAATAAACTTTGATAAATCTGATGAAACATTAAATAATTCACTATTATTATGAACAAATTCTTTATCAATTTTTATTGTTTCCCCTTCAATCTCCTTAGCTAAAAAGCTTACTTCTTCAAGTAATTTTTCTAAGATTGTGTGTAATCTCCTAGCTCCAATATTTTCAATACTTGCATTGATATTAAAAGCAAGTGATGCTATTTCTTCTATTCCATCTTTAGTAAACTCAAGTTTCACACCTTCAGTAGCAAGTAAAGCTGTATATTGCTTAAGCAAGTTATGTTCTGGTTCTTGAAGGATCTTAATGAAATCACTTTTGAGCAAAGCTTTAAGCTCTACTCTAATTGGAAGCCTACCTTGCAATTCAGGCAAAAGATCTGAGGTTTTTGTTATATGAAAAGCTCCAGAAGCAATAAATAAAATATGATCTGTTTTTATTGAACCATATTTAGTATTAACTAATGTCCCTTCAATTAAAGGAAGTAAATCGCGCTGCACACCCTCTCTGCTAACTTCACGATTACTAGAATCCGACCTAGAAGAAATTTTATCAATTTCATCAATGAAAACAATGCCATCTTCTTGAGCTGAAGAAATTGCTTCTTTAGTAATTAAATCTTCATCCACAAGCTTAGCGCTTTCTTCTCTTATTAAAATGTCATAAGATTCAAGTACTGTTAGTTTTTTCTTTTTTGTTTTTTGCTCATTAAATGATTTACCGAGTAAATCACCTAAATTTAACATCCCTATTTGTCCTTGCATTCCTGGTAAATCAACAAATTGTGAGTTTGTTGGTGTGTCTTGTACATCGATTTCGATTTCTTTGTTATCAAGCTTACCATTTTTTAAAAGCTCTTTAAATTTGTTTTTGGTTTCTTCGCTTGAATCTTTACCCACTAAACAAATTATAATTCTTTCAACTGCATTTAGGTATGCTTCATCTTTTATATTTCGATAAAGCCTTTCTTTAGTAATTTGGATAGAGTTTTCAATTAAATCTCTAATAATAGAGTCAACATCTCTACCTACGTAGCCAACTTCTGTAAATTTTGTTGCTTCTACTTTAATAAAAGGTGCATTAGCAAGCTTTGCAAGCCTTCTTGCAATTTCTGTTTTACCAACACCTGTTGGCCCAACCATTAGAATATTTTTAGGAACTATTTCATCGCGCAAAGGCTTTTCAATGTTTTTTCTACGCCATCTATTTCTTAAAGCAATTGCAACTGCTTTTTTGGCGCCATCTTGACCAACAATATGCTTATTTAACTCAGCAACAATTTCTCTAGGAGTTAGCTCAAAAATATTTTTCATTTTATTATTTCAATTGTAATGTTATAATTCGAATATATACAAATATCAGCTGCAATTTTCATTGATTTACGAGCAATTTCTTCAGCATTCATACCTTCAATATCACAAAGAGCTCGAGCTGCAGAAAGCGCAAAATTACCACCAGAACCGATAGCTGCAACTCCGTCTTCAACTTCGATAACATCACCCATTCCAGAAATAATAAAAGTACTAAACTTATCAACTACTATCATCATCGCTTCAAGTTTTCTTAAAAACTTATCAGTGCGCCAATCTTTGGCAAGCTCGACACAAGCTCTTGTGAGTTGATCAGGGTACATCTCAAGTTTTGATTCAAGCCTTTCAAACAATGTGAGTGCATCTGCTGTAGAGCCTGCAAACCCGACTTTAACTTTACCATGCGAAAGTGATCTTAATTTTCTAGCAGTTGTTTTAACCACGGCATTACCAAGTGTTATTTGCCCATCAGCAACAATAACAGTTGTTCCTTCTTTTCTAACAGATAAAATGGTGGTACCATGCATTTGGTTATCAGACATAAATTTTCTAAAAATGCAGTTTATTAAAATAAATATATCTCTTTAGAGCATTAAATCAAGTTCTTTTATGTTAATACTTTAATCTATAATAATTTTCAAACGCTTAGCTATATCTATATAATTTTCACTTAAACTACTTTCATCTATATTAATAGCATCTGAATCAAGGACTTTATTAGTTGTCATATCCCACAATCTACAGGTGTCTGGTGTTATTTCATCAATTAGAATTATATATTCCATACTATCTCTAATTTGACGACCAAATTCAAGCTCAATATCAACTAAACGAATGTTTAATGCATTAAACAACCCTAGTAAATAATCATTTATTCTATATGCATATCTTTTTATTTCTTTTAATTCATATTCATAAGAAATATTAAAATGATATATATGTTCATCGTTCATTAACGGGTTACGAAGATCATGATTTTTGAGATGGAATTCAATTATTGGTTCCGGCAAAACAGCCCCTTCCTCTACCCCTAAATTCGATGCAAGCCTTCCTCTGGATACATTTCTAACTTTTACAATGAGCGGTATTACCTCACAACTTAGAACAAGCTGTTCTTTCATATTTAAATTTTTAATAAAATGAGTTTTTACACCTATATTATTAAGTTTTGTCATTAAATTTTCTGAAATACGATTGTTTATCGATCCCTTTCCTGAAAAATGACTAGTTTCATAATTTTTTCTATTTAAAATTTCGTCTTTAAAGTGCAGGATTAAAGTTCCTTCATTTTCAGATTGAAAAATATTTTTGGTTTTGCCTTCATAAAGAACATTAATTTTTTTATTTCTCACTTAAAACTTATTCTCCATCTTTAGGGTTTAGAAGCACTAAATCTTCAACTATTGAATTATGTATAAAGTAACCTTCTAGGATTTTGTCTATATCTGCTTCATTGTCATAATGATACCACAAGCCTTCAGGATAAATAACCATCACTTTCCCGAGCTTACAACGCCCTAAGCATCCTGCTTTATTAACTCTAGCACTAGTAATTCCAAGAGTTTTTACTTTTGTCTTGATATAATTTATAAGCTCTTCAGAACCCTTAGAAGCACAACAACCTTCAGAAGTTAAACTTCTTCTATTAGTACAACAAAAAATGTGATATTTAAAGTATAGGTGCTGTTTTTCGTCTGCCAACATATAACATATGATTTTAGTTAATGAATAAAAATAATCAAGGCAAGCATAGTTTAACTTACTAAAAAAATCAAGAAATTATAAAGATAAGTTTCCACACTAAATTTAATCAAATTAATAATGCATACCTTGCAATTAAAGAGTTGAAAAGCTTTTAACAAAATTAAGCACTTCATTAGCATGATTTTTTGCAGTTACTTTTGGCCAAATTTTAGAAATAATTTTTTCTTTATTAATAAAGAAAGTTTTGCGCTGAATTCCCATATATTTTACACCAAACATTGATTTTTCACCCCAGGCATCAAATGATTTAGTTAATACAAGATCAGTATCAGCTAAGAGATCAAAGTTAAAACAATGTTTTTCCTTAAACTTTTGGTGTGATCCTGTACTATCTTTTGAAACACCAAATATAACTGTATCAAAATTTAAAAAATCATCATGTAATTGACTGAATTCCTTGCCCTCAAGCGTACAACCTGGTGTATCATCTTTAGGATAAAAATATAGAACTATATTTTTATTAATTGTCATCAAATCAATCATTTTATTATCTTGGTTTAACAAGGCACAAAGAGGTGCTTTATTTTCTGTTTCTAACATAATCACTCTTCATTTTTAAAGTTTTTATAATGCAATTTTAAAACTAGCTTCAGTTTTAGCAGTAATCTCTTCAACAGTAACATTTGTTGCAAGTTTACTTAAAACTAGCTCTTTTGTTTCTGTAAAATCAAAAATTGCTAAATCAGTAATTATTCTACTAACACATTCTTTTCCTGTTAATGGAAAAGAACAATTTTTAAGAATTTTAAATGAACCATCTTTTGCTGTGTGCTCCATCATTACCACTACTCTTTTTATATTGGCCACTAAATCCATAGCCCCACCCATACCTTTTACCATTTTATTAGGTATAGTCCAATTAGCTAGATCACCTCTTTGCGAAACCTGTAACGCTCCTAAGATCGTTAAATCTATATGCCCTCCTCTAATCATTGCAAATGAGGCCGCACTATCAAAATATGAACTATGCTCAAGTTCACTAATAGTTTGCTTACCAGCATTTATTAAATCTGGATCTTCTTGCCCTTTAAAAGGAAATGGCCCCATCCCAAGCATACCATTCTCGCTTTGAAAAACAATATTAATACCATCTGGGATATAATTTGCTACATTAGTTGGAATCCCAATTCCTAGATTTATATACAACCCATCTCTTATCTCTTCTTGAGCTGCTACTTTACACATTTCATCGAGTGTCCAAGCCATTTTCCACCTTTTTTTTTAATCTCTTGTTGTTAATCTTTCTATTTTTTTCTCATGATTAGCTTGAAATAAGCGGTCCACATAAATTGAAGGTGTATGGATATGATCGTGATCAAAAATATTATCCATATCGATTTCCTCCACTTCAGCAACCGTTATTTTAGCAGCCATAGCCATTATTGGGTTAAAGTTTCTAGCAGTTTTACGATATATCAAGTTACCAAATCTATCTGCTTTCCAAGCCTTAATAATAGCAATATCACCAGTAATTGCGTGCTCCATTATATGTCTTTCATTATTAAAAAGTCTTTCTTCTTTACCTTCAGCAACTATTGTTCCTACTCCAGTCTTAGTATAGAACGCAGGAATACCAGCCCCGCCTGCTCTTATTCTTTCAGCGAGTGAACCTTGTGGTGTAAATTCTATTTCTAAAATATTTTCTAAATATTGTTTTTCAAAAAGTTTATTTTCACCGACGTAAGAAGATATCATTTTTTTTATTTGGAAATCTTTTAATAAAATACCTAGACCAAAATCATCTATGCCGCAATTATTACTTACTATAGTTAAGTTTTTAGTTTTTAAGCGTTTTATTTCTTTTATACAATTCTCTGGAATACCACATAAGCCAAAACCACCAGCTAAAATTGTTATATCATCTTTTAAGATGCCAGATAATGCATCGCTTGCATCAAGATAAATCTTTGTCATACATTCCCACACATTTTTATTTTATTACTATTATTATGCAAACAATTCATCACGTAAATCATTATTTGTGAGTATAATGAATTATCTCACGCCTTACTAAATCTCAACTAATATTAAAAAACTACTACATAAGTATAATATTAAAATTAGAACTTGATTATTCAGTTAATTTCCGTTAATAATAAACTAGGGTATATTAAATTTAAAGTTTGCACAGATGGTAAGAAAAGTTGAAAAAATTGACCAAATTGATAAATTTATTGGCAACAAAATCCATGAATTAAGGTTAGCTCTTGGTTTATCTAGACAACAATTAGGTACAAAAATAGATGTTACACATCAACAATTACAAAAATATGAAAAAGGCACAAATCGTGTTTCAGCTGGAAGACTAGCAGTTATTGCTAACTATCTAGATAAACCAGTTTCTTATTTTTATGAAGGAGTAGCTAATATTCATAATGAAATAGATCAAACAAAATATGAGAATCAAAGAATGTGTATAGAAGTTTCACGAAACTTCATGAAAATTAAAAATGTAACTTACAAAGATGCTATAAACTCTTTGATTAAAAGCCTAGCTAATGTTAGTGAATAAAACTCGCAACTCCACGAGACATAATAATAATAGCACAATGTATATTTTTATGTCTCGAGTAGATTGAATTTTATTCGCAATATCAGAAGATTGAGTTAATTCTCAATATTTAAATCAATATCTCCAATAATTTTAGTATCAATTATATTTGTTTTTTTATCAGCAAAAATAGAACTGAAAACGTCTTTTATATCATCTCCTAATTCACTGAAGGTTTTTTCAACTGCATCAATTTTTTCTGAGATTTCATCTTTTATTTGCTTTAATTTTCTTTCAAGCATTGGGAATGCTTCAAGAACAAAAACATTAAAGGTATATTTTAGCACTATTTCACCAAAGCTTTTTGTTCTGACGGCATCTCTTAAATCTAAGTCACCATTTATTACTTTACCAAGTTCTTTTAAGCCTAAAATTAAATCACTATCATTAAAGCCTTCTTTGCCTGAGAGTAATTGTCCTACTTCTTCTTGAATAATTTTTAAAGGATTATTATTTTCTGAAATTAACTCTCTTCTAATAAAACTTTCTTTAAAATGATCAAAACTAGCAAAGCTTTCTTGTACATGCACTTCTTTACCAGAAATTACTGCTATTTGAATATTGTTATTCCAAAATTCCTTTATATATTTATTCCAAACATCTGGCCTATTATCGTATGATGCATAGAACTGATAACTTTCTACTGCTCCATTTGGCCATTCACTTTCCATTTTTAATAATTGCCCTGCTTTTACTTCACCCGTTTTTGAATCAAAGCTATTAATAATTGCATCCATAGGATGTTGTTCAAAAGAAAATTTAATATAATCAATTAATTCAGGACCTGTAATTTTACTATTAACATTAAGCGATACTGGTTTTACAACATGTTTATTAACTGTATTCATTAAATCTGGCGCTGCATTAAAAATTGTAATATCAAAATTTTTAACATCAGCTAAATTAATATCATCTACTTTTACACCTACAATTCCAGGACTATCAAATACTGTCGCATGCTTACTATAAGCAACAGATGCAACTTGTGCTATAGCACCACCTAAAGAATGTCCTGTAAAAGTTATATTGCTACCGGCATGTTCACTCATTATTTTAGTAATAAAAGGTTTTACTTCATTAAACTGATCATTAATATCACCAGACCACATATCAAAATCGTTCTTTAAACCTTTTAAAAAGGTTACTATCTCTGGTAAGTCTGAAATAATATTATTAAAACCTTCGCCTAAATGAAAATCTGTTCCTCTTAAAGCCACTACTATTTCATTATCTTTCTTAAATGCTACAGCAAAAAAACCATCTTTTTCATTTTTATCACTACTTACTTCAACTGCGCTCCATCCATCAGGTGCCGTGAAACCAAAATCTTTTTCTTTTAATTTCGGCGTGTCATACGAAACTTGACTCAATTTCGCATATTCATAAGATGTTACTGACATATATTACTCTCTTTAAATTTGTTAAGATTAAATTATAGCTCGAAAAAAATTAACAAAATGTTAAAAAATAATTAATCCAAATTTGTAGGAAATTTTATAAATGCATATTTGAATATATAAAGAGAGGTTTTCAGCTAATTCGGGATAAGGAGTATAAGAATTGAGTTAAAGTAAAACCCCTTTATAAGTTAACCTCAGTTCGATGATAAGAGTATGAGTAGAATTATTTTATTAACGGCACCATAGTTGCTTTATATGATTTAGAGTTAGCTAATTTAAAAAGCAATGTAGAAAATACTATCACTACAGATACTCTTATTTAGATAAGCCTCTTTGCTTATTTTTTACTTGGGCAAGAGCTTGCGCATTGGCTGTATTTTCTAGAGATCTAGGTCTTGCAATTTTGGTGTCGCGGTCCCGAGTATGATTCAGAGTTTTCTCTTGTTGTTGCTCTCGCTTATGTGGTTCTGTTTGTGTTCGTTGGGCAACTTTACTAATATTGACCTTAACAGCTTCATTCCNNAGCCTCCTACTATTTTTAGGCCAAAGTTAACAATACGTTCTTTGGTAGTAAAAAAATCAGGATTAGTATCAACAGCAGTTTTACCTTGACTATTAACCTTATAAATATCTGGTGTAACGGCTTTTACTTTGTCAAAAAATACTTTATTTTCTGTAGTAGCTTTAATAGGCCAAGTTTTATTCATTGCTTCACTAATTAATTTAGAATCATGTTCTAAGATTCTTTCCATTGTTTTTAAGCTTTTGTTTTTTATTGCCCAGTCTACAATTTCTGTATTAGCAAAATCCTTAACATCACTATTTGTAACTAAAATATGTACCATCACAGAAGTGTCGTATGCTTTTCTACTTGCAGTGTTTACTTTATCATTAGAATAACTAGAATGATCATTATATCTTACTCTTTTAATTAAATCAGTATCTGCTTTAGTATGTTGATCAAGAGCTGATTTAATAAGTTTTGCTGGTTTGTTACAAATAACTTCGTTTGCTATTAAATTTTTTATTATTCTTTCATTATTATTCTCTACAGCCCAATCAAAAATTTTATCTCCTATACTCTTACCATTATCAACCGTTGATAATTTTGCTAATTCTGTTTTATCTAATTTCTTTATCAAAAACACTAACACTTCTTCTGGTTTTGGATCCTTAGATTGAGGTAGGTTTTTTACTAAAGATAAAAATAGTTGTTCTGATCGTTGAATTTCTTCTGGAGTTAATACTTTTCCTTTTTCAATTTCTACTATTTTATCTAAGTCTTTTTTTACTATGTCGAAAATTGTGTTTTCTGATGTGCTAGCTTCAAATGCTTTTAAAACATCTTCATGTGTAATGTTTTTTTTTATACCTGCTTCATATAGCGTATTTATTTGATCTATATCAGCTCGTTCAATTGCTCTTTCTAGAGCAGCTTCAGGGGTGTATAGATGTGCATTTTGGTGTTTTTGGTCTATCCTTCCTCCCATCGCAACTAAGTTATACATATTATCAGCGCCCATATTTTCTGAATTTGGCATGTTTAAAATTAAAGAAGCATCATCTTTCAAAAAGAATCCGGATATTTTTTTTTGAACACTATGTACTTTTTCTATTTCTGTGAATATATCATCTGATATTAAATTATCAGGATTTGTATTTTCATAATTTTTAAATCTTTTTCTGATTTCAGATAAACTATTAGCTATTATAGAAGGGTTGATTTTGTCAAGTTCTGCTTTTATTTCTCCTTCGTAGAATATCTTGTTTTGATCAATTTTAGGCACTTTATAATCTTTTTTTTACATTTCTTACTATTTTTAGAATACTAAAAAATAGTTATCAATTTATTAATGCTAACCTGAGTTCGACATAATGAAGGTATAAAATTATTTGCAATTTTATCGAGGAATGATAGATATTCTCTAATAATTACCACAAAATTGGAGAATAA
>DITT01000020.1 GCA_002422875.1 Rickettsiales bacterium UBA6177 | reverse complement strand
TGGCTGCCTGAGGGCTAGGATTGAAATAGCTCTGGTTTCAACCAAATTATCTAGAGCATTAATTTGCTTATCAGTCTCATATGCACGCTCTTCAAGCTCTTGAGATTGTTCATAAATTGATTTTTTAGAGATTTGTAATAATTCCTTGACTAAATTTGCCATAGCAATAATATCACTTTTTAAATTAGCTAGCTCTAAGTCATATGAAGCAACTGTATGATGATTCACATTTTTCTCCATTGTTTTTATTTTAGTATATTAAACTCTAATTTTAAATTCTACAAAATAATTATATATAGTTTAACTGTCTCTAGTATTAATAAAATGATAACTATTTTGTAGTATTCAAAAAATAAGAAATGCAAGAAAGAATTATAAAATGGCAGAAGAAAATATTGAATTAATTCTCAGCGGCGAGACTTATGAAAAAAGAATAAATAATATTCTTAAAGCACTCAATCCTGAGAAAGCAACTCAGTCTTTTAAAGACTTAAGAATTAATAATTCTCTTACAGACGAAAAAATAGAAAGAATAATTGAGCAAATTAATTATTGTAAAAGAGGAATATCAGACAATATTAAAGAGTTTGCTAAGCATGCTGGCCCGGAAAAGCAAAAAGCTTTTGCTTCTAAAATGTTAAACTTAAAAGATCGTTCTATACATAATATTAGTATTGAAACAGAAATTTCAGAAAATATGGGTGCTAATAATATAGATACCTTAATCGCAATGGGAGGAGTAGTAAAAGCAGACCATCCAAAAGCACATCTATATACGCCTGAAGCCGCTCTAAAAAGAGCGATAAAAAGAATCAACATTGACCAAATAAATATGCTATCTAATGCTGGTGTAAAAGTAGAAATTACATCTGAGAATGTTTTAGACACATTTGAATCTTGTCAATCAAAAGAAAAAACTTTCCAACTAGTAGAAAAACAACTCGTACCTGCAATATCTAAACTACCGAAAGAAAGAGCAGATCTTTTAGTAACATCTGTAATAAATAATTTAGATTTAGAAAAGAAATTAAGATCAGGATCAATATCTGCTATCAATAATATGGATGCAGGAGAAAGTCGACAGCCAGAAAAAGCATTAGTATTGTTAATAAATAAATTAGATAAAAAAGAATTAGCAAAATTATCAACGGTTGGTCAGGGCAAAAGTCAGAGTGCAGGAGACGATATGCTTGATTGGGCAATAAACAATAGTAAGCCAGAATTAATAAAAACTTTGCTAGAAAGAAAGGTTGCTTCTAAAACTCCAGATAAAATTTTTGATTTAGCTCTTAAGGCGCATACTAATGCAGCTACTAATTATTTAGAAGTGAAAGCAGAGATAAATAGTGATGCTCATTTTGCAGTTAAAGGTGCACGTGAAAAAGAAAATACTGCTTCTGAGTTTGTACATGCATTAATGGCAGAAAGAGATATTAAGAAAATTGCTAATACAGAAACTTTAGACTGGGCAATAAAAAACCGAGGCATAGAAATAATTGAAAGAATCTCAGAACATGACGCCAAAGCAAACACAAGCTTGGTTCGTGATGCTATAAATAAACCTTGGCCATTTAAAGCTACTCCAGAAAATAAGGTTTTCTTTGATAAAATAAAAGCCGTCACACCAGATATTTATAAAGTTAATAGTTTAGGTAAAACTGCCATTGATACTAATCCTGATTTTTTTACTACCAAAGAACGTATTGTTAACTTTGGTTTAAAAATAGTAGGAGGCCTAAGAGAAGCAGTAAATAAATCTAGGAATGAGGAGGTTAAGGTCAATATCAGTAAAGTTGCCCAACGAATGCAAACAGAACCGCATAAGCAAGAGCAACAACAAGAGAAAAATCTGAATCGTGACCCACATATTGTTAAAGTAGTAAAGCAAATGAAAGAGGGTCTTGTTGAACGCTCAAGTCAAGCCCGGGTGGAAACCACAACTGGAGTCTCAGCCCCAGCAAAAAATAGGCAAAAAGTAGCATCTAGATAAGAGTATCCGTGCTGATATAGTAAAATAGGTTGAATTAGCATAGTAGATATTATGGATAAAAGGAAAATGTCAACGAGTCGTTATAGCCCTGATTTACAAGAAAAAGTAATAAAATATTTAGAACTAGGAAACAGTCAACAATCAGCTGGCTGCCTGAGGGCTAGGATTGAAATAGCTCTGGTTTCAACCAAATTATCTAGAGCATTAATTTGCTTATCAGTCTCATATGCACGCTCTTCAAGCTCTTGAGATTGTTCATAAATTGATTTTTTAGAGATTTGTAATAATTCCTTGACTAAATTTGCCATAGCAATAATATCACTTTTTAAATTAGCTAGCTCTAAGTCATATGAAGCAACTGTATGATGATTCACATTTTTCTCCATTGTTTTTATTTTAGTATATTAAACTCTAATTTTAAATTCTACAAAATAATTATATATAGTTTAACTGTCTCTAGCATTAATAAAATGATAACAATTTTGTAATATTTTAGAAGTAGAAAATGCAAGAAAGAATTATAAAATGGCAGAAGAAAATATTTCATTAACTCTCAAAGCCGAGGCTTTTAAAAGGATAATAACCGGATACATACCTAATCCCGAGAAAATAATAGACTATCTTAGTGAAAAAGATAAGCATTCTAGTAATTTCTCAAATAATACGGATATGGCAGAGGACATAGAAAAAAGGATTATGCAAATTAATCTTACTAAAAGAGGAATATCAAAAGAGATTCGAGAGTTTGCTAAGCATGCTGGCCCGGAAGAGCAAAAAGCTTTTGCTTCTGAAATGTTTAACTTAAAAGGTCGTTCTTTACATAATATTAGTATTGAAACAGAAATTTCAGAAAATATGGGTGCTAATAATATAGATACCTTAATTGCGATGGGAGGAAAAGTAAGAGCAGACCATCCAAAAGCGCATCTATATACGCCTGAAGCCGCTCTAAAAAGAGCGATAAAAAGAAGCAACGTTGAGCAAATAAATATGCTATCTGAAGCTGGTGTAAAAGTAAAAATTACATCTAGGGATGTTTTAGACACATTTGAAGCTAGTAAATCAAAAAAAGAAACTTTCCAACTAGTAGAAAAACAACTCGTACCTGCAATAACAAAAAATTTTGTAGCAAGACACGCATTAATAAAAAGAGAAAATGGTGAAACCTCTATAAGAAAACCAGCGATAAATAGTCAAGATACAATTAAAGCAGCTGATAATTACCTGCTACAAATAAACAAATTAGTAACATCTGTAATAAATAATGTTGATATAGAAAAAACTGGTCTAAAGCCAGAAGAAATATCTGTTATCAATAATATAGATGCAGGGGAAAGCCGACAGCCAAAAGAAGCATTAGCATCGTTAATAAATAAATTAGATAGTCAAGAATTAGCAAACTTATCTAGAGTTAATAATGGTAAGAGTGCAGGAGACGATATGCTTGATTGGGCGATAAAGAATAGTGAGCTAAAATTAATGAACACTTTGCTAGACAAAGAAGTTGCTTCTAAAACTCCAGATAAATTTATTACTTTAGCTCTTGATGTACATAATGAAGCAGCTGATAATTATTCAAAATTAATAGAAGAGATAGGTACTACAATTCATCATGCAGTAGCAATTGCAGGTGAAAAGAAAAATAAAGCTTCTCAGATTGCAAATGATTTAGTAGCAAAAAGTGATATTAAGGAAATTGCTAATAAAAAAACCGTAGACTGGGCAATAAAAAACAAAAGCTTAAAAACAATGGAAAGAATCTTAGAACATGATTCTAACTTAATTAGTGAAGCAATGAATAAACCTTGGCCTATTAAAGCTACTAAAGAAAATAAAGCATTTTTTGATAAAGTAAAAGCCGTTACACCAGATATTTATAAGGTTAATAGTCTAGGTAAAACTGCTGTTGATACTAATCCTGATTTTTTTACTACCAAAGAACGTATTGTTAATTTTGGCCTAAAAATAGTAGGAGGCTTAAGAGAAGGAGTAAATAAATCTAGGAATGAAGCTGTTAAGGTCAATATCAGTAAAGTTGCCCAACGAATGCAAACAGAACCGCATAAGCGAGAGCAACAACAAGAGAAAAATCTGAATCATACTCGGGACCGCGACACGCAAATAGCAAGACCTAGGCCCCCAGAAAATGAAGTGTCAATAAATTCATCAAGTGTTACTACTCAATTTACAGGTAGAGGAGGTGGAAGAAATTGACATTAGGCAATAGATTGTATCATGTTATTTGTAAATATTATTAACACAATCTTAATATTATACTGCATATACTTCAAGTGTAGTTAATTTATTAGCATGCGATACACATGTTTGATCTGAAGGCAATAGTTAACAATTTTTTTTAAATATTAGTTATAAATATTCATGAATGATGGTGCATGTCAAATGAAAGAAGAAAGTTTTATACAAAAATTTAAGGACCTTAAGGTTGGTGATATAAAAGATTTTATTGCTAAGATGCCAGATGATGATCTGAGAGAACAAGATAAAGATGGCAATAGTGTGCTAAGTTGGGCTGCTAAAAGTAGGAATATAGAAATAACAAAAGATCTTGTCATCAGAATGTCGCCTCAGGTGTATCATGCAAAAGATATTAGTGATCAGGCAGTTAATTTAAATTATACAGAAATAGCAAATAATCTTATTGCTACAATGTCTACTACAGAGATTAATCCAAAAAAAAATAAGAGCATAGCAGCATTACGCTGGGCTGCCCAAGCCGGACATACAGAAATAGCAAATGAATTTATAGCTAAAATGTCAGATAATATCATTAATAAACGAAATAATGATCGCGGTACATTAGCCCACTGGGCTGTTCAAAATGGCTATAATGATGTAGCAAAAGCTCTTCTTGATAGAATGTCAACTAAAGCGATTAATGCGCAAGATAAAAATGGTTCTACTATAATCCACCTGGCTGCTCAACGAGGGCTCGCTAATGCGGGAGATCTCATTGCTAAAACTCCATCTAAAGTAATTGATAAGCAAGATCAATATGGCAAAACTGCGCTTCATTATGCTACAGAAAATGGTTATAAATCTGTAGCAAAGGCTCTTATCGATAAGATGTCACCCAAAGCACTTAGCACAAGAGATCAAAATGGAAATACTGCGTTTAAGTATGCTTCTAATAATCTTTCTACAGATATAGCAAACAGTATTATTGCTAAAATGTCATCTGAAGAGATTAATAAGCAAGATAAAGATGGTTATACAGCACTACACTCAGCTGTTAGAAACTGGAATACAGAATTAGCAAAAGATCTTGTTGTGAATATGTCACCTGTAGCGATTAATGCACAAGATAAAGCTGGTAATACAGCGCTACACTTAGCTGTTAGAAATAGGGACATAGAATTAGTAAAAAACCTCATGGACAATAATATGTCACATGAAGCAATTAATGCACAAGATAAAGATGGTTATACAGCGCTACATTTGGCTGCTATAAAAATGGATACAGAATTAGCAAGAGAGCTGATTCCTAATATGTCATCTGCGGCAATTAATGCGCAAGATAAAGATAATTATACAGCGCTACACTTAGCTGTTATAAAAAGGGATGTAGAATTAGCAAAAGAGCTCATTCCTAATATGTCATCTGCAGCGATTAATGCTAAAGATATAAGAGATAATACAGCCTTAGACTTAGCTGTTAATAAGGGGCAAACAGTTTTAGTAAAGGGGATTGTTGCTGCAATATATCCTGATCCAGGTTATACAGCGCTACACTTTGCTTCTGAAAAGGGCCATATAGAACTAGCAAAAGATTTACTTAAAGAAACACCGCATGGTGAGTTGGGTACAAAGGATAAGAATGGTTATACAGCCTTAGACTTAGCTGTTAATAATGGGCGGACAGCTTTAGTAAAGGAGATTATTGCTGCAACATATCCTAATCTAGGTTATACAGCGCTACACTTTGCTTCTGAAAAGGGCCATATAGAATTAGCAAAAGATTTACTTAAAGAAACACTGCCTGGTAAGTTGGCAAAGGATAAGAATGGTTATACAGCCTTAGACTTAGCTGTTAATAAGGGGCAGACAGCTTTAGTAAAGGAGATTGTCGCTGTAACATATCCTGATCCGGGTTATACAGCACTACACTTTGCTTCTGAAAAAGGCCATATAGAATTAGCAAAAGATTTACTTAAAGAGACTCCGGCGGACAAGCTGAGTATAAAAGATAAGAATGGTTATACTGCCTTACAATTAGCTGTTAGTAAAGGCCATATAGACATAGCACAAGATTTAATTAGGAAAACGCCATCAGTAGAGGTGAATCCACAGAATAAAAAGACTATAAATGATGCAGTTAGTAATAAATCCAAATCATTTCTTAAAGATATCATTGATGTGATACGCCCTAATTCAGGCTATACAGTATTACATCTGGCTGCTAATAGAGGGTATAAAACAGTAGTAAAAATGTTAATTAATGATTTTGGAGTTAATCTTAGTAAACAAGATAAAGATGGCAAGACAGCACTTCATTATGCTGTTGATAAAGGAGACATAGGTATAGTAGGAGATCTTACTTCTAAGATGTCATCTGTAGCGATTAATACAAGAGATAAGGATGGCAAAACAGCGCTTCATCATGCTGTTGATAAAGGAGATTTAGGTATAGTAAAAAATCTTACTTCTAAGATGTCACCTGAGGCGATTAATACAGGAGATAAAAATGGTAAAACTGCACTTCATTATGCTGTTGATAAAGGAGATTTAGGTATAGTAGAAGATGTTGTTAATAAAGCACCTAAAGTGATTAATGTAAAAGATAAAGATAACAAAACTGCACTAGATTATGCAGTTGTTAGGGGGTGTACTGAATTAGCAATAAATCTTGTTTCTAAGGTTTTACCTGAGGTATATAATTCTAGTAAAATGAAAAACGATAGAACTCAAGGAGTTAGAAAAGTTCTAGAAGGTAAATCTATTCCTAGTGTGTCTCCTAGTATTACATCTATTGGGGCTCAAACTAAAAAAACAGAAATTCGAAGGTAATTCTTTTATCTACAACTTGCGTTAATAAGGTTGTATAAATGCTAAATCATACCAAATACCATAATGATATATGTAGTAGTTAAGTTTAGGGTATAATTGTTGAACTAATATAAAAATTGTAATATGCTCTCGCCAGATAAAATACATAGATGTATGATTTGAACAAAATTAGAATTTCTTTAGGTTGTGATCATGCAGGATTTGATTTAAAAGAAAGCTTTAAATCTACAAAATTAGCAGAAAATATATCAATTCTTGATCTTGGTTGCTTTAGCTCTGACTCTATTGATTATCCTGATGTAAGCAAGTATGTTGTTAATGATTTACTTATGCAAAATAGTGATTTTGGTGTGCTGATTTGTAATTCAGGAATAGGTATGTCTATAGCAGCTAATAGGTATAATAAAATTAGAGCTGCTTTATGCAATGACATTACCGATGTAGAATTTGCTCGTAAACATAATGATGCTAATATTTTAGTAATAGCTGCTAAAAATACTCAACTAAGTAAGTTTGAGCAATATTTACAAAAATTTATAGATACTAAATTTGAAGGCGGAAGGCATCTAAGAAGAATTAAAAAGTTAGATATTAAAAATTTCTAGAGAGTGGTTTGTAATGAAAGATGAAGAAATAAAAAAATCAATAGAGCTTGAATTAAGTCGACAGCAAGACACAATAGAGTTAATAGCATCGGAAAATATAGTAAGCCAAGATGTGCTTGATGCTGCAGGCTCTATTTTAACTAATAAATATGCTGAAGGATATCCTGCTAAAAGATATTATGCTGGTTGCGAGTATGTGGATGAAATTGAGAATATTGCTATTAATAGAGCTAAAGAGCTTTTTTCATGTTCTTATGCAAATGTACAGCCTCATTCTGGTTCACAAGCAAATCAAGCTGTAATGTTTGCGCTTGCGAGTCCTGGTGATACATTTTTATCTCTTGCGCTTACGCAAGGGGGGCATCTTACTCATGGATCAAGTGTTAATCAATCTGGGAAATGGTTTAAACCAATACATTATAATCTTAATAAAGAAACTTACGAAATTGATTATGATGAAGTAAAAAAACTAGCAAAAGAACATAAGCCTAAAATTATTATTGCAGGTGGCTCGGCGTATCCTCGTGAAATTGATTTTAAGAAATTTCATGATATAGCTCATGAAGTAGGAGCATATCTTTTGGTTGATATGGCTCATATCGCTGGATTGGTTGCGGTGGGTGAGCATATGAGTCCGTTAAATTATGCAGACGTAGTGACAACTACAACTCATAAAACACTAAGAGGTCCAAGAGGCGGGATGATTCTTACTAATAATGCTGAAATAGCTACTAAGATTAATAAAGCAATTTTTCCTGGTCTTCAGGGTGGGCCTTTGATGCATATTATTGCAGCTAAAGCTGTAGCATTTAAAGAGGCATTAGCTCCTGAATTTAAAGATTATATTAAAAAAACCAAAGAAAATGCTAAGACTTTAGCTGCTGGCCTAATAAATAGAGGTTATAATATCGTAACTGGTGGTACAGATACACATTTGTTATTAGTAGACTTAAGAGAGAAGAAATTAAAAGGTAATGTTGTTGAAAAAGCTTTAGATGATGCAGGAATTGCAAGTAATAAAAATACTGTGCCTTTTGATAGCGAATCACCATTTATTACTTCGGGAATAAGGCTTGGTAGTGCTGCAGCTACAACACGTGGATTTGCAAAGCAAGAATTTGAACAAGTTGCAAGTATGATTGCAGATATTATGGATGCTTTAATAAAAGAAGATGGGAGTATTCAAGAGGTTATTAAGCAAACTCGTAAAAAAACTAAAGATTTATGTAGTAATTTTCCTATCTATAGAGAATTTAAATGAAATGCCCTTTTTGTGGAGATGAAAATACCGTAGTAAAAAATTCACGCCCATCAGATGATAGCAGTGCGATACGTAGACGTAGATCTTGTACTGTTTGCGATTCAAGATTTACAACTCTTGAAAGAGTGCAATTACGTGAAATGTATGTTATTAAAAAAAATGGAGAGAAGAGACTATTTGACCGAGAAAAAATCTATAGATCAATTGGTACTGCCGTTAGAAAAAGATTTGTTCATAATGAAAAAATAGACGAATTGGTAAATAATATATCAAGGAAATTTGAACTTCTAGGGGATCAAGATATTCCAACTTCTTTAATTGGACAAGAAATTATGCTTAGGCTTTCTGAGCTTGATCAGGTAGCTTATGTGCGCTTTGCCTCTGTTTATAACGATTTCCATAATGCCAAAGACTTTGAAAAATTTATTAAGCAGTTAAAGCATGAAGTCAAGTCTTAATCATCTAGCAATTATTATGGATGGTAATGGTAGGTGGGCTAAGAAAAACTCATTACCAAGGCTTGAAGGGCATCGTAGAGGTGCACTAAATGCTAAAATTATTATAAAAAAAACTTTTAATTTAGGCATAAATTGGCTAACTCTGTATGCATTTTCAGCTGAAAATATGCAACGCTCTGCAGAAGAAGTTAGTAATTTAATAGCTATCCTTGAATTTTATCTTAAAAAAGAACTTGGTTTATTTAAATCACAAGAAATAAGATTACACGTGATTGGTGATATTGATATATTGCCTCAAAAGACTATTCTTTTATTAAAAGAAGTAGTTGAAGAAACTAGAAATCATGATAAGTTTAATTTAGTAATTGCCTTTAATTATGGGTCTAGGCAGGAAATTGTTAGAGCAGCAAAGCTTTTATGTATCGATGTCAGTCAAGGGAAGCTAGATATTGATAATTTACAAGAGGAAACTTTTAATCAATATCTATATACTCATATGATTCCTAACCCAGATTTAGTAATTAGAACAAGTGGTGAGTTAAGGCTAAGTAATTTTCTAATGTGGCAAATTGCTTATAGTGAATTATATTTTAGCGAAATTTTATGGCCGGATTTTTCCGAGCACGATTTAGAACAAATTATTGATATTTATTTAAAAAGAGAAAGAAGATATGGGAAGGCCTAGCTGGAATTTAAGTGAGTTGTTAAAAAGAACTATTTCTATTATTTTTATTATTCCGATAGTTTTGCTATTTGTTTATTTAAAAGGTAGTTTCTTTGTAGCAATAATAATTATTGCAGCGGTATTAATGGCTTTTGAATGGCAGAATATTACAGCAAGCGCTAAATCTAATTGCAAGTGGCAGCTTCTAGGGGTGGCTTATATAGCTATACCAAGTATTTCATTATTTTATTTAATTAATTTCCCTGAGGGCGAGAAAATTATTTATTTTCTCTTTGTAGTCGTGTGGTGTACTGATATTGGTGGATATTTATTTGGTAAAACAATCGGTGGGCGTAAGCTTGCGCCGAGTATTAGTCCAAATAAAACTTGGGCTGGATTTTTTGGTGGTATATTTTTAGCTATTATTGCTGGTTATTACTTTGAGGTTTTATCAGTGTCTTATGTAGTAATTATATCAATAGCAGCGCAACTTGGTGATTTGCTTGAGTCAAAGATTAAAAGAATTTATGAATTTAAGGATAGCGGTAATTTAATTCCTGGTCACGGTGGTATGCTTGATGCGGTTGATGGTTTAGTTATAGCTGCTCCGATTTTATTGTTAATTATCTCATTAAAGTTATAATAATTTTAGTTCTTTAGGGATAGTTTATGAATAAAAAAACAATAGGAGTATTAGGATCTACTGGTTCTGTAGGAAGTAATACAATTAATGTTATTAATGAAAATAATCAAAATTATCAGGTAAAGTTTTTAGTTGCAAAAAGCAATTATAAATTGCTTGCACAACAAGCTATCTTACTAAATGCAGAAATGGTTATTATTGAAGATGTTAATAATCATTCGTTGCTTGCAGAAATACTTTCTACTTATAATATTGAAATTAGGAGCGGTAAAGAGGCTGTTTTAGAGGCAGCAACTATAAAGTGCGATATTGTAATGGCGGCAATGTCTGGGGCAGAAGGCTTGTTACCGGTAATTAAAGCAATAGAAGCTGGTTCAAATATAGCTCTAGTTAATAAAGAATGCTTTGTTTGTGCTGGAGCTATAATTAATGAATATGCTAAAAAACACCATGTAAGTATTATTCCAGTAGATTCAGAGCATAGTGGCGTAATGCAAATTATTAATAATGATATAAATCAGGTAAGAAAAATTACCTTAACAGCATCTGGTGGACCATTTTTAACAAAATCTTATGATGAGATCAAAAATGCTACCGTGGCGGATGCTATAAAACATCCAACTTGGAGTATGGGGCGAAAAATTTCTATTGATAGTGCAACCCTATTTAATAAAGGGTTAGAAATTATAGAAGCTCATTACCTTTTTAATTTGGCTTTAGAAAATATAGAAATACTAGTTCATCCACAGTCTCTAGTGCATAGTATTGTTCATTATAATAACGGTTCAACAATTATGCAGGCTGCAGAAAGAGATATGCGTATACCAATAAATATTGCGCTGAATTGGCCTAGTAAAATAAGCACAAATTATAATAGTCTTAATTTAATCGAATATGGTAAGCTTGAATTTTTTGAACTTGATAATAAAAAATTTCCAGCAGTAAATATTACAAAAAATGCTTTTAAAGCTGGAGGCAATGCTGCTATTACTATGAATGCAGCTAATGAAGTTGCTGTTGAAAATTTTCTACAAAATAGAATAAAGTTTATTCAAATTACAGAAATAGTAGAAGCAGTTCTAGCGCGCCATAAAATAGAAAAGGTAAGTGCAATTGAAGATGTATTGTGTTTTGATAAAATGGCAAGACACAATACTCAAGAATATATTAAGCAAATTTTATAAAGGATCTATATAATGATAATTGAGCAATTAAATATGATTTTATCGTTTATTTTTGTAATCTCGTTACTCGTATTTATTCATGAGTTTGGTCATTATTATATTGCTAGAAAATGCGGTGTTAAAGTAGAAATTTTCTCAATAGGTTTTGGCAAAGAATTATTCAGTATTCGTGATAAAAATGATACGATATGGAAGGTTTGTTTAGTGCCACTTGGCGGATATGTTAAGATGTTTGGTGATTCAAGTGCTAGTAGTACGCCTGATTTTAGATCGATAGAGAGCTTTACTAAAGAGGAAAAAGAAACAGCATTCTACACTCAGCCAGTTCTTAAACGAATAGCTATTGTTATAGCTGGCCCTTTAGCAAACTATCTTTTGGCTATTATTATCATTTCCTTTTTTTTAATTACAAATGGTAGAAGTTATAATGAGCCAGTTATTTCTGAAGTTGTTAAAAATAGTGTTGCAGAAAAAGTTGGTATAATAGCAGGTGATAGAATACTCGAATTAAATAATGAGAAAATAGATGATTTTAATCAAATAAGAACTGTTCTTGCTTTGTATCAAGATGATGAAATTACTTTAAAAATAGATAGAACAGGGGAGATTTTAGAGTTTACTTTAATTCCAGAAAACTTTACTTCTGCTGATATTGCAGGAAATGAAGTAAAGCAAAAACGCATTGGTATTGCTTCAAATAATGTTGCTTTTAAGAAAGTTGAATTTTATCAAGCGCCATTCTTAGCAATTGTATCGGTGTATGATACATCTGTGATGACTTTGAAATATCTAAAACAAATTTTAGTTGGTAAACGTGATAGTAATGAGCTTGGAGGAATAATCAGGATAGCTAAATATTCAGGTGAGGCATCAAAACATGGTATATATTACTTTCTATGGTTTATCAGCGCATTATCTATTAATTTAGGTTTATTTAATCTTTTGCCAATACCTCTACTTGACGGTGGTCACTTATTTTTCTATCTTGTTGAATTAATAACTCGGCGCCGTATTCCTGAAAAAATACAAGCATATGCGTTTAAAGCTGGGTTTGTAGTATTGTTGTTGCTTTTTGCTGTTGCAACATATAATGATATTAAAATATTAATGTAGAAGAATATATTATGAAAAGAATTATTTTACTTTCGCGTTGTTTTGCACGATGTGCTGCAGTTTTGAGTGTGCTACTTATTACTAAGATTGCTTACGGTAACACTATCCAAGAGATTCAAGTTAAAGGTAATCTTAGAATAGAAGCGCAAGCTATTAAGTCTATGGTTAATATAAAGCCTGGTGTTGCTTATTCAGCTGAAGAAGAAAACGACTCATTAAAAGCTTTATTTGCTACAAATTTATTTGCTGCAGTAGATTTTGAAAAACAAGGGAATGTTTTAATAATTAAGGTTGAAGAAAATCCAACAGTTAATAAAGTGATTTTTGAAGGTCTTAAAAAAATAAAAGAAAAAGACTTGCTAAAAGAAATATCATTAATGTCACGTGGTATATATTCTAAAGCAAAGTTACAACAAGACATAAAAAAAATTGAAAATGTATATTATGCCCATGGTAAATATTCAGTTAATATTACTTCAGAGTTGGTAAAATTAGATCAAAATAGAGTTGATGTAGTTTTTAAAATTAATGAAGGGCAGGATGCTAAAATTATCAAAATAAATTTTGAAGGAAATAAAAACTTTAAAACTGCTAAGTTACATGGAATATTAAATAGTAAAGAAAAAAGATGGTATTCGTTTTTTTCAAGTAGTGACAATTATAATCAACATAAATTAGAATTTGATAGAGAGTTAATAAAAAGATTCTACCGAACCAATGGTTATGCTAAAATTGTTGTAGATGAGCCAAGCGTTAGCAATTCTGATAATCAGCAGAAATTTTATATCACGTTTAAAGTTATAGAAGGTGATAAATATAAAATTACCAGTAATAAGCTTGATATAGGCCCTAAAGATTTGAATGAAAAAGATATCAAAAATATTAATAAGATTATTAATAGGCTACAAAATCAAGTTTATAATATTGAGAAAATTGAAGAATCAATCGACAAGATTGATGAATATCTAAATGATCGCGGTTTTCCTTATATTGTAGTTGATATAGCTGAGGAAATTAATGAGAATACAAAATCAATTACTCTTAAATTTGTATTATACGCAGCTAAAAAATATTATATTAACAAAATTAATATTACTGGTAATAGAAAAACTAAGGATCATGTAATTAGAAGAGAGTTATTGTTACAAGAAGGTGATTTATATAGTTCAGTTAAACTTTCAAGATCAGAGCATAAGCTAAACGAATTAGATTACTTTGATGAGGTTAAAGTTGAAGAGTCAAGAGATGAAAATGATTTAGTAAATTTAAATATTGAAGTTTTAGAAAAATCTACGCTTAATATTTATTTTGCTGGTGGTTATAGCACTGCAGATGGTCCTTTAGGCGATATCTCTTTAAAAGATACTAATTTTTTAGGTGAGGGATATGAGTTTGGTGCTGGTATTACTAAAGCTAGTAAGAAAATAGATGTAGAATTATCTTTAATAGATCCATATTTCTTAGACTCTAATTTTAGTGCAGGGTTTTCTGTATATAAGAATAGTTCACAAAGAAATAAAAAATATAGTCGAAGCTATGATAGTGATACAGCAGGTTTTTCATTGTTTTCGGGGTATAATTTAAACCAAAAACTATTATATAGTCCAAAATATACATATGAAAAAAATAATATCAAAAATATATCAGCAGATGCTACGCAATCACTCAAAAATCAAGAAGGAAGAAGAACAACCTCCGCAATAAGTCATAGACTTACCTATGATGCACGCGATTCAAGGATTATGCCAACTAAAGGAATTTTTGGTTACATTGATCAGCAATTTGCAGGTCTTGGTGGAGATGTTAAGTTTATCAGGCATGAAATAGCAGCTTCTTACTATAAACCCGTAATAAAAGAAGATATCGTTCTTGAGTTGTTTGGTAAAGTAGGGAATATTTTTGGTATCGGTAAAAAAGATGTTAGTATTAATAATACTTTTTATATTGGTGGCGATGTTTTAAAGGGGTTCGAGCATGCAGAAGTAGGCCCTAGGGAAAGAGTATATGATAAAAATCTAAGTAGATTTTTAAATATGAATGAAGCTGGTGGTAAAAATGGCGATACTATAGGTGGAAAAAACTTC
The DNA here is from genome assembly GCA_002422875.1 of Rickettsiales bacterium UBA6177. Classification (GTDB taxonomy): domain Bacteria; phylum Pseudomonadota; class Alphaproteobacteria; order Rickettsiales; family UBA6177; genus UBA6177. The sequence goes on along the minus strand of DITT01000020.1, from coordinate 25,625 downwards.
TATAATTTTTCAGCTGAAGTAAAAGCACCATTAAGTGGTAGTGGCAAGGACACAAATATTTTTATAGCTTCCTTTTTAGAAGGAGGAGAGGTATTTGCCAACGATTTATTAAAAAAGAATAAAGGAAGTTACTTTGATCAACGTGGAGTTAGGATGTCAGTGGGTTTATCGCTAATATTTAATACGCCAATTGGTCCAGTTAGATTAAATTATGCTATGCCGATAAAGAAGAAAGAGATTGATAAAATTAATAGATTTTCAATTACTTTCTCTACTTTTAAATTGTAAATATAAAGGAGAGATTAATGTATAAAAATATTAAAAAATTCACTGTTCTTGCAGTTGCTTTATTGGGAATATTTACTAATCAAGCTTTAGCTAATAATGACATAGTAATAGTTGATGATGAAAAGGTAATACTTTCGACAATTGCTGGTAAAAAGTTAAATGAGCAATTTGAAAAAGCTATTGAGTCATTTAGGGTTGAAACTGAAAAACTTGCTGCTAAGCTTCAGAAAGAGCGTGATGAGATTGAAAAAAAACGCCTTGTAATTAAGGAAGATGCTTTTGAAAAAATAAGAGTAGATTTTGAGACAAAAGTTGCAGGTTTCCAAAAGAAATTTCAAGAAGATCGTAATAAAATAGAGCAAGCTCGAGTAACTGCAGGCGAAAAACTAGGAGCTATCGCTAGCGAAGCGACTGCTGCACTTGCTAAAGAGCTAAGTTTTAAAATAGTACTTAGGGCTTCTTCTCCTGTTTATTTTGAATCATCATTAGATATTACAGATAAAGTTATTAAAATAGTTGATGGTAAAATAAAAGACTTACCATTCAATATAAATTAATAAACGATAGCATTACTAGAAACCGTATTATTATTTTTTAGTAAGTTATAGTCTAGCGAAACAAGAGCTTACTACAATTATTACTACTGTAAAAAAAGAACTTGAATATTTGATATATTTAATGTAATTTATTAAGCGTTAAAGGCGGGGAATTTTCCCGCCTTTTTTTAATCAAAGTTTGGTCAGATGATAGAAGCAAAAATAACGGAAATGCTAACTGATTTACTAGTTGCAAAGAATTTTGTGATAGTGAAGGTTAGTTTTAAAAAAAATATCCTACAAATTTTACTAGAAAAATCCTCTGGTGAGGGTGTTTCTATAGGCGAGTGTACGGAAGTTAGTAGGCTTACTTCTAGGCTTCTTGATGTGGAAGATATTATACCTGGTAATTATATGCTTGAAGTCAGTTCTGCCGGACTTGATCGTCCTTTGATGAGTAAGAATGATTATATAAGATTTATTGGGAAGCAAGCTAAAATTAGCTTAAAAGAAAAGATTATGAATTTTAAGAAAATAAAAGGAATTATTCTTGCGGTAAAAGAAGAGTCGGTTGTAGTAAAAGCAGATGATGTTGAGCATCATATACAACTCGATAATATCTTATCTGCTGCGTTAATACCTGAAGTTAAATTTAATTAATTGGAAGTTAAGAATATGCATAATATTGGGAATCCAGAGATACTACAAATAGCTGATGCAGTTGCTAGGGAGAAATCTATAGGAAAAGATGCAGTATTAGACGCTATGGAACAGGCTATACAAGTAGCAGGTCGCCGAAAATATGGCCATAAGCACAATATTAAAGCAGAAATTAATAAAAGAACAGGTGAAGTAAAACTTTACCGAGTATATGAAGTTGTAGAAAAAATAGATGATTTAGAAAATATAGTAACGCAAATTTCTTTAGAAGATGCTTTACATCAAGATCCTCAAGCTAAAATAGGTGACTTTTTAAATGAAGAACTACCTCCTATTGATTTGGGTAGAGTTGCAGCTCAATCAGCTAAGCAGGTAATAGTACAAAAAGTTAAAGAAGTTGAAAGTGATCGTCAGTATAAAGATTTCAAAGATCGTATAGGTGAAATCATTAATGGTGTTGTAAAGCAGAATGAATACGGCAATATAATAGTTGATATTGGTAGAGATGAGGCTATTTTATTCAAAGATAAAGTAATACCAGGTGAAAATTTTAGACAAAATGACCGCATTAGGTGTTATATTGAAAATGTTAAAAAAATGACTAAAGGGCCTCAAATATTTCTATCAAGAACTCATGATATGTTCTTAGCTGGGTTATTTGAGCAAGAGGTTCCTGAGATATATGATAGAGCAATAGAAATTAAATCTGTTGCACGTGAACCTGGTTCTAGAGCAAAAGTTGCTGTATATAGTGCTGATACATCTATTGATGCAATTGGTTCTTGTGTTGGGGTTAGAGGAGCTAGAGTCCAGGCGGTAATTAATGAGTTGCATGGTGAAAAAATAGACATAATTCAATGGTCTGCTGATCCTGGAACCTTTGTAATTAGTGCTCTTGCTCCAGCTAGTGTTGCTAAAGTTGTTATCGATGAAGTTGAAAATAGAATCGAAGCAGTAGTACCTATGGATCAGTTAAGTTTAGCAATCGGTAAAAAGGGTCAGAATGTAAGACTTGCTTCAAAGCTTTTAGGTTGGAGAATAGATGTTCTCACTGAAGAACAAGAATCTAAAAGAAGACAAGAAGAATTTAGTAATGCTACGGCGTTATTTATGGAAGCTTTGGATGTTGAAGAGGTGATAGCTCAGCTGCTTGCTGCTGAAGGGTATCATAAAGTTGAAGAAGTGGCCTATGTAAATGCTAAAGAATTACTATCTATTGAAGGTTTTGGGGATGAAATAGTACAAGAACTAGGCCTTAGAGCAAATAATTATCTTAGTAATAAGTATAAAGAAATTAATGAAAAATTAGAGCATCTTGGTGTTGATAAACAATTAAAAGATATAATTGGTTTAACTCCGGATAAAATATTGATACTTGCAGAAAAAGGCATTAAAAAAGTTGAAGATTTAGCAGAATTTTCAGTAAATGAATTTATTCAGACTTTACCAAATAGCGGTCTTTCTCCAAGAAATATTAGTATGTTATTAAATAAAGCAAAACATTATTCAGATAATGAGTAATTAATGATGCTGATAACCCAAATTGGTGGTTAATATGGAAGATAAAAAAGATAATAGCAGTACACTTAAAATTAGTGGAACAACAAAACTTACTTTATCGTTAGGTAAAGAAGATTTGTTAAAAGCAAAAACAAATGCTCAGGCTGGCAGTTCAGTTACTGTAGTTAAGAAAAAGAGAATTATTTTATCTACAGATAATGATGCAAGTGATTCTTTCGGGGGGATGTCCTTTGATTCTGATCAATTGCATGCTACAGGCCTTACCTCAAAAGAGTTAAAAGCAAGGTTTGAAGCATTGAAAAATGTGAGTGATTCTACATCAATCTTTGATTCTAAAGATTTAACACAATCTTCAAAAGAAGAGTTAGTTATTAATGCTGAATCTACAGATGAAAAAATCAAAATAAAAGAAAATATACCATCAGAAATGCCGCTTCCTAATATGGAGCAGAATTTAGATAGAAAAAATCCAACTGCAAAGCCTATTGTTAAAGCAGAAAAAGAATTTATTGCTGATAGTGAAAATGAATTGCAGGATGCTGAGAAAGATAAAAACAAAGCTGACGCTAAGGCTGCTAAATCCAAAAATGAACCATCAAGAAGAAGTTCTGGTAAAATAAATGTTAATAGTCTTTTGGATGATGATGAACAACGTAGTAGAAGTTTGTCTTCATTAAAAAGGGCGCGCCAAAAAGCTAAACAGAATAAAATTGAGATAAAACAAGAGAAGCTTTTTAGAGAAGTTACAGTACCTGAATATATATCTGTACAAGATCTTGCAAATAGAATGTCTGAAAGAGCAGCTGATGTTATTAAAGAGTTGATGAAGCTTGGAATAATCGCTACTGGCCAACAAGAAATTGATGCTGACACGGCTGAAGTTGTAATATCACAATTTGGTCATACAATGAAGAGAATTTCTGATTCAGATGTGGAAAGAGTTCTTGATTTTGAAAAAGATTTAGATGAAGAAAAATCTTTTAGAGCTCCCGTAGTAACAATCATGGGGCACGTTGATCATGGTAAAACCTCATTACTTGATGCTTTAAGATCAACTGATATAGCAAAAGGTGAAGCAGGCGGAATAACTCAACATATAGGTGCTTATAGAATTACTCTAAAGAATAATAAGCATATTACATTTATCGATACTCCAGGACATGAGGCCTTTACTGCTATGCGTTCTAGAGGTGCAAAGTCTACGGATATAGTAGTAATCGTTGTAGCAGCTGATGATGGTGTAATGGCACAAACTAAGGAAGCAATAGCTCATGCTAAAGCTGCAGATGTTCCGATTATTGTTGCTATAAATAAAATTGACAAACCAGATGCTGATCCTGCACGTGTAAGGGCTGAATTACTTAATTATGATTTAGTACCTGAGGAATTTGGTGGTGATATTATGGTTGTAGAAGTTTCTGCTAAAGCCAAATTAAATCTTGATAAACTTGAAGAAGTTATCTTGCTTCAAGCTGAAATGATGGATCTTAAAGCTAGGTTTGATACAGATGCATCAGGTGTAGTGATTGAATCAAAGGTAGATAAGAATGCTGGTATTATAACCACTCTTCTTGTTCAGCGTGGAACTTTAAAAGGCGGTGATATAGTAGTAGCTGGTTGTGGTTTTGGTAAGGTAAAAAGAATATTAGATGATCACAGTAATGTTTTAAAAGAAGCTATACCGTCGATGCCAGTTGAAGTGTTGGGCTTTAATGTTGCTCCTGAAGCAGGAGAAAAGTTTAATGTGGTGCATAATGAAAAAGATGCAAGAGAAATTGCTGGCTACCGCGAAAGACAAGCTACAAATTTAAGAACTGGATATTTAAGAAAAACCTCGCTTGAGAAAATTTTCGGTAAATCTAGTGGTGGGATGGATATTAAAAAGTTATCAGTAATCTTAAAAGGTGACGTTCAAGGTTCGATAGAAGCAATAATTGGTAGTATTAAAAAGTTTGAAGAAAATGATGAAATACAAATCAGATTCTTACATACAGGTGTTGGAGCAGTAACTAAATCAGATGTAATACTTGCTAATGCTTCTGGTGCCTTGGTAATCGGTTTTAATGTTAGAAGTGATCCTCAAGCAATTATTGAAATGCAAAATGTTAGCGCAGACGTTAGGTATTACTCGGTTATTTATAACTTAATAGATGATATTAAAGCGATCTTAAGTGGAATGCTATCACCAATTATCAGAGAAGAATTCTTAGGTAAAGTGCTTGTTAAGCAGGTATTTAATATCACTAAAGTTGGAAAAATTGCAGGTAGTGTTGTAACTGAAGGGACGATAAAAAGTGATTCTAAAGTAAGGCTTCTTCGTGAAAATGTAGTGATATATGAAGGCAAAATTAAAAATCTAAAAAGATTTAAAGACGAAGTAAAAGAAGTTAGAAATGGTACGGAATGTGGTCTATCGATAGAAAACTACGATGACATAAGAGAAAAAGACGTTATTGAAGTGTTTGAAGTGATAGAAGAAAGACAGAAGCTATAATGGTAATAAAAAAGAGTATGGGGAGCGAAAGCTCTCCAAGGCAAGCAAAATCTTGTGAAATAATCCGCAAAGAAATAGTAAAGATTTTTACTAAAGGAAAGCAATTCAATGAATATCTTTTTGATAAATCTATTACAGTTTCAAGAATTAAAATAACAGCAGATTTAAAGCTTGCTTCAATTTATGTTTCGCCATTTGGCGATTACTCATCTGAAAAACTTTTAGAAAATTTGCAACTTTTAGCTCCCAAAATTAGACGTGCCTTATCTGAAAAAATTAATTTTAAATTCGCTCCTGAATTAAGATTCTTTATTGATGATAGTTTTGATTACTTAGAAAAAATAGATACATTGCTCAAGAGTAAAAAAAACTAATGCAGCAAATCAATGGTTGGTTATGTTTTTATAAAGAAAGAGGAATTTCTTCCAATAAAGCATTACAATTAATTAAAAGAAAATTGAATATTACTAAGCTTGGTTACTTAGGTACATTAGATCCCGAAGCAGAAGGAGTGCTACCAATTGCTCTTGGGAGTGCAACTAGAACAATTTTCTATGCTGAAGACTCACTTAAAGGGTATGAGTTTAGTGTCCAATTTGGCTGTGAGACTGATACATGTGATGTTGAAGGAGAAAAAATTAATTTTACTGATACTTTTCCTACTAAGCAGAATTTAGAAGATAGCTTAAAGTTATTTACTGGTGAAATTAGCCAAGTACCACCTATTTATTCAGCAATTAAAATAAATGGTAAAAGAGCTTATGCTCTTGCAAGAGAAAATAAAGAATTTGTTATTCCTGCAAGGATTGTCAAAATTTATAAATTAGAACTTACAAATTTTGATGCGCTAAATAAAACTGCTGATTTTTTTGTATTATGCTCTAAAGGTACTTACGTTAGGTCTTTAGCAATTGATCTTGCAAGGAAATGCAATAGCATGTGTTATGTTACTGAGATAAAAAGAACGCAATCAGGTAAATTTTTTATTAAAAATGCAATAACGCTAGATAAATTAGAAAAATTAGTGCATAATGCTGAGTTAAAGTCAAATTTAGAGTCTGTAGATTTTGCGCTGGACGACATCCCGGTAATAGAAATATCCGAGCAAATGAAGCAAGAGGTTCTAAATGGGAAAAAAATTGTTTTTAAGAAAGAAAATTTAAGTCCTGGTCTTTATGTTGCAAAAACTAATGAACAATTAGTTGCAATAGGAAACCTAAGTGCTGAGATTTTCCAACCAAAAAAAGTGTTTAACAATCTATAAAGGTGATATTACGATGTCGATAGTACAAGAAAAAAAACAAGAATTAATTAAAAAATTTGCTATTAATGAGCATGATACCGGATCTCCAGAAGTTCAAATAGCAATTTTAACTACGAGAATTCTAAATTTAACAGAGCATATGAAAGCTAACAAGAAAGATTTTCATACAAGAAGAGGCTTGTTAATTTTAGTAGGTAGAAGAAAAAGGTTACTTTCGTATCTTAGTAAAACAAATGAAAGAAGATACTCAACTCTTGTCCAAGAATTAGGATTAAGAAAATAAATATAGGTTATAAATGTTTAAAGTAATAAAAAAAGAAATAGTTTGGGGAAATGATAAGCTAACAATAGAAACTGGTAGGATTGCAAGGCAATCTGACGGAGCTGTTTTAGTAACAATGAACGAAACTACAGTACTTGCAACAGTTGTTGCTCATAAGAAGGCTAAAGAAGGCATAGATTTTATGCCTCTTACTGTTCATTATAAAGAGATGACTTATGCTGCAGGGAAAATACCTGGTGGCTTCTTTAAAAGAGAAGGACGACCATCTGAAAAGGAAGTTTTAACTTCAAGATTAATAGATAGACCTTTTAGGCCTAATTTTAGTGATGGTTTTTACCATGAAACTCAAGTTATCTGTACATTACTCTCCCATGATTTAAATACGCAACCTGATATAGTGGCTTTAATTGCTGTTTCTGCTGCAATTGCTATTTCTGGAGTGCCTGTTGAGTCAACTCTTGCTGCTGCTAGAGTTGGTTATGTAAACAACGAGTTTGTTTTAAATCCTAAATCTGGTGAAGAAATTCAAAATTCAGCACTTGATTTAATTGTAGCAGGAAGTAAAGATTCAGTATTAATGGTTGAATCTGAAGCTAAAGAATTGTCAGAACAAATAATGCTAGATGCTATTGCATTTGGTCAAAAAAGCTATGCTCCAATAATTGATATGATTAATGAGTTTGCAAGTGAATGTAGTAAAAAGCAAATAAGCTTCACAAATTTCATGGAAAATGAACCTCTTTATGAAGAAGTTTCTAAGCTTGTTAAAGAAGAATTAGCATCTGCATATAATATAAAAGCTAAGCAAGAAAGAAGAACTCGTTTAGAAGAAATTAGAAGTGATATTCATTTAAAATTAGAATCTAGAGAATTACCGGCTATTCAGATTGATTATTGTCTTAAAAAAATTGAAAAAGAAATTGTTAGAAAAGACATAATGATTGCTTCACAGCTTAGAATAGATGGTCGTAAATTTGATGAAATTAGAGATATTTTAGCAGAAGTTCAAGTGTTGCCACGTGTACATGGTTCTTGTTTATTTACTAGAGGTGAGACCCAAGCTTTAGCTGTGACTACCCTAGGTACAGGTGAGGATTCTCAATTAATTGATGCTCTTGAAGGTGAATATAAAGAAAGATTTATGTTGCATTATAATTTTCCTCCTTATTCAGTTGGAGAAGCAACACCATTAAGAGCAACTAGCAGAAGAGAAATAGGGCATGGCAAACTGGCATGGCGAGCTTTAAGTGCAGTAATGCCATCTAAAGAAGAGTTTCCTTATACAGTTAGAGTAGTTTCAGAAATTACAGAATCTAATGGTTCATCTTCAATGGCTACGGTTTGTGCTGGTGTGATTGCTATGCTTGATGCTGGTGTTCCACTTAAATCTTCTGTTGCTGGTATTGCAATGGGCCTTATTCTAGAAAATAAAGATTTTATAGTTCTTTCTGACATTTCAGGAGATGAAGATCATTTAGGAGATATGGATTTTAAAGTTGCTGGTACTCTAGAAGGTATAACAGCACTACAAATGGATATTAAAGTAAAAGGTATCACTCACACTATTATGACTAAAGCTTTAGCTCAAGCAAAAGATGGTAGAGAACATATCTTAGCAAAAATGGCTGAATGTTTAGATCATAAGAGAGAAGAAGTATCTGTTCATGCACCAACCTTAACTACTATTAAAATTGCTACTGATAAAATAAGAGATATTATTGGTTCAGGTGGTAAGGTAATTAAAGGTATTTGTGAAGCAAGTGAAGCTAAAATTGAAATTGAAGATGATGGAACAATTAGAATTTCATCTCGGTCAGTTGAATCTAAAGATAAAGCTTTAGCAATGATCGCTGAAATAATTCAAGAGCCGGAAATAGGCAAAACTTATGAAGGTAAAGTAGTAAAAATTGTTGAATTTGGTGCTTTTGTTAACTTTTTTGGTAAGAAAGAGGGCCTATTACATATTAGTGAAATTGCCAATGAATCTGTAAAAAAAGTGACAGATTTTATTCAAGAAGGCCAAGTAATAAAAGTTAAACTTCTTGGTATAGATAATAAAGGCAAGGTTAAATTAAGTATGAAAGCATTGCTTAATGGCAATTCTAGTCCAGTTAATAGTACTCCTGTTAGCACAACTCCAGTTAATAGCGCTCCTGTTACTCCAGTTAGTACCACTAGTGATGTTAAAGTAGAGACTGGCAGTTGTGATATACTAGTACCAGAGCAAGATACAAAACCTTTAAATAATGATAAAAAATTTGAAAATAAAAAGAATCATAATAGAAATAGGAATACTAACTCTCAAAATCTTAATGATGAAAAGGTAGAGGAAACAAAACCTTCACGTCCTGAGCAAAAGAAAGTATCCACTAGGAAGTATTTTAATTAAATGGATAATATATTATATATTGCATTTTATTTATCACTGGTACTTCTTTTTTTAAAAGAACTTGATACATTATAAAAAGATTACGGCCTATGAATATAAATGAAAGCATCAATATCAAGCTTTTTTCAAGGCCGTGTACTTTTGTAATAGGGGCGACTAAAAGCTCATTATTTCCAACAGATACTAGTTTTCCTGAAATAGCTTTTATTGGTAGATCAAATGTCGGTAAATCTTCATTACTAAATGCTATAGTCAATAGGAAAGATTTAGCTAGAGCTTCAAATACGCCTGGAAGAACAAGACAAATCAATTTCTTTTTATTAGATAATAAGTATTTTTTAGTAGATTTACCTGGTTATGGTTATGCCAAAGCACCAAAAACTGAAAAAAGCAGTTGGGGTGAATTAGTTGTTGATTATTTAAGACATAGAAAAAACCTAACAAAGTTATACTTATTAATTGATTCGCGTCATGGTATAAAAAAAATTGATAATGAATACATGGGTATGCTCAATGAATGTGGTGTTCCTTATCAAATTGTTTTAACAAAGATAGACAAAATTTCTCAGCAAGAACTACAAGAAAAAATAAGTAGCATAGAAAATGCTTTTCAAGATAATCCAGCAATGATGCATAAAGTAATAGCTTGTAGTAGTAGCAAGAGTAAGCATATAAGTACTATTAGAGAAGATATTCTTATCTCGCTTGGGGGAGAAGTTGCTACAAACACATAAAAAAACCTTCTTTACTTCGTGGTGGTGGAGTATAGATAGATATATTCTAGTATCCTTACTATTACTAATTTTTTTTAGCGCTTTAATGGTAACTACTGCTAGCCCTGCTGTAGCTGATAGAATAGGATTAAGCGCTTCTTATTTTATAAAACGCCAACTAGTTTTTTTAGTAATCTCATTATTTATTTTAGTATTATTTTCTTTTATTCCCACTAAATATATTCAATATATTTCAGCTGTAGGAATGATATTTTCAATTTTATTAATGATTTTAGTTCTAGTACATGGTAGTGAAACTAAAGGAGCTAAGAGATGGATTTCTCTGATGGGCCTTTCGATTCAACCTTCTGAGTTTGCTAAACCATTTTTTGTAGTACTCACTGGCTTGATATTGTCTAAGTCAAAAAAGATTTTTAATTTAAAACCAAATATAGTTTCATTTTTATTATATACAATAGTAGTTGCTCTATTATTCTTGCAGCCAGATTTTGGTATGATCATGACATTTTCTGCAGTATGGTCTGCTTTATTGTTTTTATCTGGAATACCATTTTTGTGGATTGCATATTTGCTGATTTTTGGAATCGTAGGTATTATGGGAGCTTATTTCTTACTTCCGCATGTAGAGCAACGTATTAATAACTTTCTTGATCCAAGTATTAGTGAAAATTATCAAATTACTAAATCAATAGCGGCCTTTATGAATGGTGGTTTAACAGGTCGTGGGCCTGGAGAGGGTGTAGTTAAACAACATTTACCAGACTCTCATACAGATTTTATTTTTGCCGTTGTAGGTGAAGAATTAGGAGCAATAGCATGTTTTTTGATCATCACTATTTATTGTTTTATCTTTTTAAGAGGAATTCTAAGTGTTTCTGGAGTTACTGATAAATTTTCTGCCTATACAGTTGTAGGTTTGTTATTAATTTTTGCAATGCAATCAATTATTAATATAGGTGTAACTTTAAATCTAATGCCTACTAAAGGCATGACATTACCTTTTATTAGTTATGGCGGATCATCTATGATTTCTACAGCTATTTCTATGGGAATAGTTCTTGCATTAACTAGAAAAAGATTTGGTTATAAATTAAGAGTAAGCAATAGTGGCTAAAAGTAAAATTGTGATGATTGCTACTGGTGGTACTGGTGGGCATATTTTTCCAGCTCTTGCTTTAAAAGAAGTTCTTATAAAGCAAAATTTTAAAGTAATAATGTTGGTAGATAAACGTTACCAATCATTTGCATCTATTGATGGTCAAGATACTTTTATTATAGATTCTGCTGGTAGTGGTGGTAAAATACTTAGTATTTTTAAAAAATCTTTAGCAATCATAAAAGGAGTAATTAAGTCTTTTTTTTTGATTCAAAAATACAAACCTTCAGTTATTATAGGCTTTGGCGGATATCCTTCATTTCCGCCTTGCATTGCAGCTTATTTATTAAAAGTACCATTTATTATTCATGAGCAAAATTCAGTTTTAGGCAAGGCAAATAGGATTCTTGCATTCTTTGCCAGATATATAGCGACATCTTTTATAGAAACTTTAGGAATTAAGCCGGAATATTCTGTTAAAATTAAATACACTGGTAATCCTGTACGTGGTCATATTAAAAATATTACTACTCATAAAAATAATTCAGAAAAGCTAATAATCTTTATTTTTGGAGGTAGCTTAGGTGCAAGTGTTTTTAGTGAAATAATACCATCAGCTATAAGTGAGTTAGATTTTGAAACTAAAAATAAAATAGAAATAATCCAGCAAGTAAGGAAAAATGACATCGCTGATGTAGATTTGTTCTATAGAAAACATAATGTGAAGGCACAAATTGCAGATTTCTTTGATAATATGGATTATATTTATAGTCAAACTGATTTGATCATATGTAGAGCAGGGGCAACTACAATAGCAGAATTGCTTTATATTCAAAAACCTGCAATTCTTGTACCAATTCCTAATTCAATAAATGATCATCAACGAATAAATGCTAATTTTCTAAAAAATAATGATTGCTGTGTGATGCTTGAAGAAAACAAAGATTTTAATAGCGCAAATTTAAAGCTTTGCCTTGAGCAATTAATAAACGACAAAGAGTTTAGAGAAAGAATGAGTAGTTCTTATAAAAAAATAGCAAAAGTTGATGGCGTAAGCAAGTTGATAGAGCTAATTAATAATATATTACTTTAGTCTTTAATAAAATTAATATTTGAATTCTTGTCTGTTTTAGAGTAAATATAGCAAATATGATCGAGAAATAAACTCAATGTTTAAAAATATTCCTAACATCTTAACAATCTCAAGAATTATAGTGATACCTTTCATAGTTATATCTTTTTTTGTATTTGAGAGTAGTAAGATTGCACATATTGTAGCAGCAACATTGTTTTTATATGCAAGTATCACAGATTTTTTGGATGGGTACTTGGCAAGAATTTACTTAATTCAATCAAGGCTTGGTGCATTTTTGGATCCTATTGCTGATAAATTATTAGTAGTTGCTTCAATAGTAATGTTAATTCATTTTAGGATGGCAGATATTCTACCTGCGCTTGCTATAATTTGTCGTGAAATATTAGTTTCAGGTTTACGAGAGTTTTTGGCAGATATTAGAATAAGTATTCCAGTTAGTAATCTTGCAAAAATTAAAACAGCAGTTCAGATGGCTGCAATCTTTATGTTATTACTTGGTAGTAAAGGGTCTGGTATTGCATATTTAAGTATGATAGGTAGAGTTTCATTATGGGTAGCTGCAGCTTTGACTCTTCTTACAGGTTATGCATATCTTAAAGCTTCTTTACGTAACTTGTCGGAGACCAATTAATGGACAAAATAGTAATAAAAGGCGGTTTCCCTATTAATGGCGAAGTGTATATTAGCGGATCAAAGAACTCTGTATTACCTTTGATGTGCTGTAGTCTTTTAACAGATGAGAAGCTTACAATTGGCAATATTCCAAATTTAGTTGATATTAAAACTATGAATAACTTGCTCTGCAATCATGGCTGTAAGTTAACAGTTGATAGTATTGGAAGTAATTTTTTTTCAGGTAAGAAAATAATTTTTGATGCAAGTGATATCACAAATTTAACAGCTCCTTACGATATTGTAGTTAAAATGAGAGCTTCTGTATTAGTGCTTGGGCCATTACTTGCGCGTTTTGGTTTCGCCAAGGTTTCATTACCAGGTGGTTGTGCAATTGGAACAAGGCCAGTAGATTTGCATATAGATGCTTTAGAAAAATTAGGTGCAGATATTAAAATAGTCAGCGGCTATATTATAGCTACTGCTAAAGACGGCTTAGTGGGCGGAAATATACATTTTAAGAAAATTTCAGTTGGTGCAACAGAAAACATAATTATGGCTGCAACTTTAGCACAAGGCAAGACAGTGATTACAAATGCTGCAGTTGAACCAGAAATTATTGATCTTTGTAAATGTCTTGTAAAGATGGGTGCTAAGATTTCAGGAATTGGTAATTCAACCATCGAAATAGAAGGTGTTACAAAGCTTCATTCTGCAGTTTATGAAGTTATGCCAGATAGAATTGAGGCATTTACATATATAATTGCAGCAGCAATCACTCATGGTAAAATTTTACTGAAGAATTTCTCGCTTGATTTAATTCAGAATGTTAAGCATGTGTTAGATGAGATTGGAATTACTCTTGAAAAAAAAGAGGATGGAATACTTGCTTATTTGTCTAGCAAAACTATTAATCCTATTAATGTTGAAACAAGAGAATTTCCTGGTTTTTCTACTGACATGCAGGCCCAGTTAATGACATTATTGTCTCTAGGGAATGGTACTTCAGAAATAACTGAAAATATTTTTGAAAATCGATTTATGCATGTAGCAGAACTTAAAAGAATGGGAGCTAATATAGAGATTGATCATAATAAAGCAATTATTAAAGGCGTAGAAAAATTTAACTCTGCTGTGGTCATGGCAACTGATCTTAGAGCTTCAGTTTCATTAGTACTAGCTGCATTAGCTACAGATGGAGTAACTGAAATAAATAGAGTTTATCATATGGACCGAGGCTACGAGTTTTTAGTAGAAAAATTGTCCTTTTGTGGTGCTAATATAAAACGAGTTATTTAAATTAGCGTTAATAATAACCTCAGTTTTTTATACAAAATTAAATCTATTTCAGTTTTGCTATTTCTTTGTTATAATGCTGCCTAATTCAACGTCTTTAACTTGTGATATGAAAATTGCTAATATTGAAATAGATAATCCTGTAATACTTGCACCTATGTCTGGGGTGACAGATATGCCTTTTAGAAAAATAGTTAAAAAACAAGGAGCAGGTCTTGTAGTTTCAGAAATGATTGCTTCAAGAGCAATGATTATTCAAACACGTGATTCTTTAAAAAAATGCGAAATTTCAGAATTTGAAGATTTAACTTCAGTACAGCTTGCAGGTTGTGAACCATCCGTTATGGCAGAAGCTGCAAAATTGAATGAAGAAATGGGTGCAAAAATAATAGATATTAACTTTGGTTGCCCGGTTAAAAAAGTTGTAAATGGCTATGCAGGTTCTGCTTTAATGAAAGATGAAAATCTAGCAGCACAAATTTTAGAAGCTACAGTTAAAGCTGTAAAAATTCCTGTTACTTTAAAAATGAGAACTGGCTGGGATGAAAATAATCGTAATGCTCCAAAACTAGCGAAAATTGCTGAAGATTTAGGTATACAAATGATTACAGTGCATGGCAGGACCAGATGTCAGATGTATAGAGGTAGTGCGGATTGGAAATTTATTAAAAATGTTAAAAATAGTGTTTCAATCCCGGTAATTGCTAATGGTGATATTGTAAGCTATGAAGATGCAGAGAGATGTTTAACAGAATCTTATGCTGATGGTATAATGATTGGTAGAGGTGCTTATGGCAAGCCCTGGTTTATAAAGCAAATCAGCGATTATTTAAAAGATGGTAAAAAATTTACCGAGCCTGATCTAAATGAAAAATTAAAAATTATTCTTGAACATTATGACGATATGATCTCTCATTACGGTGAGTTAGTAGGAGTTAGAATGGCTAGAAAACATTTAGCTTGGTATAGTTCTAGTTTGTATAATTCTTCAGAATTTAGACAGAAAGTTAATACTTTAGATAAGGCAAGTGATACTAGAGAATATGTACAAGAATATTTTACTGCTTTAAATTAAGCAGTATTTTGATATGCAAGAAATAAAAATATCTGTACAGAATCAAAAATGGTCCAGTAAAAATATTACTCAAGAAGAAATTAATTATATTATAAATGAATTTCAAGTTTCTGAAGTATTAGCACAAATTATAATCCAAAAAAATATCCCTTTTGAGAGTTTAGCTGATTTTTTAAATCCAAAACTAAAAAACCTAATCTCTGATCCTAATGAACTCCATGATATGCCAAAAGCAGTTATGCGAATAATTACTGCTATTAAGCAAAAACAAAGAATAACAATTTGGGGTGATTATGATGTAGATGGTGCAACTTCTACAGCTTTATTCTTGAAGTATTTTAGAGCAATAGGTGCAGATGTTGATTACTATATACCAGATCGTATTAAAGAAGGTTATGGACCTAATAAAGAAGGGATAGAAAAACTTGTCAAAGATGGTTCTAATTTAATAATAACTGTTGATTGCGGTACTTTATCTCATGAGATTTTAGAGGTTTTTAAGGATAAAGTAGATATAATAGTTGTTGATCATCATATAAGTGATATTACTTTACCAGCATGTTATGCTTTAATTAACCCCAATAGATTTGATGAGAAATCACCATATAAATATCTTGCAGCTGTTGGTGTGGTGTTTTTAGTTTTAGTAGCATTAAATAAACAACTAAAACAAGAAAAGCAATTTGCTACTAATTTACCAGATTTAATGATGTATCTAGATATTGTAGCACTTGGCACAGTTTGTGATGTGGTGCCTCTTCTAGGGCTTAATCGAGCTTTTGTTGCGCAAGGCCTTAAAGTAATGGCTAGTTTTTATAATATTGGTTTAAAAGAGCTAAGCAAAGTTGCAAATTTAAACAAAGCTCCCACAAGTTATGATCTTGGGTATATTTTAGGCCCTAGAATCAATGCTGGGGGAAGAGTTGGGCTTTCAAGTCTTGGAGCAGAAATGCTAGCGACTGATAATGTTGCTAATGCACAAAATATAGCAATAAAACTTGATGAGTTTAATAAAGAGCGAAGATTGCTTGAACAAGAGATGATAGAAGATGCAATCCAGTTTTGTGAAAAGAGCAGTGATTTAGATGATGTGATTATTGCTTATTCAGAAAATTGGCATCCTGGTATTATTGGTATTGTAGCTGGAAGGTTAAAAGAAAAATATAATAGGCCTGTAGCAATAATTTCAATTAAAGATAATATAGGTAAAGCATCGTGTCGATCTGTAAATGGGTTTGATTTTGGTTCTGCTATTATTGAGGCTAAAAATAGTAATATTGTACTTCAAGGTGGAGGGCATGCTATGGCGGCTGGTTTTAGTATAGAACTTTTACAAATAGCTAATTTAAAAAAATTCCTAGATCATAAATATAAAGAAGTTAAAGCTGTTATTGAAGCAAGAAATATTAAATTTTATAGTGCTAAAATTAAAGCAGATGCTTTAAATTTTCGTTTTATTGATGAAATTGCAAAGCTTTCACCTTATGGAGCTGCAAATTCTGAGCCAAAATTCTTACTTGAAAATATTAAGGTTATAAAAGTAAATATTATAGGTGAGTTTCATCTTAAATTAATTTTAATCTCTGAATCTTCTCGTTCAACTATAAAAGCGACAGCTTTTAAAGTAATAGGTAATGAGTTAGGAGATTTTCTTCTAAATTCTATTGGTAAAGTAATTGACATAATAGGTTATGTTCGTCCTAATTATTGGAATGGGAATGTTACCATTGATTTTATTGTAGAAGATGTAATTTTTAGTAGATAAACTTCATAAAAATTACATATTGTATGACTTAAGATTCGTCACTTATTAGTAAAAATCTAGTTAATATATTAATATACACCCGTGAGGACCTATTAATACTTGATTTAAGAGCAATTATTTTGATTTTATTTCATGATTCTATTGACTAAAATGCTGTGATAGTAAAAACTGTAATTATTATGGCTTTTTAATTCCATATAAACTCAAATTTTATTGTTCTTAAGGAGATCAAAATGAATAAAAGTGATTTAGTTTCTGCAATTGCATTACAATCAGGTTTTAATAAAACTGATAGTGAGAAATTTTTAAATGCTCTACAAGATGTAGTAACAAAAGCTGTTAAAACAGGTGATAAAATCACCCTTACAGGTTTTTTAAGTATTGAAAAATCAGAAAGAAAAGCTACAACAGGAAGAAATCCAAGAACTGGCGCTGTAATAGATATTCCAGCAAAAAATGTTGTAAAAATTAAAGCAGGTAAATTATTATCTGACGCTGCTAACTAATAATAATATGTGTAAGAGCTATATAAAAGCTCTTACACATATTAGTTAATTCCTATGCTCAGTAAATTAGTATATATATATTATAAATGGCAAATTCATAAAGCGGTTTCAAGATCTAAATGGGAATCATCTTCAGGTTTATTAGGGATATTTGGAGCTAGTGGTATTTCAAGTGTTATTTGTAAAATAAAGAATGGATCTGTATCTAGAATTTTTCTCAACTTAGAACAAAAAGATGAATTACTAAAATATTGTTTTAAAAAAATTATAGATCTCGATTCTGATAAAGAAATAGTAAAGCAATTAATTCTTCTATTTGTAGATAATTGCATAGAATATATTACTATTTGGTTGAGGAAGAGAATTAGTCTTCTTAAATTACCAATAGTTAAAGAAGCAATTTTAAGTTCTCATAATATGAATCAATATATTTTTGACCTACTATCTATCAATAACTCTGGCGATGGCGATGAAGAGTTTGTTATACCATCTATTGGAGCTAAAAACTCTGTACCTCTAGAATTAGTAGAAAAAATGTATGAACTTCAAGCTAAAGGCTGCCCTTCTAAAAAAAATAACAAAAATGAAGAAGATAATGACCAAGCTATATCGCGCTGAAAATTTATTATTTCATCTGCACTCCAATAAATCCTTAGCATAAAATTAGCTTTAAAACATAGTTACTTTATTAAATTATAAATTTCTGCTGGATAAAGTAATATACTTAGTAAAATTCCTTGAGGATGTTGTTTACTATATAAAATATTCAGAGGTATTCCTTGGCGATTAAAATTAGCCATTAATTGTTGAATATATTTAGGTGTAGATTTAGTAATATCAGCACGGAAAGCTTTAACTTCTGCTTGTTGTAAGCGCTTAATGAGATAAATATTATTAAGTGTTGTTAGATGATTAATTTTACAAGTAATGCACCAATCAGCTGTTATATCAATTAATACAATCTTACCTTGATTTACTAAGGTATTAATTTGTTCTTGATCGTAAGGATACCAAAATTTCGCTACTATTTGTTCATTTTTTTGATTTTCTATTAAAATTTTCTGAGGCAAGCTATACATCGTAATAATCACTAGAAGTAACAAACTATATTTAATTAGCCTAAATTTAGTTATTATTCCTTTATTAAGTACAATAAATTTGAATATAAGGCACAAACAAAAAGTAATAATTGCTACTCTTATATTTGTAAGGTTTTTTAAGATAAATATTAACCAAGTTATTATAAGGTAGAGACTAATTTGTGAGAATACTTTTAAGTAGTTATTCCATTTTTTTGATTTAGGTATGTAGGTAATAAGCTTTTTGTTAAGCAGTATTAAGATATAAAAAATAGCAAGGCCAAGACCAATAAATGCATAAATGAGAAATAGCACAATATCAGAACCACTTAAAGCATATCCGGTAGCTATTCCTAGAAAAGGTGCAGTGCATGGAGTTGAAATAAGCGCAATAAAAACACCATTAAAGATTCCAGATATAAAATTTTCTTCAATATTAAGCTTCTCAAAAGGTAGCATCTTGTTTATTAGGTTTGTTAGAGTGTAGTAGTAGTTATTTGTTGAAGTTAAGGTAATTATTAAAGAAAAAATAATTAAAGTAATAATAAAAATTGGTTCTTGAAAATGAAAACCTAAGCCTGCTAACTCACCTGAACTTTTTAAAAAGAAAGTTGTTAATGCAAGAATTAACATAGTTATTTGAATACCAATAATAGTACCAAACAAGCTTAAATTGATATTTTTGTTATTTAAAGTAGAAATTTGATATATTTTTAAGCTGATCAAAGGCAGCACGCATGGCATAAAATTTAAGAAAATTCCTCCTAAAAATGCAAAGAACAGGACTTTTAGAGGTGTTAGATAATTGTAATTAGATGTTACATTATTAAGAATTTTAAATTTAATATTCCCGCTGTCTAAAAAACAATATTCTTTACATAATATCAATTCAATATTTAAATCAAGCTCAGTAAGAACGGCCTCATATAATTCTATTTCAAGAGGAATTATAATCTGGTTTTTATAATATGATTTTTGCAAACTGTTTTTTGTGCTTAAAGGCAAATGGTATTTAAAGATTTTAAGGTTATTATTATTTTGTGGAGTAATTTTTATAGAATTATCAAAATTTTGGATATTGTTACTTGATATATAGCAATCTTTTTGAATATTAATTATGAGTGAATATTGATTATTATCATTATTAATAGTGTATGTGGTCTTATCCTTTGTAAATGACCAATTTTGGGCTATAGATATATTAAAATATAATAGAAATATAAAAAACAAGTATATGAAGGCTATAGAATTCTTTTTGAACAAAGCTAGTAAACTATATAAAATTTATTAAGCTAAATATTACTCTAGTTAGAAAAATTAGGCAAATAAACACTTTAAGCTTAACTAAAGTTTTAACAGCTGTAGTATTTTTAGCTTAAGGAATATTATTGATATTAAAAAGGTAATGAGCTATAATTATGCTACCAATTACTTAAATTTACTTTATGACAATACTTAAAATAGTCACTACACCAGATCCTATTCTTAAAATAAAATCACAAATTGTTGATAATATTGATAAGAATATTCAAAAGATAATGGATGATATGTTAGAGTCAATGTATGCAGCAAATGGTGTTGGCATTGCAGCAGTGCAGGTCGGTATTTTAAAAAGAATATTTATTCTAGATTTTGGTAAAGATAAAGATGGTATCTTACAAAATGAGCCAATCTTTTTTGTAAATCCAGAAATACTTGATTTATCTGAAGAGCAACAAATTTATCAAGAAGGCTGTCTTTCTTTCCCCAGTGGTTATTGTGATATGACTAGACCAAAGAAAGTTAAAATAAAATATCAAGATTATCATGGTAAAGAACAAATAATGGAAGCCGATGATTGGTTATCCCGAGGTATTCAGCATGAATATGATCATGTGGAGGGCATTACTATGGTGGATAGAATGTCAAAGCTAAAAGGTGAGTTATTTCTTAAAAAAGTTAAAAGAAAAATATTAGAAGGCGAGTAGAATTTTTAAATGAAAGTAATCTTTATGGGCACCCCATATTTTTCTATACCTACTTTAAATAATATTATAAGTAATAAATATTTTGATATTGTTGCAGTTTATACTCAGCCACCAAAACCACAAGGTAGGGGCCTTAATCTACAAAAAACTCCAATTCACTGCTTAGCTGAAGAGCATAATTTACTTGTAAAACATCCTGCTAGCTTAAGAAAAAGCGAAGTTGTAGAAGAAATCGCAAGCTTTAAGCCAGACATCATAGTAGTTGTTGCTTATGGATTAATTTTACCTGAAGAAGTCTTAAATATCCCTAAGTATGGATGCATAAATCTTCATCCTTCGGCTTTACCACAATATAGAGGTGCAGCTCCTTTGCAGAGAACAATTCTAGGTGGTGAAGTATTAAGTTCAATCTGCGTTATTAAGATGGATAAAGGAGTAGATTCTGGTGATATATTAAACAAAAAAGATTTTACTTTGGCTAAAGATATCACATTTAGCCAACTTCACGATTATACTAGTAATGTTGGTGCTGATTTGATAATAGAAGTATTAAAGAATATAGCTAACATAATACCAATTACACAAGATCATGAAAATGCTACCTACGCAAATAAAATTTTAAAAAGCGAGGCGCAAATTAATTTTAGTTTAGATGAAATTGTTCCTATAGATAGAAAAATAAGAGCACTAAATCCAATTCCTGGAACGTATTTTATATATAAATTTGAGCAAATAAAAATAAAAGAAGCTAATGTAAGCTTTGAATCACATAGTTACACTCCAGGAACTATTATTAATAGTGAATTTTGGATAGCTTGCAATGGTGGTATTTTAAAACCAATAATTTTGCAGCGTCCTGGCAAAAAGGCAATGCATATTGTAGACTTCGTTAAAGGATTTAATTTCGACATTGATAATATTATACTATAGTAGATTAAATTGAGAGTTGTGCTAGGTGAGATAAGAAGGCTTAGAAAAATCTAGCTAAATGACTATTAGACGGACGCACAAAATTCAAATGAATTTACTATATAGTCGTAAAACATTAAGAATTAAAAATATACATATGGTTTAACTCAATTATGACTTTAAAAGCAAAGCTTTACTCTGTTGATATTATAAAAAATTATAAAAAGCTTTGGCCATTTATAAGGCCGTATAAATTTAAGGCAATACTTGCACTTATAATAACAATACCTTTAGGATCGATGGATGCATTAATTGCTTGGATACTCAAGCCTTATATGGATCATGTAATGGTTGAAAAACAATTCCAAACAAGTATTTATCTTCCTCTTGTTATAATCTTTTTAAGTCTATTTCAAAGTGTGTTGGCTTATAGTTCGACATATTTAAATACGTGGGTTGGCAGCAAAATCACTAATGATTTAAAAACTAAATTATTTATAAAAATGATGCGTTATGAAGCACCTTTTTTTGATAAAGCAACATCTGGAGAAATTCAATTTAGATTTAATCAAGATGTTAACTCAGCTTGTAGTGGGCTTTTAATCAATGTTAAAACTTTTACTACAAGATTTTTTGCAACAATTTCACTTTTAGCAGTTTTATTTATTAATTCTTGGCAGTTAGCCATCATTGCATCTAGTGCATTATTTTTTGCTCTTTATCCGCTTTCTAGAGTAAGAAAAATGATCAAAGCAATAATGAGTAAAGTTGTATTTTCTGGTGCTAAAGTTATGACACATTATAATGAGGCTTTTGGTGGAAATAGAGTAGTTACTTCATATAATTTATATGATTATAATGAAAAAAGATTTAAAAATACGCTAAACGAAGTTTTTAAGCTTGAAATGAAAATGACACGAAAAATGGGAATGCTTACCCCAATGATGCATGTTATCGTTTCTATAGGGATTTCTGGTGTCATGTGGTACGGTGGTTATTTGATCACTCATAATCAATTATCAGTAGGTGGCTTTGTTTCTTTTATCACAGCATTACTTATGCTCTATCAACCTATAAAATCTTTAGGTAGTACCTATACTCAAGTGCAACAATCAATTCTTGCTATTGAAAGAGTGTTTGAATTAGTAAGTCGTGAGCCTAAAATAAAAAGTTTAGAAAAGGCTGTTTTTATTAATGGTATAGAGAAAAGTATCTCATTTAAAAATGTAAATTTTTCCTATGATAATAAAAGGAATATTCTAAAAGATATCTCATTTGAGATCCCTAAGGGAAAAACAGTAGCATTAGTAGGCGAATCAGGAGGAGGTAAATCAACGATTGTTAATCTTATTCCAAGATTTTATGAAGTCAGTTCAGGTGATATTAAAATCGATGATATTAATATTAAAAATATTAACCTTGAAAATCTAAGAGAGAATATTTCTATTGTATTTCAGGATAATTTTTTATTTACTGGAACAATTAAAGAAAATATCTTACTTGGCTTGCCTAATATTGATGAAGCTGCACTTAATGAAGTAATAAAAAAAGCATGTTTGGATGAATTTGTAGCGTCGCTTGAAAATGGAATTAATACAGAAATTGGAGAAAGAGGAATTTTATTATCAGGAGGACAAAAACAAAGGGTAGCAATAGCACGTTCAATGATAAAAAATGCACCGATTGTTATTCTCGATGAAGCAACAAGTGCGCTTGATAATAAATCAGAAGCGTTAGTACAAAAAGCGCTTAATAATTTAAGTAATAATAGAACTGTATTCATCATTGCGCATAGGTTATCTACAATTAAAAATGCTGATATAATCTTAGTTATTAGTAAAGGAAAAGTTGCTGAACAAGGAACACATGAATCATTAGTTGAGAATGAGAACTCCATATATCATAAACTATACAACAGCTCTTTTGTTTAAGAGTTTTTTATAATAATTTGGCTATTCTCTATCTCTATAACAAAAATAATGTTGCAAGTCCGAGGAATGTTAGGAAGCCAAAAATATCTGTCAGTGTAGTTAAGAATATAGGCGAAGCAATGGCTGGGTCAAGGCCTATTCTATGAATTAAAATTGGGATTGATGAGCCAAATAGTCCAGCAAGTGAAAAATTAACTATTATAGAAAGGGCAAAGATTAAGCTTAAATAAATATCTTGATTCCATAAATAAATCATTATACCACCAATTACAGCCATTAGAAGACCATTTAAAGCACATGCAGATATTTGCCTGAGTATTACTCTTAAGTAATTTAAAGCAGTTAAATCTTTGCTAACTAATCCAACAACAGAAACAGTCATCGTTTGAGTTCCAGCGTTACCGCCAAGTGATGCTACAACTGGCATAAGTGTTGCAAGAACTATAATATTTTGAATCGTTCCTTCAAAAAATTTAATAACTAAAGCAACAATACTTGCAGTAAGTAAATTAATGAATAACCATGGAAATCTGCTAATAACAATATCAAGCACATTAAGATGAATATCAGACTCGTTAATTCCCCCCATGTGCATAATATCTTCAGCTGCTTCTTTTTCAATAACTTCAACAGCATCATCAATAGTAACAGCTCCTAAGAGCCTACCTGTTTTACTTACAACAGGTAGCGATACATAGCCATATTGTTTAAAAAAGAAAGACATTTCTTCTTGGTCAAGATCAGTAGATATTACTTTTAGATCTGTTTCCATAACGTCTTTAATAAGCTTATTATTTGAATGGTGCATTAAAGTACCAAGCATAACAAAAGCTATTGGTTTATATTTTGTATCAATTACAAATATTTTATAGAAATCACGAGGTAAATCATTTTTTTTGCGTATATGATCAATTGTTTCACCAACTGTCCAGTGCTCAGGGGCAACTACAAAGTTTTTGTGCATTATACGCCCAACACTATTTTCAGGATAAGAGAGCAACTCTTCAAGATCCTTTTTCTTACTATCATCAAGATGAAAAATAATTGAGGATTTTAAAGACTCATCTAAATCTACTAAAACAGAGACAGTATCATCCATCTCGAGTAAACAGATTAGTTCAGCAATTTTCTTAGAGCCTAAATATTTTATAATATCTTCTTTAATCGAAACATTTCTAATTTCAGCAAGAAGTAAGGGGTCTATACTATCACGAATAAGATCAAATAATCTTTCTCTTTCATCTTTTGATAGTTTATCTAATAGATCGGCAAGATCTGCGCTATGAAGCGAGTTTATAAGCTCATAAGCAGCAGCAATATCATGAGCATCCAAAGCTTCAATAATCGCTTTATTGGCCTTTTCTCTAACATTGTCAAAAAAAACTTCAGTTTCTAGTTTTTCATTATGCTTAATGTCACTCATGGCTTTAAATCAAGATATGTAAATATATGATAATAGTATATGATATCACTTTTTAAGTAAAGAAATGGTTCTTTAATTTAACAAACTATTAGTTCTTATAAAACATAAGAGAGTTTAGTTGGGGGTGAGATATTTATTACTTTTTGCTAGAATATGCTAAGTAAGCTTTAGTTAGCTGATTAAACACCAGTAGAGCCAAAACCGCCTGTACCACGTTTAGTGTCAGGAAGTTCGTTTGTGATAATAAAACTTCCTACTTCATATTTTGCAATAACAATTTGTGCAATCTTCATGCCTCTAGTCACTGTAAATTTTTCTTCACCTAAATTAATCAGGATCACGCCAATCTCACCTCTATAATCACAATCAATAGTACCAGGAGTATTTAAAACAGTAATACCATTTTTGAGCGCAAGACCAGAGCGTGGTCTAACCTGCGCTTCATAACCTGTAGGCAAAGCAATCGCAAGACCTGTCGGTACTAAAACTCGTTTATTTGGTAATATTTCGATATCAGCTTCAATCGCAGCAACAAGATCAAACCCCGCACTACCATCAGTAGCATATTTAGGGATTTCAAGTTCTTTTAAGTTTGCTAGTTTTTTTAAATATAAAGATAACAAGATTAGCTCACTGATATTTTATTTTAAGTGGCGGGAGTGACGGGACTCGAACCCGCGGCCTTCTGCGTGACAGGCAGA
>DITT01000014.1 GCA_002422875.1 Rickettsiales bacterium UBA6177 | reverse complement strand
AAAAATCATCGGTTAGACAGAAAATTTCAGTTAGAGGGATCATAGATTTATTCTCCAATTTTGTGGTAATTATTAGAGAATATCTATCATTCCTCGATAAAATTGTAAATAATTTTACACCTTCCTTATGTCGAACTCAGGTTAATCTACTATAAGTTAGCCTTCTATTCTGCCATGGCAATGTTTATATTTTTTACCACTTTGGCATGGGCATGGCTCGTTTCTTGCTACTTTTTTATTAGTAATATTACTACTTTCTTCAGAATTAACCTCAGAGCGTGATTCCACCATATTCTTTTTTTCTGTAGCAAAGAAACTCTTTAATTCTTCAGGAGTTAGATGAACTTGAAATTGTAAAATTCTGCCCACTACTAAATTATGAAAATAATGAATCATTTCTTGAAAAAACTCAAAAGATTCTCTTTTATATTCATTTAATGGATCTTTTTGTCCAAATGATCTTAAATTAATTCCTTGTCTTAAATGGTCAAGTCTATGTAAATGCTCTTTCCATGTTTGATCTAGAGTTAGTAATAAAATCTTTTTCTCAGCTAATCTCATCACTTCACTTGAATATAATTCTTCTTTCTCATTTAATCTAGTTTTGGCATGAAGATTTAATCTTTGAATAAGTTCATCTTGATTTAAAGTTTCATTACCAAAAATATCGCTTAAATTAGTCTCAGAACCATAGGTTTTATGAATCTCAACTTCAAGACTGTGTAATTCAGGATCATTAGGTGAATATTCAGTAGTAATATTATTAGTAATTATCTCTTCATTTACTTGTTCAACAATGTTCCAGACAAATTCACTTAAATGGTCTGATTCTAAAATTTCAAACCTTTGTTCGTAAATTACTTTACGTTGTTCATTTGAAACATCATCAAATTTTAATAAATTTTTACGAATATCGTAGTTTCTACTTTCAACACGTTTTTGAGCCTTTTCAAGAGCTCTTGAAATCATTGGATGTTGAATTGCTTCGCCTTGTTCAAGACCTAACTTTTGTAAAATAAATGACATTTTTTCAGAAGCAAATATCCTCATTAAATCATCTTCAAGTGATAAATAAAACTTAGTACTTCCTGGATCGCCTTGTCTACCAGAGCGTCCTCTTAGTTGGTTATCAATTCTTCTACTTTCATGTCTTTCTGTACCAAGGACAAAGAGACCCCCAGCTTCTAATGCGATTTGCTTTTCTTGTGCAATGTGAGCTCTAATTTCAGAGATTTTTATATCTCTTTCTGTATCATCTAAATTGCCAGGTAAATGTCTGATTAGCATTTCTGGGTTACCGCCAAGCATAATGTCAGTACCACGGCCTGCCATATTTGTAGCAATCGTAACAGCATTTGGCTTACCAGCCTGAGCTATAATTTCGGCTTCTTGTTCATGATATTTAGCATTAAGAACTTTATGAGGAACTTTTTCTTTGTTTAGTAATTTTGAAATAAACTCAGATTTCTCAATACTTACAGTGCCAATTAGAATTGGTTGTTTTTTCTCATGACATTCCTTTACTTGCTTTATTATAGCATCGTATTTTTCTTGGCTAGTACGATAAATTTCATCATCAAAATCTTTACGTATTTTTTGTTTGTTAGTGGGAACAGATAATACACCTAAATTATAGATTTCTAGGAATTCTTGGGCTTCAGTAATTGCAGTACCTGTCATACCAGAAATTTTAGGGTAAAGTCTAAAATAATTTTGAAAAGTTATTGAAGCTAAGGTTTGATTTTCATTTTGAATTGGTAAATTTTCTTTTGCCTCTAAAGCTTGATGCAAGCCTTCTGAAAATTTTCTACCATCAAGAGCACGGCCTGTGAATTCATCGATGATTAAAACTTTGCGATTATTAACCATATAATCAACATCAATTTTAAAAATTTTATGCGCCTTAAGAGCTTGATTAAGATGATGTACAATATGCACGTTTTCAATATCGTAAAGGTTTGAATCGCTATTTAAAATTTTATTTTCAATAAGAATTTTCTCGGCAGCAATATTACCTTCTTCAGTTAGATTAACTGTCTTTGTTTTCTCATCAATTTCATAATGATCAACATGAAGCTTAGGAATGATTTTGTTAATTAGAATATATAACTCTGAATTATCATCTGTCGGGCCAGAAATAATAAGTGGTGTTCTTGATTCATCAATTAAAATAGAATCAACTTCATCTATAATTGCAAAGTTAAAATTTCTTAGCACTAATTCGTCTGTAGTATGCTTCATATTATCGCGTAAATAATCGAAGCCAAATTCATTATTAGTTCCGTACGTAATATCAGCTTGATATGCAAGCTTGCGCTCGTAGTCGTTAATATTACTTACAATACAACCAACTGAAACTCCTAAGAAATTATATAATTTCCCCATTTCTTCTGAGTCTCTTTTAGCTAAGTAATCATTCACAGTAACAATGTGCACACCTTTACCTTCAAGTGCATTTAAGTATGCAGCTGTAGTTGATGCCAAAGTTTTTCCTTCACCAGTACCCATTTCTGTAATATTACCGTGATGAAGGTTAATACCACCAATTAATTGAACATCAAAATGACGCATTTTAAGAACACGTTTAGCTGCTTCTCTGACTACTGCAAAGGCTTCATGTAAAATATTATCAAGTGTAGCGCCACTACTGAGCTGCTCTTTAAAGATATTAGTCATATTTTGTAGTTCATTATCAGTCATTAAAGCAAATTTAGCTTCAAGAGCGTTAATTTTATTTACGTCTTGGTAAAGTTTTTTTACTTTTTTTTCATTTGAACTGCTAAATAAGAGCTGTGATATTTTTTTAAACATAATGGACAACTATAAGGTTTTGTATACAGCCAAAAGGCTAATGTTAATCATCAAAACTCTAGCGTTTCTTTTGCCAAAAAGCAAGATTTTATTTATTTTAGTAAACTAAAATGGTATGTTTGGGAATTTGTTATAAAAGAGTTATTTTATAACTTTAAGCAATTTCTTATAAGCATTTTCAAGTTGGTATCGAGTAGTGCAATATGGTGGTAAAATATAAAAACTATTACCAAGAGGTCTTATTATAAGACCTTCTTTTAAAAGGTCATCTTTAATCTGTTTTATAGATTTAGTTATATTATATACTTCAAAAGCACAAATCGTACCTAAAAATCTAATATTCTTAATAAATGGGCTATTTGTATTTTGAGCAAAATTTTGGTGAACAATATTTATGTCTTTAATAGAGCTTTGGCAAGCAGGTGAGGTTAGGATATTTAATGATTCATTAGCTGCAGCACAAGCAATAGGGTTTGCTGTATAGGAATGACCATGCATAAAAGCTTTATTCCATTCTTTGCTAATAAATTCTGAATATATCTTTTCTGATGTGACAGTTAGAGCAAGTGGTAAAAATCCACCAGTAATTCCTTTTGAAATACATAAAAAATCGGGCTCTATATTAGTTTGTTCAAAAGCAAAATTAGTCCCAAGACGGCCAAAACCAGTCATTACCTCATCAAAAATAACTAAAATATCGTATGCTCTTACTTTGTTTATTACTTTTTCAATAAATGAGCTTCTAGCAAAGCGCATACCGCTTGCACCTTGAATTAAAGGTTCTAGAATTATTGCTGCAATTTGTTCGCCAGATTCTGATAAAATATCATCAAGAAATTTAAAGGCAATATTTTCCTTTTCTTCAATCTGAGCATCATTTAAGTATGTGTGTGGGTAAGGTAGCGATATTACTTTAAAAAATAAATCATCAAAAACATCATGGAACCCTGATTTATTGCCTACAGACATTGCGCCAAAAGTATCGCCGTGATATCCACCCTCAAAACTTAAGAATATAGAGCGTTTTTTCTCTCCTCTATTATGCCAATATTGATAGGCAAGTTTAAGAGCTACCTCAATAGTGGTAGAGCCATTATCTGAAAAAAAGAACTTAGTATAATTTTGAGGTAAAATAGTTTTTAAATTCTCGCATAATTTAACTGCAGGTTCGTGAGTAAAGCCTGCAAAAATTATATGTTCAAGACTCCGCGCTTGGTTATAAATAGCTTTAGCAATTCTAGGATTAGCATGACCATGAAGATTAACCCACCAACTTGAAATTAAATCGAGATATTTTTTGCCATTTTCATCAAAAATATAAGAATTTTTAGCTCGTGAAATAGCAATAATATCACTAATTTCTATTTGCTGCCTTGTAAAAGGGTGCCAAATTAATTTTTTATCACGATCAATCAGATTCATATAAATTACCTTGTTTTAAGATATCACTAATTTGTTTTGGCAAAGGAATATTTTTTAAAGCATTATAATTCGGCTTAAGTAATAATGGAAATTGCATTAATATTTCTACTTTCCCATAATACTTGATAGCTTCACAATTTTCAGGATTAATAGCTCCGCTTAGAATCACACCTAAAATATCAATATTTCTATCTCTTAGCGCTGCTATACTGAGTAAAGTATGGTTTATAGTGCCAAGTTCGGAGCTAGCAACTAAAATTACAGGTACATTTAAATGTTTTATTAAATCAATAATAAAATACTTGTCATTAATTGGTACAAGTAAACCTCCTGCTCCTTCTATAATTAAATCTGAGTTATTGGGTAGTGTAATTTTTGCTAAATCTATATAAGAATTTTCTTCCAGTGCTGCAAGATGTGGTGATACAGGGAGTTTAAATGAGTATATTTCAGGATAAATTTTAGCTTTTGGTAATGACGCAATAGTTTCCGAGTCTGTGCCACCTGTATTGCCAGTTTGAATAGGTTTAAAATATGAATAATTAGTGTGTGCAAGCAACCATGAGCATATTAAAGTTTTACCGATATTGGTGCCAGTGCCAGTAATAAAAAGCTGCATTTTATCTAAACTTTAAAAAGAGTTTAATTCTTAAAATAATTGAGCATAAATTTACTAATTTTGCAAGTTTAAGTTTTAAAAAAATAGCTTAAAATTCGGTATTATATGAGTTCTAAATAAAGATTTCATAAAAATCCTTATTAAAAGTTTTTAACTTGTGTTTATATTTTTTTAATTTTGCTTTTAAGGTGGCTCATTGTTTTACAATTGGATTTAGATCTGGTAATATGTAGTCTGAAATCAAAGCTTGTAAGCAAGTGAATCAATTTGTTCTAGTGTAAGTTTTGATTTATGAAAAGTTACATTGTCCATTATAACAATGCTCACTCTGTTTATAAAAAAAGATTTACTATACATATCCCAAAACGCAGTGCTTACATACTATCTATTCTTTCCTATAAACTTTATAGGAGGACTCTTTATCATTGATCTATTCTTTAATACTCTAGGTATATATAATATATGACGTTGTTATCAATCTAATCCAATATATAATCACTAGCTTCGCACTTACCTATTTAGATCGGGATAAGAAAAATTATTATAATCACTAACTTTACACTTATCACTTAAAACAGTTATAGATTTATCAATAAAAAGATCTTCTTTGCTTGATAGCTTATTTATAGGCTTTGAGGCAAAAAAGACATTTTCATTACAAATTTCCTTTAGTGTATCTAAAGAGATATCTTTTTCTTCTTGCCAAGCTTTTCTAGCAGCTTTTAATCCTTTCTCAAGAGCTTTGGATACACGTTCTATCTTTTTAACAATTTTCTTTAGACTCATATTTATATTTCCTATTATCTTTGCAATGACTTAATGCTGTTAATAAAATAATCTTTACGATTTTATTAAGAGTTAGCTAAATAAAGCTTATGAAATCGTTATCCCAAACTTTGGTAAATTGATTAGAGATGAATTTTGCTACGCAGCATAATTAAAAAACTAACAAACTAAAAAACACTTTATAGCTTGTAGTAATTTCTGTATCAAGCTTTAAAATTTTCCTTAGGTTACTTATAGATATCGAGCTATCATTTGCAGAAGCTCCAATTGATTTTAAATAGTTTGCAAATGCTGCATAATTTGAGAATTTTAATTCATAATTTTTAGTAAAGTAAAAACAGCTAGAACTTATATCATCGCACAATTTTTCTAGTTGTTCTTGAGGTAAAAAATTAGTTGTAGCATTAGTAATATTATATGATTCGAGTATTTGATACCATTCACTAAATGTACCTTGGAGTACATAAGTAAAGGCAAAAATTTTACAATTTTTTGCAAATAGTGAGATAATAGCTTTTGGATCTTCTAGCCATTGGAGTGAAAAATTACTCGATACAAGATCATAATACTTGCTTGGTATAGCTTGCATATCATTTTCAAGATAAGAAAAATTAGGATAATTTATAAACTTCTTTTTACATTCTTTTAGCATATTTTCAGCATGATCATTTAAGCTATAATGAGCTGTATGATATAATTTTAACATTTCCTCAACTAATATTCCCGTGCCAGTACCAAGATCTAAAATAGTTTGTGGCGCAAAATTAGGATAGTGTTCAGAAAGAGTTTTTATCAGTAATTTGGCACTTTCTTTTTGAGGTGTACATAAACTATCATAATCTTGTGCTGCCTTATTAAAACGTGAAATTATTTGATCTTTAAACATAATTCTTAGTAAAATCATTAATTAATTTTGCAGTTTCTTCAGCGTTATTTAAAACAATTCCGTGAGCTCCATTTGTAAGTAGTTTTAGTGTTAGATTATTATGGTTTAAAAAATTAATAAGGTTAAGTGCATGAGGTACAATAATATCATCAGTAGTGTTGATTATTAAGATAGGAGTATTTTGCGGTAGCGTTACTTTATTTAAAAATGACTTTAGATCTCCAAGAAGATTTACAATATTTATATTGGTTAAATCATCCATCGGTTCTTTTAGTCCACATCTGCGATAAAATTTTGTTAGTGTTCTTACCGGGTTTAAATTAAAATTATTTACTAATTGTGTATGTTCTATTTGTCTTTGCTTATATAGCTCGCCATCACCTAAAAAATCATTAAATGCATTGATTCCTATTAAAAGATCAAAATTAATGCTTGAGCTAATTAATTTCATAAATCCAAGTGAATGACCAATAGCAATTTTAAATGTTTTATTCTGATTATTTGCTGTTAATGAATCGGCTTGATGAATAGCATTACCCACTTTGAAATAACCCAAATTAATAAAATTTGCTTTACCTTCTGTAAGCAAATGTACGAAATTTTTCCAGTAAATAGGACTAAAGCCAAAACCATGGCAAAAATAATATTCAATCATAGAATTTTAGTTAAATGTTCAAGTAAATAATCAATATCATCTTCAGTATGATGAGCGCATAATGATATTCTAATCCTAGAGGTTCTTTCTGGTACGGTAGGAGGTCTAATTGCTGAAACTATTATCTTTTGTGCAAGTAGCTTATTCTGCACTTCTAAACAATTTTGCTCACTTTTTAGAACTATAGGAATAATATTCGAGTTTGAATTACAGATATCATATCCTAAAGCTTGTATTTTATCACGTGTTTTAGCTGCTAAAATTTTAACTCTATTACGTTCATGATTTAAAAATCTAATACTATTCCAAGCTTTATGTGTAGCTTGCATTATAGAAGCTGGTAAGGCCGTTGAATAAATAAATCCTGATGCTTTATTAATTAAAAATTCTTTTATAACTTGACTGCAAGCAATATATCCGCCAATGCTGCCAAGCGCTTTACTAAGTGTACCCATTACTATATGTGGAATTTGTAATAAATCATGCTCTGTTGAAATTCCGTAACCGGACGGACCATATAATCCTGTAGCATGAGCCTCATCAAGATAAAGAAAAGCATTATATTGTTTGCATAATGAAATGATATCGCTTAAAGGAGCAAAATCACCGTCCATCCCAAACACTGTTTCAGTAATTACAAATTTGTTTCTAGAGTCATTAGTAAATTTAAGCATCTTCGCCTCAAGATCAGCATATGAATTATGGTTAAATCTTACTAATTCAGCATTACTTAGAAATACAGCTTGATAAAGACTTGCATGATTGAGTTTATCAAAGAAAACAATAGGTTTATGTTTATGAATTTTGTTGTCTAAAAGTGCAGCAAGTGTACTAATATTTGCCTGGAAACCCGATGTGAATAATAGCGCAGCTTCAGTTTGTTTATCTTTAGCTATTTGTGCTTCAAAACATTTATGAATATGACTATTGCCTGAAAGTAGTCTTGAGCCTGTTGAGCCTATACCATTTATTAAAGCTGAATTTGCAAGAGTTTGTGCTAATTCAGGCTTTTTACTTAAAGAAAGATAGTCATTTGTAGAAAAGTCTAAGAAATTTACTATATTTTCTTGACGCAGTTCTGGTAATTTGCGATATTTACCAGCATTATGAAGTTGAGATAAGAAATTTTTATAAATTTTATACATTTTCTTAAAAAAGATTTTTAGGGATAAAAATATGCAAGCTAACTGGAGCCTCGAACAGGCAGAAATTTTATTTCACCTGCCATTTAATCAGCTTTTGTTTGAAGCTCAAAAAGTTCATCAAGAAAATTTTGATCCATGCAAGATTCAAATTAGTACATTATTAAACATAAAAACTGGTAGTTGTCCAGAAAATTGCTCATATTGTCCACAATCAGCGCATTATCAGACTGGTCTTAAAAAAGAGCCTTTAATGAAAATTGAAGCAGTAGTTGCCGCAGCACAAAAAGCAAAAGAAGCTGGAGCTACAAGATTCTGCATGGGGGCTGCATGGCGTGGGCCTAAAGATGGAGATCTTGAAAAAGTAAATGAGATGATTAGTAAAATTAAAGGAATGGGTTTAGAGACTTGTGCAACTCTAGGGTTACTAAGTGATGGGCAAGCAGAAAAATTAAAAGAGGCAGGCTTAGATTTTTATAATCATAATATTGATACGTCACCAGAATTTTATAATCAAATTATTACTACACGTAATTTTGAAGATAGAATTAAAACACTTGAATCAGCAAGAAAAGCAAATTTAAAAATTTGTTGTGGTGGTATTATTGGTATGGGTGAAAATAATAAAGACCGCATTTCCATGCTTGTCACTCTTGCAAATCTTGAGCAACCACCAGAATCAGTGCCAATAAATAAATTAATTAGAATTCCTGGTACTCCACTTGAAAATGTAGAGCCAACAGACCCATTCGATTTTATTAGAACTATTGCTCTAGCAAGGATATTAATGCCAAAATCATATGTAAGGCTATCAGCAGGAAGAGAAGATATGTCTGATGAGATGCAAGCATTATGTTTCTTTGCAGGGGTTAATTCAATTTTTTATGGTGAAAAGCTTCTAACAGCTGCTAATCCAGAGCCTGCAAAAGATAATGAGCTTTTTGCAAGGCTTGGGCTACAAAGATTGCAGCAGATATAAAAAGCTGCCTTCATTTAGATGAAATTAGTAGCCAAATGTTTGTAATATCAAGTAATAATAGCTTAGATCTCGCGACTGAGCTGGCAACTATTTTAAAAATAGAGTTGGTATTGCCTGAAGTTATTAAGTTTAAAAATAGCGAAATGGCAATTAAAATCCTTAAAAATTTTGATAGCCAAACAGTTATTATAGTTAGCTCAACTTCAACTCATATTAATGATTCCTTTATTGAGATTTGCTTATTAATTAATGCCTCTAAGAATGCAGGGGCAAATAAAATTATTGTAATAGTACCTTATTTTAGCTATCTACGCCAAAATCAAAAGGAAAATAACAATCCAGTCCATTTAATGGTGAACTTGCTTAAAACTGCAGGTGCTGATCTAATAATTACTATGGATACCCATGCGGCAATAGATCCGAATCTACGCTCTACTTTGGTAAGTCTTGATACATGTGATCTTTTCTTAGAAAATTTAACACTAGTGCCAAGAGATACTGTTGTTATTGCTCCTGACCTGGGAGCTGCTAACCGAGCTAAAAATTTAGCTTCAGCACTAGAATTACCATTTGTAATAGCTACAAAACATAGGTTACAAGATAAGATATTATTTGATTTAAACTTTAAAGAAGTAGCAAACAAAAATTGTATTATTATTGATGATATGATTGATAGTGGTAATACTATTTATTATTTAGCAGAATTACTACAAAAATATGAATGTATTTTAAATTGCTGTATTACTCATCCTATATTTTCTAAGGGTAGTTTAGAATTACTAAATAAAATTAGATTTAAGCAATTTTTTGTATGTAATACTATCAAGCAGAATCTACCAAGCAATATCATAACTATTAATATTATACCAAAAATAGCAGCTTACTTAATCAGTAAAAAGTTTTAAATATTGTTCTAGTGCTGTTATGTTAAGTATTAATCTAAAATCACTAAGCTTTTATTAACTTCTCTTCTCCTATGATGATAAAAGAATTTTTGTTTTAATTCCATAGGGAGTGCCAATAATTTTATATTATCTGCCTCTTTTAGTAAAAGTAATGACATTATTGCCTGATCATGACGATGATCAATAAATTCAGGAGATTCATTGCTCTTTGAAGGTGTATCTGTTAAAGCATGTTCATCCTCGCACCATTTAAGCCATTTTTCTACAAATTCTCTAGTTTGTTTAACATTGCGCATAACAAGTATAGCTGCATCATAATGTAGATGTTGCTTAGCATAATTGCTATCCATGC
This sequence comes from Rickettsiales bacterium UBA6177, assembly GCA_002422875.1. Classification (GTDB taxonomy): domain Bacteria; phylum Pseudomonadota; class Alphaproteobacteria; order Rickettsiales; family UBA6177; genus UBA6177. The sequence goes on along the minus strand of DITT01000014.1, from coordinate 28,996 downwards.
CCATCTGAGTAAAGAGGTCATTTTTAATATATAGAAGATTTTTAAAAGAAGTATAAAATGCCATCATATGAAAATCACCAAGTTGATTTATAAGTAAATCAAGTGGTTTTTTGATAATAATCCCTGAATCAATATAAATTACTAAATCACCTTCAGTTGCATTCTTTAATGTATCTAGAATTACATATGGCTTCCATAACCAATATCCGGCGCCACGTTTTTTTGCCATTATAGTTTTATTTTTTGCTATAAAATCACTGCTAAGCAATTCTGGTGTATAGATTTTAATAAAATCTATACATTTGTCTACTCCACTAATTGCTAAAGCTTTTTGATTATCTTGATGAACTTGACCTGCAGCATATGTAACTAACCAAACCGGCTTAAAATTTTTGTGTTCACATGAATAAAACGTATGTTCAGCAACGTCAAAACCTGCCTGTGTCTTAGTTTTTTTTACTATAAAATTTATAACTAATTGCTGTTAATGCTAAACTAAGAACTGTCAATATTATTATAATAGCTTTTAATAATTTTTCTTTTTGTAATTTATCCATTCTTCTCTTCTAATAATATAATAAATAATATTAAAAACATACACAAAGAAAACTACTCTTCTTCACCAAAAAAATATACTTCTTCTGTGTCTTTAGCATAAGGTAATACTGCTTTTACTCTTTCTTCGAGTACATCTAAATCCAAAGAGTCTTCTTTAAGCAAATTTACTTTTTGCTCAAGTTCAAGTCTTTTAGCGCGGGTGAAATCTAATTCATTTTGTAGCTTTGTATATTCAGAATTTAGTTTTAAAAAAACTAAAAACCCCCGATCACCGCTAAATGAATGATAAATAAAATAAAAAATTAGCATTGAAAAAATTAAAGTTAGCGAAGTTTTTCTAATTCTATTTTTACTAAATCCACGCATTTTAGATATTACTATTTAAGTTTTAAATTCGAACATTCTATGTATTTAAAAAACCTCTCAGCTTTCTTGATCTACTTGGATGTTTTAATTTTCTTAAAGCTTTTGCTTCAATCTGCCTAATCCTTTCACGAGTTACTGAAAATTGCTGCCCTACTTCCTCAAGCGTATGATCTGTATTCATACCAATACCAAAGCGCATTCTAAGTACTCTTTCTTCGCGCGGTGTAAGACTTGAAAGAATTCTAGTAGTTGTTTCTCTTAAGTTTGATTGAATCGCTGCATCAACAGGTAAAAGAGCATTTTTATCTTCAATAAAATCTCCTAAATAACTACCATCTTCATCACCAACAGGATTTTCAAGAGAAACAGGCTCTTTTGTAATTTTCATTACTTTTCTTACTTTGTCGACGGACATAGATAATCTAGCTGCTATTTCATTAGGGGTTGGCTCACAACCAAGCTCATGCAACATCTGTCTAGACGTTCTAATAATTTTATTAATTGTCTCAATCATGTGAACTGGTATTCTGATAGTTCTTGCTTGGTCTGCAATTGAACGAGTTATTGCTTGCCTAATCCACCAAGTAGCATAAGTTGAGAATTTATATCCTCTTCTATATTCAAATTTATCAACAGCCTTCATAAGGCCTATGTTACCTTCTTGAATTAAATCAAGGAATTGGAGGCCACGATTTGAATATTTTTTAGCTATTGAAATTACAAGTCTTAAATTTGCCTCGATCATTTCCTTTTTAGCTTTATTGACTGCTCTATCACTGCGCTGAATAGCAAGTACAAGAGATCTAAAGCTAGTAGCTGAAATTCCTAATTCTTTACATATTTCCCAAATTTCTGCTCTACTAGTATCAATTAGCTCTCTATCATTTACAATAAATTCTTTCCAACCTTTGTCTTTATAGCTTGCTGCTAGTTCAAGCCAATCTGGATTCATTTCATTGCCTTGATATTTTTCAAGGAAGCTTTTTCTATCTACATTAGATTTTTCAGCAGCGTTAAGAATTGTAGATTCAAAGTTGATAATTCTTTTATTAATACCATAAATCTTATCTATTAAGCTTTCAATACACTTATCAGATAATTTAAGTACGTCGATTAGAGTAAATAATTTGGAAGTTACTTCATCATTTTTTGTAATATCTTCAGTTGGTAATATTTTTCCTTTTTGAGCAAATTCCAAATCTTTTTTATGAAATGTTTCAATAATGTCTGCTACTTCGATAATTTGTGAAAATATCTCCAAAACTGAGGGTAAAAGTTCTTTTTCCATTGTAGCAAATGAAACACTTTCTGTTTCTTCTTCCTCATCTTCGTTGTCAGAAGACATATCTGAATCATTATCTGTATCTTTATTATTAATAAAACTATCTTTAATTTCTATAGAGTCATCTTTAGGTAAATTAGTTAGAAAATCAGCAAATCGTGGCTTAGTAATAGGTTCTTTAGCAACTATTTCTTCGTCTTTTGCGATGGGAACTTCAGTGTTTCCAACATAAATGGCTTCTAAATCAAGGATATCTCTTAAGAAAATTTGTTCACTTTGTAACTCATCAAACCATTTTTTAAATTGTGACAGTGCAGTTGGTGTACTGCATAAAGCTTTTAACATTGCTTCGCGACTTGATTCTATTTTTTTAGCAATCTTAATTTCACCTTCTCGTGAAAGTAAATCTACCCCTCCCATATCTCTTAAATACATTCTTACGGGGTCATCAGTTCTACCCAAATCATCAAAACTATCATCTGATGCAAAATCTTCTACTTCATTAAATTCTACGTCTTCAAGATCGAAATTGTCTTCACCTTCACTAGTTTCACTAATTTTAACACCAGCATCTGAAAGGGCGTTCATTACATAATCAAGTTGATCAGCATTAATTTGATCTTTAGGAAGCATGTTATTGATTTCTTCATAGCTTAGAACACCATAAGCTTTGCCTTTTGCTATCATTTTTTTGATAGCACTACCTACGCTATCACCAGTAATTTCTTCAGTTGGAGTTTTTCTTTTTTTTGTCATGCTCTTTACCTAAATGTAATCTATATTAATCAAGTATTTCTCGTTCTTTTTGTAAAATAAAATTTCTTATCTCTTCTATTTCATTCCTTAAACAATCTATTTTTTTATAACTTTGATCGTTAAAAAGTGCTTTTTTAAAATCTTCTTCTAATAAGAGTAGTGTATATTTTGCATAGACAATATTCCATTTTTGTATAGCATTTTTTAGATTAGGGGTACTAACATTGTCAACAAATAATGTTTTATTCCCGCATAAGAACTCATATTCTTTTTCAAACCCGCGCTCTACTAAAAAATTATATACGCCATTTTTGTCGAGCATATCTACGGATTCTTTTGAAATATAATTCAAAATTTCTAAGCGTACATTATCAAGAATATTGATAGTAAAGTCAATAGTTAAAAAACTTTCATATACCTCAGGAAGGCTTAGAAGGCTTGGTACCATTAAGATTTCAGCCATCAATATATACTCAAGCCTAGTAATTGGAGTTAAATTAAAGCCAGTATTAATAGTTTGTTTAATAGTATTCTTTTTAAAATATAATTTACTACCAAATTCCCATAGTTTTTGGTTAAAAAACTGCGCATACATCTTGCGAATAGTAGTATGTGAAATTTTTAGCAATATTTTATCTAAACTATCTTTGAGTGCAGCTAATTGCTCTGGGGTTTTCTTAGTAATTTTGTCTGTTTCTATTTTCCATATCACCTCAGATAAGGATATAGGATGATTAATAATCTTTATCAAAGCTTCATGCCCATGCTTGTTAATTATATCATCAGGATCAAGACCATCAGGTAAAATATTAAAATTTACTGTTTTACCTTGTGTTAAGTTTGAAATAGCAATATCTGCCGTTTTGTACATTGCTTTTCTACCAGCTTCATCACCATCAAAACAAATTGTAGGCTCATTAACTAATTGCCACATTTGTTGTAGATGCTTTTCAGAAATTGCAGTTCCAAGTGTAGCAACAGCTTCGGTTATCCCAGCTTTGTGCAATGCAATAACGTCCATATAACCTTCAACTAAAACTAGTTTATTGGTTTTATAAGCAGTTTTTTTAGCAAAACTTAGTGCATAAAGAACTTCATTTTTCTTAAAAACTTCTGTTTCGGGAGAGTTTAAATATTTTGGTTTGATATTTGCTAAAGTCCTTCCGCCAAAAGCAATAACTCTATCTCTTGTATCGAAAATTGGAAATATTATTCTATCTCTAAATTTATCTCTTATTACCCCGTCTATTTCTTGAATTAATCCTGCAGCTTTAACAAGCTCTATTGGTGTGTTTTTTTCTTGAAAGAACTTAATCAACCCATCTGTGTGATTTGGTGCATAACCTAATTGAAAATTATTTATTAGATTTTGTGAAATATTTCTTGTTGCTAAATATTGCGAAGCTTTATAGCCAACATTACTTAATAGCTGCTTTTTAAACCAATTTGCAGCCTCCAATAGAACTTTATATATATCATCAAAGCTATTAACTGTATGGGTAGAAGCAATTGCAGGGATATTTATACTATATTGTTCAGCTAAATATTTGATAGTTTCTTGAAAATCCATTCTATAAACTTCCATTACAAATTTATAGATATCTCCACCTGCATGACAGCCAAAACAATGATAGAACCCTTTTTCATCATCAACGGTAAAAGAAGGGCTTTTTTCTTGATGAAAAGGACATAAGCCTAACATCTTCCTGCCTTTTAAAGTTAGCTTTACTGTTTTAGAAATTTCATATGAAATTTTTACAGTAGCTCTAATTTTTTCAATAATAGCTTCGGAATAAATCATATTGTTAACTTAAAATTTGCATAAAACTTGCAAAAGACAAAGGAATTAAAAGATTATCATCTATTTTTATGTTCTTTGCATATAATTCAAAAAATGTAGCAGCAAAACAACTGATAATAATATTTGCAATGCCAAATAATGACTGGTTTAGAAAAATATTGCCTAAAACACTAATTACAATAGCGCTAATTAGAAAAGCCCCACTGCCTTCTAGTGTTTTATTATTAAACTTTATTTTGCCCCATTTTTTTCCAATAATTGCTGCAAGGCTATCTGAAATTATTAATATTAGCATAGCTATAAATGCTATAAAACTTGGGGAAAAAAGAGTAACTAAAAAACATCCTAGCAAAAAATAACTAGCTCCAGTTATTGAGCCATCTAACTCAGACTTGCGAAAAACTAGCGAAAATTTTGTAACAATTTTATTAATAATTTTACTCTTCTGTCTAAAGCCTTCAAAAATAGCCATAAATATAAGTAATATAAATGTTATTGTAAGAGTAACTTGCCTACCTTGAGTTAATAATAATATAGGTACCCACATCGATGAAAGGTGGATTAACTTACGGTATATTTCGTTTTTTAAATTTTCTTTATGCATAAGTGCTTCGTTTTATAGATATTATTGCTCTTTGCTTAAGAAGCTCTCCTCAAGACGTTTATCGATAGAGGTGGTTTTAAGCTTTTCTTCTCCATCTTCTTCGTTACTATGGCCGATCCTTAGCTTTGTTATATTTTTTTCCCCAGTATAAAGACCTATATTGTTAAGGATTCGTTCCTTTTGGAAGTCAACTTTTAACGCTACTGAGGCATTAGGGACAATAATTTTTAGCAAATATTTAGGTTCTTTTTTTTCTATAAAGGATAATATTTCATATGGGGTTATATTCTTTGCTAAGATTACGCCAAATATTTCTTCATTATTATTTATAATTTTTTCAAGCAAAGCATATCGATAATCTTTTACTAAGGGATTTAAGAGTTTATTAATAAGAAGATCAATTTTCCTTTGCATAATTATTTTTCTTGTAATTGTGCTTTTATAATATTTCTAAATTTTATAATATCTTCTCTAAATTCTTCAATAATATTTAAATATAATGTTCTTTTGAATGGAATTATGTTATGCACCAATTCTTCTATCTCAAGCCATTGCCAATCTTTAAATTCTGAATCATCAGATGCATGGATATTAATATCATTATCTTGGCCTAAATATCTAAGCAAATACCATCTTTGCTTTTGTCCTTTAAACTTCCCATCCCATAACTTTGGCACTAAATAATCTGGTATTTCATAAAAATACTCTTTTTTAGTCTTTGTAATAATTTCACCATTATTAGTGCCTATCTCTTCTTTCATTTCCCTAAAAACTGCATCTTCTGAAGACTCACCTTCGTCCACGCCACCTTGAGGCATTTGCCAAGCATCTTGGCGAATATCATTTCTCTTCCCAACAAACACCTTGCATTCTTGATTGAGTATCATTAAGCCTACGCCTTTTCTATAAGGTAAAGTATTAATTTTGTTCACTTTCTTTCCTTTCTGTAGGTTGTTTATTATCATTTTTGACCATAGATATTAAGCTTGTAATAGGTACGATTGAAATATTTTTGTCAGCTAATTTTGCAGCCCACTCAGGAATAACATCAGCAAGCAAATTGTATGCATTGCTATAAGCTATTGCAACACCTTTACTTCTTGCTATTTGCTCTAATTTTTCTAATTGACTTTCAATAGCTTCTTTTGATAAATGCATATCTAGTCTTATATCAACAACAAGCATTTTATAATTATAAATATTTGCTACGTCAGTAATAGTTGTTGCATTACTATTGCCATATAACAAAAATCTATTAGCATTATTTAAATTTTCTAGAATGAATTTACAATCTTCTAGTGAATTTGTAAATATTTCTGGCTCAACAGCATATACTCCTATTGCTTGAGGCAAAACACTTAGAATAGTTTTTATTTTTTCAAGTTTATCTTCCGTACTTAACTTTCTAAATAAAGTTAAAGGCCCTGGATCATTTTTAGAATAATTAAAAGGCTCAAGAGGAAGATTTATTAATACGTCATGATATGTTGTAGACCCTTGATTTATATCACTTACTAAATTTTCTGCATATGGTGAATACCCCAAGGTAATAAATTTTGGCATATTTACAAATCTTTCTGTAACAAATTTACTCAGACCTAGATTTCCTACAACTAAAGCGATTACTGGTGGAGTTTTAATTGCAGAAGTATCGATTAAATTATTATTTGTAATATCTGTGCTATTTGGCAAATTAGCATCATTTTCGATAGCAGAACTATCATTAGTCTCAATATTTTGATCTTCAATTTTGAAAATTATTCTTGTATTTTGCTGTTCTTTTGCTAAATTTTGTTTTGGTCGTTCTATCCATAGACCTACGAAAATTATTGCAATAATAGCTAGAAATAAAATTATATTAAAAATAATATTTGCTCGAGGTATCGATACCTTACAAAAACTATGTTTCATTTTTTTAATTACCCTAAATTAACTTGCAAGCTTAACAAATGCTTGCTCTAATAGTTGATCTTCTTTAGTATTATGTGAAGATTTTGATTTAATATCTTCTATAATATCTGGTGTTACCCCTTTATCCAGAAAAGTACCATTTGGTCTATAATATCTAGCAATAGTTATTGCTACAGCACCAATCTCATCTAATTTATATAGCTGTTGCACCGTTGTTTTGCCATATGTTTTACTGCCCATAATAATCGCTCTTTTATGATCCTGAAGTGCAGAGGCCACTATTTCGGAAGCAGAAGCTGATTTATTATTTACTAATATTATGATTTTTTTACTACCAAAAATATTACCTTTTTTTGCATAGAAAACCTCTTTAGGTTTAGGAGATTTATAATCAATGCCAACTATTAAACCTTCATCTAAGATTAAATCTATTAAACCTACTGCCTGATGAAGTAATCCGCCAAAATTATCTCTTAGGTCAATAATATATCCCGATACATTAATATTTGCATTTTTTATAATGCTTTCTATATCTTTAACCACTTCACTATTAAATGCTTTTATTTTAATATATAAAATATTTCCGTTTTGCCTAGATTCTATATTTTTTATTTTAATTTCTGCCTTAGGGATTTTATAACTTACAATTTTAGCAGTTTTTGCTTCTTTAATTAATATCTCAAGCTCTTTATTACTGCTTAAATTGCTTTCAGCTAAGGCTTTGCTAATGGTTGATTCACTAAGCTGTATTCCTGCCATTTTAAGTATAATATCATTCTCTCGTAAACCATATTTGTAAGCTGGCGATCCTTCTAATATATTTTTTATACTATAAATTCCTTTTTTATTAACTAAATTTATACCAATGCCATAAAAATGACCTTTCCCTATTTTAGAAAGTTCGTTATAGCTATTTTCATCAATAAAATAAGAATCATCTTTAAATCTTTTTAGCACTGAGCTGATAGAAGTTCTCAGTACTTCTTTATTAGAAATTTCATTCTTTGAGTTTTTATTGATCAATTCAAGAAAATGAGCATAAATTTTAGCTGCTTTATTATCGCTCAGTTCGCTAGCTAAGGATTGGCTTGCCAATAAAAAAATAATAATTGCTAATAATTTATTATAATTTATAAGTAGTTTCATACATCTAGTAATTTACTTGCATCTTTCTTGCTTGAATGTTCCTTGATAAAAGCAAAGCGTAATTCTGGTTTTTTGCCCATTAAATCTTCGACCATCTTATCTGAAATTTTAATATCTTCAGGTAAACATATTTTTATTAATTTTCTAGTTTTTAAGTCCATAGTAGTATCTTTAAGTTGTGCAGAATTCATTTCTCCTAATCCTTTAAATCTACTGACTTCAATAGTAGGGTTTTTACCTTTAGCTCTGGCTTTACTAATAATTTCATTTTTTTCAGTTTCGCTTAACGCGTAGTAAGTATTTTTATTATAAGTTATCTTATATAAAGGTGGTTGAGCTAGGTATAAATGACCATTTTTTATTAATCCAAACATTTCTTTATAAAAGAAAGTCATCAATAGCGATGCAATATGTGCACCATCAACATCAGCATCAGTCATAATAATAACTTTTTCATAGCGTAGTTTCTTATCATCATAATTTTTGCCAAAGCCGCAACCTAATGCAAGCTCAATATCGATTATTTCTTGATTAGCTAGAATTTTATCTCGAGTACTACTTGCAACATTAAGCACTTTTCCGCGTAAAGGTAATATTGCTTGTGTCTCACGATTACGTGCTTGTTTAGCAGATCCACCAGCTGAATCTCCCTCAACTAAGAAGATTTCTGTACCTTCAGCTATTTTTCTTGAGCAATCAGTAAGTTTCCCAGGGAGTCTAATTTTATGAATCGCTGTTTTTCTTGTAGTTTCACGTTCACTTTTTTTTGCTATTCGTGATTCAGCATTCTGTACAATATATTCTAAGATAGCTTCTGCTTCTTGGCGATTGTTGGCAAGCCAGTGGTCAAAGTAGTTTTTTACTGTAGTTTCAACAAATTTAGTAACTTTTACTGTAGTTAATTTATCTTTTGTTTGTCCTTGAAATTGTGGCTCATGAATGAATACGGAAATTACAGAATATATGCTACTTTGCATATCTTCAATATTGATTATATTAACTTTCTTATTATTAATTGACTCACCAAAATTTTTTAATCCCTTAAAAATAGCATTCTTAAAACCTGTGTCATGGGTGCCACCTAGTGGTGTAGGTATTGTATTGCAATATGATTGAGCATGGCCTACGCCTTCTTTAACCCAAATTAAAGCCCATTCAACACGTTCTTCTTTTTTATCAAGTTTAACCTCGCCTGAGAAAATTGAGCTATTAATTATATTTTCTTTTTGAACTTCTGATTCTAAATAATCTTTTAAACCATTTGGGAAACAAAATACTTCTTCTTCTGGTAGCTTATAAGATATTGCTATATCGCTAACGCAGCCCCATTTTATTTTGATACCTTTATGCAAATATGCTTTTGATCTTGCAAGTTTATACAATCGATCTGCCTGAAACTTGATACTATCAAAGATTTCGCTATCAGGGTGGAACCTCAGATAAGTACCCTTTTTATTCGGTTTCTTTTCAACGACAGTAAGTTCTGTTTGGGCAACCCCTCGTGAATATGATTGTATGTATGTTTTATTATCGCGGCCAATTTCTACTTCAAGTCTATCTGATAAAGCATTTACTACAGAGATACCAACGCCATTAAGACCACCAGAAGTATTATAAACCTTGTTATTAAATTTACCTCCTGAATGCAAGGTTGTTAAAATAATTTCAAGGCCAGACTTGTCAGGGTATTTCGGGTGAGCATCAACAGGGATACCCCTGCCATTATCTCTGACTGAAATACTACCATCATCATATAAGAATAATTCTATTATTGTAGCATAACCTGCTACTGCTTCATCCATAGCATTGTCAAATACTTCATTTACTAAATGATGTAGTGCGTTAGAATCTGTGCCGCCGATATACATGCCTGGTCTTTTACGTACTGGCTCAAGGCCTTCAAGCACGATGATATCATTGGCATTATACAAGCTTTCTTCTTTTGTTTTTGACGATGCAAATAATTCTTCCACAAACTTACCCTTTATAACAAAACAACGCTATTACCATGTTTACCTCTGTTTTCTAGGTGATGGTGCGCTACTAAAATTTCTTCAAAACTATATTCTTGTGAAATGTTGCTTGAAATGATTTTTTTTGAAAACAGCTCAAATACTTCTGCCACGGCTAACTTAAACTCAAATTCATGCTTATATTGAAAAATACTTGGTGATACTACGAATATATTTTTCTCTCTTAAAGACTCGAGGTTAAATTGATTGATAACCCCAGAAGCGCTGCCAGCATTGACCATTAAGCTATATTCTGCCATAAAATCTACTGTTTTTGAAAAAGTATCTTTACCAACAAAATCATATACAACATTTATTCTGCTACTTTGACAAAAATTACTCAAATTTGACTCATAACTTGTAAGGTTATAATTTACGACATAATCGCAACCATTTTTCAGAGCAAGCTCCCTATTTACACTTGAACCTACTGTGCCAATAACTATACCACCTGCTAATTTTGCTAAGTTAGTTACAAGCATACCTAAACTTCCAGCAGCCCCATGAATTAATACTTTCATTTTTGGTTGAATAATAAAGATTCTAGATACTAAATAATGAGCTATTATACCCTTAAAAACTAAAATAGCAGCATCTTTATCTGGTACATTTTTAGGTATTGTTATCAAGTCTTTACTTCTTATATTCCGTGCTGTGCTGTATGCACCCATATTCTGGCATAGATAACCAACTCGGTCTCCAGCTTTATAAGGCCCAACATTTCCCTTTGTCTCTTCTATATAGCCAACTGCAGCAAAACCTAAAATAGCAGGAAGTGGTGCTCGGAATATACCTTTGCGATACTCAGCATCTATTGCATTAATTGCTATTGCTGTATGTTTTATTCTTACTTCGCCATCACGCAATTCTTTTAAACGCAAAGTTTTTTGAACTAACTTCTCATAAGATCCAGTACTTTCTAGAATATATGCTTTTACCAATGTATTCCCTTGAATTAATTTGATTAATTAACCTATTTGAATTATATTAACTGTATTTTTAAAAATCAGCAATATTTATAAAATGACGCAAAATTATTATTTTTATATAGCGACATCTTATTTTTGTTTTATATTTTTAACGGTTACATACTTATTATATAATAAATATCACCTAAATACTTTAATTAAAAAAACTAATAAAGATGTATAAAAAAAAACTAACAAGAGCTAAACCCCTTATTATAAGTTTTATACTTTGTGCACTAGGAATTTACGTTATTTTATATAACCTAAAGGATAATATGGTCTTTTTTTATAGTCCTAGCGAAATAAAACAAAAAGAATTACCTGCAACAAAAATAATTAGAGTAGGTGGATTAGTTAAAATTAATTCTTTAATCAAAAACAGTGGGAATTCAGAGTTTATTATTACTGATTATAGCAATGATTTAAGAATTATTACCAAAGCTACTTTACCTGCTATCTTTCGCGAAGGGCAGGGCATTGTTGCAAGAGGTTATCTTAGTTTAGAAGGTTTTGTAGCTGATGAAATTTTGGCTAAACATGATGAAAAATATATGCCTAAAGAGGTTGCAGACTCTTTAAAAGCATCTAATTTATGGAAAGAGCAATGATTAAATCTTTACTAGGTAATTTATCATTAGTTTGCGTTTTTCTAACATGTATTTCCACGGTTTACTTTTCTTTTTGGACTCATAAAAAAGAATATTATAATTATTACTTACTTCTAATTCTTACGAATTTACAGTTTGTTTTTGGTCTTTGTGCCTTACTATGTTTAGGTTACGGATATATAAACTCTGATTTTACAATCCTAAATGTTTATAATAATTCAAGTACTATAAAACCTTTGATTTTTAAAATTGCAGCATTATGGGGTAATCATGAAGGATCTATCTTGCTTTGGAGTTTTCTTCAAATTACAAGCACTTTAATTTTTGCTATTTCGTCTAGCGCACCAATTAATTTTAAATCTGTAACTTTACTTATTCAGTCACTAATTAATGCATGCTTTACGGGATTTATTATTTTTACATCTAATCCGTTTATTATAAACCCAGAATCTGTAAGCGAAGGCATAGGATTTAATCCATTACTTCAAGATTATACCCTTATTATCCACCCACCTATTTTGTATATAGCCTATTCTGCTGCTGCTATTATTTTTTCAATAACTGTTGCTGGCTGTTTAACAAAACATCAAACTAAATTATTAGCTTATATTAGTAGAAAATGGGCTGTATTTACTTTTATTACTTTAACAATAGGAATTACGCTAGGTAGTTGGTGGGCCTACCGAGAGCTTGGTTGGGGTGGTTATTGGTTTTGGGATCCTGTTGAAAATAGCTCGCTACTACCATGGCTTATTTCACTTGCGTTAATTCATGCGACAAAAATTACTATGCAAAATAATAAATTCAGTACTTGGTATCTTTGCTTTGCTTTGAGTTTATTTTGTAGCAGTATTATTGCTACCTTAATAGTTCGCTCTGGGGTAATTTCTTCTGTTCATAGTTTTGCAAACGATGGAACTAGAGGTATGTATATTTTATATTTTGTTGCAGGTATTATATTATTATCCATAGTTTTAATAGCATCTAGACTAAGGTCTAAAGCTAAAGATAGCAATCAACATATTCGTAAGAATCTATTGAATCAAGAAACCGGATTTTTATTACTTTTCTCGCTTGTAGTAACTTTATTTTTAACTATTTTAACTACATTGATTGTGCCATTATTAATGGAAATATTTTTAAAACATAAAATCACAATCGGCGAACCATATTTTAATCAAACTTTTGTACCGATTGCAATATTTGGTTTATGTTGCGCAGCAATATTCACTGTTTTGCCTTTATATAAAGCTAAAAAACTGAATTATAAAAATTGTAGTATTGCTGTTATAATAACTATCATATTGCTTAGCTTCTTAAAATATAGATATGACATTATTACATCTAAACATTTAATTTATTTATTTGTAAGTCTGTTTTTAATTAATTTCTCTATTTTTATAATCTTTGCTAAGAATAATTATAAAAATCTTGCAATGATTGGCTCTCATATTGGCATTGCTGTAATGGCTATTGGAATGACCTTGTCAGGAGTTTTAAGTGAAGAGCTAACTAAAAAACTTGTAGTAGGAGAGAAATTTACTTTTGCAAACTATACTATAAAATTAAACCAAATTAAGCTTGATAAAAAAGATAATTATCTTGCAATTAGGGCGGATTTATACACCGAAAAGTCTAAGAATGAAATTGGGATTTTGGCTCCTGAAATACGCTTCTTTCTAGTAGAAAATAGTACTACAACTGAGAGTGCTGTTTATAGCTCAATATTTGAAGATTTATATATAACAATACATGAAGTAATTGATCAACAAAATATAATAATAAAAGTGCAATTAAAACCCTTTATGAGTTTTATTTGGGGTGGTTCTATAATGGTAGCTTGTTTTTCACTAATAGCTTTATTTAGAAAAATAGCTAGATAAAATATTTACTATAACAAGTTGTGAAACTTTAGAAAAAAGGGAAATAATGAAAAATAAATTTTACTTATTAATAATAATTATAGCTGTAGCTATTTTGTCTTTTGTTACAAATTTTAACAATAAAAAACAAGTAACTAAAATTTTACCAGAGATAACTCTTGTATCTATTTATAATAATCAGCCTATTAGTTTAAAATTTCCTAATAAATTTATATTACAACTTTTTGCAACTTGGTGTGAAAAATGTAATGAGTATAATCATGAATTAAAACAAATGATAAAAGCAAGTAATTTAACAATACCAATATTTGGTATAGCAATAAAAGATAATGATGAATATCTACATAGGCAATACGATAATAAATCTCCATTTGTTGATATAGCCAATGATAATAGAGGATTTATCTTAGCAGAACTTGGTATTAGAGCTATACCAGAAACTATTTTTGTTAAAGATAATATTATTGTAAAAAGAATTCTTGGTGGAGCATCGCAAAAGGATATTATTGATTTTAGCAATGATTAATTATTTATTATTATTACTTATACCTTGTTTTTCTTATGCGAATATTTCAGAAAAGCAATTAATTAATTTGTACCGTGAGGTAAAATGTCTAGTTTGCGCTGGACAAAATATTGCTGAATCAAGAACTGAACATGCTATGATTTTAAAGGAATTTATAGAAAATAAGGCTAGTAAAGGGGCCTCTGAAGTTGAAATTAAAAAATACTTAGTAGATAAATTTGGTGATGAGATTCTTTTTTCTCCGCCAACAGAGAATTTTTATACAATATTATGGATATTTCCATATCTCTTACTGAGCATAATTATTGCGGTGACTTATATTAGGTTCGTCTCTTAATAGTTAAGTAAAATTAACGATCGTTGTAGATGTAATATTGACAAATCTTAACTATTAAGCTATTGTGAAGTTAATTAATTAATTTATTTATTTAAATGAGAATAATATGAGTTTTGGTTTGAGTGTAGCTATGAATGAAGTTAATATACAAGACCTATCTTTTAAATGCTATGCATTGCGTCAAGATAATGTAGATCAGGCAATAGAATGTAATAAAAAATTAGATACTAGGTACTCTAGTACTTCATATAACTTAAAAGGAAAACCAGCATATTTTCTAGGTCTTATTTTTGAAGAAGAAGGTGATTTTAACCAAGCAGAAATGTGGTGGAAAAAATCTATTTCACTTGGTGATTTATCAGCTTATTATGCCTTAAATGAGCTTTATAGAAAAGCTGAAGCAGAAGCGAACAAAAGTATATTTGATGAAGTTAACAATTTCATTTCCGAAGCACATGATTATATTGCAAATTTTATCGATGGAACACTAGGCTATTTAACAAATTTAGTTGGTGTTAATGATGTTGAGTCTAACGAAGCATTATAATCATTATAAATATTAGGCAAAGAGAGTCGAGCTGGGTATATTTTCTACGAAATAGAGCAAAGTTAGTAAAGTCTAGCTATTAATAAAAATCTGGAAGAGAGTGGCACTAAGCCAATCTTTTTTATGGCAAATTTATCGGAACAAAGTATTTAAAGACATTGCAAAAAGAGGCAAAACTTCTACAGGCTGGTTTTTTGGTTTTAAGTTACATATTATTAATCAGGGTGAAATTATGAATTTTTCTCTGACTCCAGGAAATGTAGATGACAAGAAAGTTGTAGAACAATTAGTAGGAAAGTTACAAGGATGGATTTTCGGAGAGATCGTGGCTACATCAGCAAGAAACTCGCTGCATCCCTTGCTATTCAAGGCCTAGAGTTAATAACGAAGGTAAAAGCAAATATGAAGAAGATGATATTGGAACCTATTAAAAAACAATTTTTGAGACATAGGGGGATTATTGAAACCATTAATGATCAGCNNTTAATCTATTATCAGGACTTATTGCTTATATATTTAAACCTAGAAAAATATCTGTACCTTTTAGCAAATTAAATAATTTTAAGCAGACTCTTACATCGAACTGAGGTTATTTTAAAAAGAGTAATTCTGAGTTTTTTTATTAAGACGTTTATTTTGAAAAAAATCTTGCAATAAAGCTTTACCTTTGTCTTCACTAAAACCTTCATATATCTCAAGCTTTTTAAGTATTGCATTATTCATATATAAATCTTGAGTGCGGCTGCACGAAAAATATATTCTTCTAATACGTGCAAACCATAAAGCGTGATAACACATGTTGCATGGTTCTAAAGTAATATAAATATCACAATTGCTTAAGAATCCACTTTTAAAATATTTACTTGCTTGATTAATAGCTAATATTTCAGCATGCATAAGCATATTATTCATTTCTATGCATTTATTATGAGATGTAGCAATTATTTGTTTGTTTTGCCAATCAACAATTACAGCACCTACTGGTACTTCATTTAAGATTTTAGCTTTTTGCGCTTCTTCAAAAGCTAGATCTATAAATTTCAAACTCATTATATATGTCTGGTAAATGGATCTTGATGTATAATAATTTCGGCATCTTTAAATTCTGAGCTTAGCTTTTTAATAATATTTTCTGAAATTTTATTTGCTTTCTCAAGTATTATATTACCGTCTAGTTCAACATGAAATTGAATAAAAACTCTATTTCCAGCATATCGTGTTTTTAAATCGTGAAAGCCTAATACATCTTTGCTTTGCTTAATAATAGCAGTAATTTTATTACGCTCTTGGTCTTCAAGCTCGCGGTCCATGAGGTTATTTAAAGATTTTTTTAGTAAACTATAAGAACCAAAAATTATATAACCACCAATAATTAAGCCAAATATTTTATCTAAAAAATCTACCTTAAAATAGAAATTTACAATTAATGAAGAAATAACAGCTAAATTAGTTAGTAAATCAGCTAAATAATGTAAATTATCTGCTTTTATTACACTAGAGTTGGTTTTTTTAATTACTGTTCTTTGGTAATAAACTACTGCAAGATTAATAATAATTGTACCAATCATTAAAATTATATCGCTGCTTTTTGTTTCAATAGGTTTTTGCGCAATAAATTCTTGCATAGCAAGATAAATAATGTAAATACCTGATGAGCCAAAAAATAATCCTTGAGCAAAAACTGCAATATCTTCTGCTTTACCATGCCCAAATCTATGTTGTTTATCAGGTGGTTGTTGTGAATAATATATTGCAAAAAGATTTATTCCGGCCGTAACAAAATCTAATAAAGAATCCACTAATGAAGCAGTAACACTCATTGAAGATGTTTCTATCATTAAATAGAGTCTAATAACAAACATTGAAATAACAGCACTTAGCGAAACGTAAGCAGCTTTTTTTACAAGTTTTTCTTTATTAGAAATGGGCATTAAATTACTAAACTCAAACTTTTAATATTTCAGCTTCTTTGCTCGAAACTTTAGTATCAATATTGGCTACAAAGCTATCTGTTTTTTTTTGTACTTGCTCAGTTAAATCATGAAGAATATCTTTTGATATATCACCAGATTTTTCTGCTTTTTTTAGGGTATCTAAGAAATCTCTTCTCAAATTTCTCATGACTACTTTACTATTTTCTCCGTATTTAGCAGCAACTTTAGCTAAACTTACTCTTCTTTCTTCGCTAAGAGGAGGTAGTGGTATACGAATATTTTGTCCATCAGCAGAAGTTGTCACTCCTAGATTAGAATTCGCTATTGCTTTTTCTACAGCCTTTACAAGTGCTCTATCCCATACTTGTACATTAAGAAGCATACTTTCTGCTACACTTACTGTGGCAACCTGGTTTATAGGCATTTTATCACCATAAGCTTCGATGACTACTGGGTCAAGGAAATTTACATTAGCACGTCCAGTTCTAATACTCGCTAAATCGTGCTCGAGACTTACAAGCGATTTATTCATTTTTTCATCTATTTCTTTTATAAAGGTAACTTTTTCAAACATTATTGTATAACCTCTGTATATTTTCCTCTTCCATTTAAAACTTCTATCAACTGTCCTTCATCACGAATAGAAAACACTAAAATAGGTATATTATTTTCTTTAGCAAGCGCAATGGCAGAAGAATCCATTATTCCAAGACTTTCATTTAAAACATCAGCATATTTTAAAGTCGTATATCTTTTTGCATTTTTATTTGTAACTGGATCAGAATCATAGATACCATCTACTTTTGTACCTTTTAGTAGTACGTTACAATTCATTTCTATAGCGCGAAGAGTTGCTGACATATCAGTGGTAAAAAATGGGTTTCCTGTTCCAGCGGCAAAAATTACTACTATTCCCTTTTCTATATGTCTTAAAGCGCGCCTTCTAATATAAGGTTCACAAATTGTTGTCATTGGAATAGCAGATTGTACTCTTGTAGGTACACCTATTTTTTCTAGGCATTGCTGGATACTTAAGGCGTTAATAACCGTTGCAAGCATTCCCATGTAATCAGCACTAACTCTTTCAAAACCTGCTTGTGCAGCTGTAGAACCGCGGAAAATATTACCGCCGCCTACAACTAAACAAATTTCAACACCTAGTTTATAGGCTTCTTTAATATCATTGCAGATTCTATTAATTTCTTGAAAGTCATGACCAAAGTTACCAGTACCCATAAGAGCTTCACCGGAAATTTTTAGTAAAATTCGTTTATACTTCACTTTAGTCATAACTAACCTTATGCTTTACTTATTGAAGCAACTTCAGCAGCAAAATCTTTTTCTTCAAGTTCAATACCCTCACCAAGCTCAAAACGAGCGAACTCTACTAACTCTATAGGAGTAGATGCTTTTTTAGCTTCGGCTTCTATAAATTCTTTTACTGTAAGAGAGTTATCTAGTACGAATTGTTGCTCAAGAAGCACAACTTCTTTATAAAATTTTGCTATTCTGCCATCAACCATTTTTTCTACAATTTCTTTAGGTTTGCCAGACTTAATTGCTTGATCAAAGAAAATTTCTTTTTCTTTTTCAATTTTAGCAGGATCTAGCTCTTGAGTATTTAAAGATTCTGGTCTCATTGCAGCAATATGCATTGCTATTTTTTTACCTAAGCTATTAAGTAGTTCTTTGCTAGCACTAGATTTTAGCGCTACTAGCACTGCTATTTTTCCTAAGTTTTCTACTACAGCATTATGAATATAGCCAGTAACTACACCTTCGCTTACTTCGACTCTTTTTACTCTTCTTAAATTCATATTTTCACCAATAACAGCGATGTTATTAGTAATTTCATCTGCTACAGAGTGATTTTTGTCTTCGTATGGACTTGCAAGTAATTCTTCTAAAGATAGATCTTTAGTAACTGCAAGTTTTAAAACACTAGAAAGAAGCGATTGAAATTTATCATTTCTAGCAACAAAATCAGTCTCAGCATTAAGCTCAACAATAACACCTGCATTACCTTGTAACTCAACACCTACAAGACCTTCTGCTGCGGCTCTTCCAGATTTTTTAGATGCTGCTGCAAGACCTTTCTTTCTTAGCCAAACTACTGCTTCTTCTAAGTTACCAGCAGTAGCAGTAAGCGCTTGCTTACAGTCCATCATTCCTGCGCCAGTTTGCTCTCTTAATTTTTTAACGTCTAAAGCTTTTATTTCTGTCATTCACTAATTCCTTTTCTTAAACCTTTAAGCATCTTGCTCTTTATTTTCTACTGCACTGTCTACTTTTCTGTTAGATTTTACAGTTTTTCTTTTTGTATGACTTAAATCTTCATTTAAGCCTTTATCAGATTCTCCTAAATCAGCACCTGATTTAATTAAAGATTGTTGCATACCATTTAAAATAGTGTCAGAAATTAATCTACAATATAATTTAATAGATCTTGTTGCATCATCATTACCAGGTATAGCATAATCGATTACTTCAGGATCACAGTTTGTATCAACAATAGCAATTACTGGTATACCTAGTTTTTTTGCTTCAAGTACTGCTAATTTTTCTTTGTTAGTATCGATTACAAAAAGTAAATTTGGTCTACCACCCATTTCAGCAATACCGCCTAAGGATTTATGTAATTTATCTTTTTTTCTAGTAATTTCTAATTTTTCTTTCTTTGTTAATTTTTGAAAAATTTCATCTGATTGATCAATAGTTTTTTCAAGTTGTTTTAAATTTTTTATTGAGTGAGATACTGTATCTAAGTTTGTAAGCATTCCACCAAGCCATCTATGATTGACATAATATTGGCCACATCTTTTAGCTGCTTCAGCAATTATATGTGAAGCTTGTCTTTTTGTTCCTACAAATAAAACACGACCATTTTTTCTTGCAACTTCATAAACTAACTCAAGTGCTCTATATAACATAGGAGCTGTTTTTTGTAAGTTAATGATATGAACATCATTACGAGTTTCATATATATAAGGTGCCATTCTAGGGTTCCAACGCATTTTTTTATGTCCGAAGTGAACGCCAGCATCTATTAATTCTTGGATAGTAAAGTTTGGTATATTTTTGTTAGTCATTAGTTTAAGCCTTTAATTTTTTAAGTTAATCAGTTAAAACTGCCTCCATAGAGCATATCAAGACTAAAAGTCTCAACACTTAAAATTTCTCTATGTGCGAATTAGTCCCATTTTGCGCGAAGCAAATATGTACTATCCCTTATATTGCAAATTTACTTTTAGTACAAGTTCTTTCTAAATATAACTGATAGTTCTGACTACTAATGATATTGTTTTTTTCTTAAGATGCTTTATGATTATGAAAAAATTATACTTTTAAATTTATGGAATATACTGCTAAACTTGAAGAAGAGCAGCTAAGATTTTTCTTAAAATTTATTGAAAATTGTGCTCAAGAAGGTTGGAATAATAAAACATTTGAAGATGCAAGTATAGAGCTTTATGGCTCCACTCATTATGCATATCTCTTTTTTCCTAAAGGTTATAGCGAGTTATTTGATTTTTTAAGTAAGTATATTGACTCCTTAATGTTTAAAGAGATTAAAACAAATGGTTTGCACGAAAGTAAAATTCATAAAAAAATTCTTGAGCTAATTAGCATCAGAATTAATTTATACAAACCTTTTAAGAAAGCTATTTCTGCATATATAGCAACAGTTTATCAAGTAAATAATTTTAATAAAGCAGCCTCAAATTTATGGAAAACAGCAGATAATTTTTGGCGTTTAGCAGGAGATGTCTCGCTAGACTTTAACTATTATAGTAAGCGCTTTATCCTTTGTTGTGTTTATAGTAAGACATTGTTATATTGGCTCAGTGATAGTTCTGATAATAATCAAGACACCAAAATATATGCAGCTAAAGAAATTGAAAAAGCGCTAAAAATTGGCAAAATCAAAAAAAGAATTATAGCAAATACTTCCAAAATAATGGATTTACCTTTTATTAGATTAATTAAACATTTATAGAAAATTTTATGACTAAAAAATATTATCCTAATATCGAATCAGATTTATGTTTAGCGCAAATTGAAGAGAAAACTCTCAAATATTGGGCAGAAAATAGCACTTTTGAAAGATCAGTGAGCGAAAGACCAGAAAGTAATAAATTTATATTTTATGATGGTCCTCCATTTGCAAATGGTCTACCTCATTATGGTCATTTACTTACTGGTTTTGTCAAAGACACTGTTGCAAGATATAAAACTACCAAGGGATTCAAAGTAGAGAGAAGATTTGGTTGGGATTGTCATGGTTTGCCTGCTGAAATGGCTGCCGAAAAAGAATTAAATATCTCAGGCAGAACACAAATTACTGAATATGGTATAGATAAATTTAATAATCATTGCAAAAGTTCGGTAATGAAATATGCCAAATACTGGGAAGATTATGTTATTCGTCAAGGTAGATGGGTTGATTTTGAAAACGACTACAAAACCATGGATATTTCTTATATGGAGTCAGTATTGTGGGTTTTTAAAGAGCTTTACAAAAAAAACTACGTGTATGAATCTAAGCGAGTGATGCCTTATTCTTGGGCTTGTGAAACACCATTATCAAATTTTGAAACTAAGCTTGATAATTCTTACCGTGAAAAAACTGATAAAGCTATCACTGTAAAATTTACATTGAACGAGATTCCAAAATTCTTAAATAACTTTAAAGGTAAAGTCAAATTACTAGCTTGGACAACAACTCCATGGACTTTACCAGCAAATTTAGCCTTAGCAATTAATGAAAATCTTGAATATTGCTATTTTGAAAAAGCAGAAGAAATACTAATTATAGCTAGTTCATGTGTTGCTAAATATCAAAAAGAACTAGGAGAACCTATTGCAACATTTTTGGGGCATGAATTAGTAGGCCTCAGCTATGAGCCAATTCTTCCTTATTTTAAAGGGCACGATAAAGCCTTTATTGTTTTAAATGCTGCTTTTGTTGAAGGAGGCGAAGGCACAGGCATAGTACATATTGCCCCTGGATTTGGTGAGGACGATCAAGTGATTTGCGATAATCATGGTATAGAGCTTGTCTGCCCTATTGATAGTCGCGCTCGCTTTACTTACGAAGTAAGTGATTATGAAGGTGTAAATGTTTTTGATGCAATTGATGATATTATAAAACATTTAAAGTCATTAGGTAGTTGGTTTAAGACAGAACAATATATTCATAATTACCCGCATTGTTGGCGAACTGATACACCATTAATATATAGAGCATTACCATCATGGTATATTAAGGTTACTGAATTTAAAGATAGAATGATTGAAGTAAATAAACAAATTAATTGGACCCCAGCCCACATTAAAGAAGGGTTATTTGGTAAGTGGCTTGAAAATGCAAGAGACTGGTCTATAAGTCGTAATAGGTTTTGGGGTACACCCATCCCTATTTGGCGCTCTGATGACCCTAAATATCCACGCATTGATGTATATGGTTCTATTGCTGAACTTGAGCAAGATTTTAATACTAAAGTCACCTCTTTACACCGTCCTGAAATTGATTCTTTAGTGCGAGCAAATCCTGATGACCCTACAGGCAAATCAATGATGCGCCGGATTGAAGATGTTTTTGATTGTTGGTTTGATAGTGGTTCAATGCCATATGGGCAAGCACACTATCCATTTAAAGATAAAGAGAGTTTTGATAAAAACTTCCCAGCAGATTTTATTGTTGAATATTCAGCGCAAACTAGAGGGTGGTTTTATACCCTAGTAGTTTTATCAACTGCTTTATTTGATAAACCACCTTTTAAAAACTGTATAGCGCATGGTGTGATTTTAGATGAGACGGGGCAAAAACTATCAAAAAGGCTTAATAATTATGCCGATCCTCAAGAATTATTTAAATCTTATGGTTCGGATGCTTTAAGATTTTTCATGCTTTCTTCGCCCGTTTTAAATGGCAATGAGCTACTTATTGATAAAGAAGGGGAATCTATCAAAGAAACATTACGAGTCTCACTAAAACCCATTTGGAATGCTTATAAGTTTTTTACTCTTTATGCTAATGCTGATCAAATAAAAGCAGAAATGATTAATTTCTCTAATAATTTACTTGATCGATATATTTTAGCTAAGTTAAAACAAACGATAGCTAAAATTGAGAATTCTTTAGATGAATATAATATTCCTGCTGCGTGTAAAGCTGTAAATATCTTTGTTGAAATATTAAATAATTGGTATATTCGCCGTAATCGTACTCGTTTCTGGAAAAAAGAACATGATGCTGATAAAATTTCTGCTTATAACACTTTATTTACAGTACTTAATTATTTAGCAAAAGCATCTTCCTCTTTACTTCCTATGTTGTCAGAGGAAATTTATCTAGGTCTTAATTTTTATAATAGTACATTAACAGGACAAAGCGTTCACTTAGAATTATTCCCAAATCTTACTGCTCTCGCAGACGAATATGAATTAATTGAGCAAATGGATATAGTAAGAGATATTTGTAGTTCGTCTTTAGCAATTAGAAATAATACTAATATCAGAATTAGACAGCCACTTAATCAAATTATTATATTTAGTGAATTTTCTTATTTAAAAAAGTTTGAAGAATTAATCAAAGAAGAGATTAATGTAAAAGAGATAAAATATGTTTCTTTAAAAGAATCATCTATCAAACCAACTCTTAAGATAAATTTTCCTATTATAGGCAAAAGAATACCTCATAAGATAAAAGAGATTATTGCAGCGCAAAAAAAACAAGAATGGTCGGTAATTGATTCACAAATTAATATTGCTGGTGAAATTTTACTAAGTGCAGAAGCAGAGCTGCAACTTGAATGTACTAATGAATTAAATAAGATGAGTTTACCAGCAAATCAAGGAATTGTGGAGCTAGATATCAATATTACTGATGCTTTAAAATATGAAGGATTAGCAAGAGATTTAGTAAGAATAATTCAGCAGGCTAGAAAAGATGCTGATCTTGAAATAAATGAAAGAATAATAGTAAATATTGCTGCTACACAAAGCATTTATCAAATTTTGTCACCTCATATAGAATTTATTGAAGGACAAACTATAGCTCAATTAATATTTGCAGATTTGCCTCCAAATACATTGCTAAAAATGAGCGAGTTATACTTTGAAGAAGAAAAAATTGTAATTGGTATTAAACGTGTATAAAAATGTTGGAATTCTAGGTGCTGGAAGTTGGGGGACGGCACTTGCTAATATATTAGCAGGAAATGGTATTAATGTGACTTTATGGTCGCGAAATATTGAAGTTGTATCTTCAATTAATAATAATAACATTAACTCTAAATATTTTCCAAACCTAGTTCTAGCACCTAATATTTATGCTACTAGTAACATTACAGAAGCTTTAAATAGTGAGATTCTTTTTTTAGTAATCCCAACTCAACATATCATCAAAATACTGCAAGAATATAAAGACTCCTTACATACACCACTGGTTATATGTAATAAGGGTATTGATACAGAGAAATTACTTTTTCCTTCGCAATATATAAAAAATATCACCAATAATAAATTTGCTATTCTTTCAGGGCCTAATTTTGCAGTAGAGATTATTAATCAGCTTCCTGCAGCAACTATTATTGCATCAAGTAATAACGATTTAGCAAGTCAGGTAGCAAAAGCTTTAAGTAATGATTTCTTTAAATGTTATACTACAGATGATGTTATAGGTGTTGAGATATGTGGCTCTATGAAAAATGTTCTTGCTATTGCATGTGGCATTTGCCAAGGAAAAGAACTTGGTGAAAATGCAAAGTCTTACTTAATTACCAAAGGAATAGAAGAAATAAAATTATTAGTAGAGTATTTAGGAGGGGATAGTAAAACTATCTTTAGTGTTGCAGGAATAGGCGATATTATTTTAACCTGTAATAGTATTCTATCAAGAAACTTAAACTTTGGTATAAGACTCGCAAAAAAACAAATAACCTTAAAAGAACAAACTGTAGAAGGATTTTATACTGCAAAAGCTATAAATCTTATTACTAAAGATTTAAACTTAAAACTTCCAATAATGGATGCAATTTACAAAATTATTCATGAAAATTATGATATTGATCTTTGTATAGCAGAGCTACTTAAAAACTAAGTATAGTAAGCTTTTATCGAGCTTATTATGTTTTTTTAATCAAGCATAGTAAATTTAGCATTTTTATGCTATCAATTATAAAAATTTAAACAGCAAGTTGTGATAAAAATGACAGAATTTCCAAGTAAATATAATCATCAAGAGATAGAAAAAAAATGGCAATTAAGCTGGGAAGAAAATAAAGTATATAAATGGGATCAAAGCTATCCTAGGCAACAAACATATGTTATCGATACGCCTCCGCCTACAGTATCAGGCTTATTACATATGGGCCATATTTTTAGCTATACTCAAATTGATATTATCGCTAGATTTCAAAGAATGTATGGCAAAACAGTGTTTTTCCCTATGGGGTTTGATGACAATGGTTTACCAACGGAAAGACTTGTAGAAAAAGTTAATAAAGTTAAGGCGTCTCAAACTCCTAAAGCTGAGTTTCTTGCAATGTGTAACAAGATTATTGAAGAATCAGAGATAGAGTTTCGTAACTTATTTAAAACAATGGCTTTAAGCGTTGATTGGTCTGAAGAATATCAAACAATTAGTTATGACACTAAAAAGATATCACAAATGTCTTTCTTGGATCTATATAGTAAAGACGAAGCTTACCGCAAAATGGAGCCAGTAATCTGGGATGTTACTGATAGGACAGCTCTTGCACAAGCTGACATTGAAGAGCACGAATTAAAAGGCTCTATGCATTATATTCAGTTTTATACAGAAGATAATAAATCTTTTAAAGTTGCAACTACAAGACCAGAATTATTACCAGCATGCGTAGCAATATTTTATCATCCTAAAGATGCCCGCTATATAAGCCTAGAAGGAAAACATGCTCGTATACCACTATTTGAAATTTCTGTTCCTTTAATTCCAGATGAAGATGTTGATATGGAAAAAGGTACAGGGGTAGTAATGTGCTGTACTTTTGGCGATAATAAAGATGTTCATTGGTGGAAAAAACATAATTTAGCTACTAAAATGATTATTCATACTAATGGTAGATTAGAAAATCTAAGTGAAAATGCTAAATTAAACGCTTCAACAAATATTGCTAAAGCTAAGCAAAATGCTGCAAGGCTTGAGGGTTTAAAAATAGTAGAAGCACGAGCAGAAATCATTAATCTTCTAAAAGAAGAAGGGCTTTTACTTGAATCACAAGAAATATTACACATGGTTAAATGTGCGGAAAGGTCAAAAACGCCTATTGAAATTCTAATAACTCAACAATGGTTTATCAAAGTTCTTGATAAAAAAGAACAATTACTTGCTAAAGCAAATGAAATTGAGTGGCATCCTCCATTTATGAAGCATCGGCTTGAAGCATGGATCAATGGTTTAAATTGGGATTGGTGTATTTCAAGACAACGCTTTTCAGGAGTTTCTTTCCCTATATGGTATTCAAATAGAGTAGGTGAGGAAGGTAAAATATTAGTCCCTGAGATTTCAGCTCTTCCTATAGACCCTGCGATTGACTTGCCGCAAGGTTATTCTCGCGACGAAGTAAAGGCTGAAACTGATGTTATGGATACGTGGGCTACAAGCTCAGTTACACCGCAAATAAGTAGCCGAGGTATAAGTAAGGATTATGCTGAAAACCTAACGCGCCATCAACAATTATTCCCTGCTGATTTACGTGCTCAAGCACATGAAATCATAAGAACTTGGGCTTTTTATACAATTACAAAATCTTATATGCATGAGCAAAGCGTTCCTTGGCACAATATTATGATTAGTGGCTGGTGTTTAGCAAGTGATAAAACCAAAATGTCTAAATCTAAAGGCAATGTAATTACCCCTATCGATTTAATTAAGGAACAAGGAACAGATGTTATTAGATATTGGACTTCAACATCAAAACTTGGCGCAGATATTGCTTATTCTGCAGAAACTATAGGAGGTGGCAAGCGATTAATTAATAAATTATGGAATGCTGCAAAGTTCTCTAAAAGCCATATCGATAAATTAACTATAACTCCATCCACTCCTGAGCAAGATATTAATAATGGTCTAATTTGTGAGGAAATAGATAAATGGATAATTATGAGGCTTGCAACCCTTATCAAAAAAATGACAATTTCATTTACTCAATATGAATATTCAAGTGCAAGACAATATGCTGAAAATTTCTTTTGGAAAGATTTTTGTGATAACTATTTAGAGATAGTTAAAACTCGTGCCTATAATGAAAATGCTGATAATCCGCAAGGTCAGCAAAGTGCTTGTTTAACTATCTTTTATTGCATAAAAAATATTTTATTACTTTTCGCACCAATTATACCTCATATAACTGAAGAATTAACTTTAATAATTTTTTCATCACAAAACTCTATTCATTCTATCAATTCTTGGCCAAAGAATATTACTCTAAAAGATAAAGATGTTTCAGTTGGAGAGTATTTTATAGAGGTGCTTGATGTAATACGTAAGATTAAAGCTGAAAAGCAAATCTCTATTAAGGCACCTATTCAGGAATTGCTTATTGCACCTAGCAAAGCAGATCCAGCTTGCCTTAAAAATATGTTTAATGACCTAAGCGCTGTTACTAATAGCCAAACTATTAATATTATAGATATCAGTAACGAAGAAGCTTTTATTGCAACTGAAAACGATTCATTCCTAATTAAAGTTATTTTTTAATATGCTTAATATAAATAAGAGTTTTGCTTCAGAAAATTTTGAAATAAGACCAAAAAATACTACTATATCTTCAATTGTTATCCATTTTACTGAAATGGATAATTTTCTAGAGGCTATTGAGCGCCTAACAAAGCCTTTATATAAAGTTAGCTCACATTATGCTATACAAAAAGACGGCACGATATATGAATTAGTATCACCTTATTTAAAAGCATGGCATGCTGGTATAAGCTCTTGGCGTAATAAAAATAGTATTAATGATTTTTCTATTGGTATTGAGCTTGATAATAATGGTAAGGAAGAATTTTCTGATAAATTGATGTTATCTTTAATTGCTCTTTGTCATAAATTAATTAAAGATTTTCCTATAGAACAGCCATTTATTGTAGGGCATTCTGATGTTGCTCCAGATCGCAAAGTTGACCCAGGTTGTTTTTTTAACTGGCATTTACTCAATCAAAATAATATTGGTATTTATCATGATATCATACCAAGCAAAGCAGATGTAGATTTAATATCTTTTGATCTTTTAGAGGTGCAAAAGTTACTTAAAGAAATTGGTTATAAACTTGAAGCCTCTGGTATCATGGATGCTCAAACACAATGCGTAATTAGAGCTTTTAACCTTAGATTTTATCAACAAAATATAAATAATATTATCAATGCAGGGTTTCTAGCTAGACTAAAAAAGTGTTCATTGATAATGAACACTTTTTTATAGCTATGATATTAAAAATATTACATCTTTAAATATAAGAAAGTAATTTTTTATGCCAAGAAAATAAAATTATTAAGAGATTGATAAAGTTGCTTACAATAAGTTTTGAATTGCTTACGATAGAGTCTAAATTGCTTATAATAATGATAAGGAATTATGGTACTGTTAACAAAATAATTGAGATAAGCTACAGGATGTGATATAAATGATTGAGCAACAATGCAAGGAGACTCAATCATGAGCAAAGAAAGGAAGTATCCGATTAGTGAAGATAAATTTAAAGAACTAGTTGAAC
>DITT01000013.1 GCA_002422875.1 Rickettsiales bacterium UBA6177 | reverse complement strand
GTAAGGCTTGTTGCACTCCTTCACCAGAAACATCTCGAGTTATTGAAGGATTTTCACTTTTGCGAGTAATTTTGTCGACTTCATCAATATAAACTATCCCGCGCTGTGCTTTTTCAACATTATAATCTGAAGCCTGAAGTAAACGAAGTATAATGTTTTCAACATCTTCGCCAACATAACCTGCTTCCGTTAAAGAAGTTGCATCAGCTATTGTAAAAGGCACATCTAAAATTTTAGCTAAAGTTTGCGCAAGCAAAGTTTTCCCGCAGCCAGTTGGGCCAATTAATAAGATATTAGATTTAGAAATTTCAATATCACCAATTTTGCTTTGAGGTAATTGTCTTTTATAGTGATTATATACAGCTACAGAAAGCACCATTTTAGCCAAATTTTGATTAATTACATACTCATCCAAAATTTTTGCAATTTCACGTGGTGTAGGTAGTTTATCACTAGCAGTATCAAGAATCTTTCCTTCTTCTTTTATAATATCTTGGCACAGCTCAATACATTCATCACAAACATATACAGCAGGTCCTGCAATTAATTTTTTTACTTCGTGTTGGCTCTTACCGCAAAAAGAACAATATAAAGTTGCTTTGGGGTCAATATTTGCTTGCTTATCCATAACGCTCCTAATTTTTAGCAATAAATCTTTATTTTTCTTCTCTTGAAGTTAGGATTTTATCTATTAATCCAAACTTTATAGCAGCTTCAGGATCCATGAAATTATCTCTTTCCATGTTACGTTCTATAACAGATATTTTTTGCTCTGTATGAATAGCATAAATTTCATTTAATTTCTTTTTTGTTGCCATCATTTCTTTAGCATGAATTTCTATATCTGATGCTTGACCTCTAAAACCACCTAATGGCTGATGAATCATAATACGTGAGTTTGGCAAAGAATAGCGCATGCCTTTAGCACCAGCTGTTAATAATAGTGATCCTGCAGATGCTGCTTGGCCTATGCATAAAGTTGCAACTTTTGGCTTAATATACTGCATTGTATCATACATTGCTAAAGCTGAAGTAACTGCCCCACCAGGAGAGTTAATATAAAAATATATATCTTTTGTAGGGCTTTCCGATTCTAGGAATAATAGCTGAGCAACTACAAGACTTGCTGAAGTATCGTTTACCTCACCATTAAGAAAAATAATTCTTTCTTTTAGTAATCTTGAAAAAATATCGTAAGACCTTTCGCCTTTGTTAGTTTGTTCAACTACCATTGGTACAAGATTCATAAATGCCCCGTTAATCATATTTATTGACTTCCTCTTAGAGTGTAACAAAGATAATCTTAATTTGCTAAAAAGATTAAGTAAACTATAAAATTTGTAAATTTACTTTTTAAAAACTTAAATCAATAATTCTCTAATTTCAGTCAAAGAATATTTTTTTTCTGTTTTGCTAACACTTTCTAGTATTTTACTAACTACTTTATCTTCAAGTATTGGTCCTTTTAGTTCTTGAATTGCATTAGGGTTCTTTTGATAGAACTCAAATACTTGTCTTTCATATCCAGGATACATTCTTGCTCTTTCAAGAACTGCTTTTTCAAGTTCGGAATTTTCTATTTTAACCTGATTGATTTTGCCTAACTCTGCAACTAACATACCAAGTTTTACTCTTCTTTCTGCAAGTTTTTGATATTCAACCTTGTTTTCTTCTTCAGACTTTTCACTATCAAATTCGTTATTTTTCTGAGCTTCTGCCCATATTATATCAAACTCTGATTTAGCCATAGTTTTAGGTGCTATAAATTCGCATTTATCACAAAGCTGATCAAACAAATCTTTACGTGTTTTTGTATCTGCTATTTTTTTGTGATCTTTGGCTAATTGTTCTTTTAGCTTTTCTTCAAATTGTACAAAATTTTCAAACCCTAATTTCACTGCTAAGCTGTCATTTGTTTGCGCAGTAGAAGCTAGCACCTCTTTAACTGTAACTGTAAATTCTGCTTTTTTACCAGCCAAATCCTTTGCATGAT
Organism: Rickettsiales bacterium UBA6177; assembly: GCA_002422875.1. Taxonomy (GTDB): domain Bacteria; phylum Pseudomonadota; class Alphaproteobacteria; order Rickettsiales; family UBA6177; genus UBA6177. The sequence continues at coordinate 16,984 of DITT01000013.1, read as the reverse complement.
ACTCTTCAGGGAATGTAACTTTTACTATTACCTGATCATTTTTTTTAGAACCAACTAATTGCTCTTCAAAATTATCAATAAAATTTTTACTTCCCAAAACTAAACTATGATCTTTAGCAGCGCCACCTTCAAACTCTTTGCCATCTATTTTACCGACATAATCAATAATCACTTTATCATCAAGTTTAGCTTTAGATTCATGATCTACTTCACTAAAATCACGGTTTGCTTTTCCTATCTCTTCTAGAGCCTTATTAACATCTTCTTGTGTTATTTCAAATATAGGTGTTTCTACCTTAATTGTTGAAAACTCAGGGATAATAATTTCTGGATATAATTCTACTTCAATGCTAAATAAAAACTTATCTTCAGTAGCTGGTTGGATTTCAATCTTTGGATCAACAGCTGCTTTTAATTTTTTATGTTCGAATAATTTTCTAATTGATTTATCGATAATTTCTTCTAATGCTTCTTTTTTGATTGAAGCTTCGTACTTACTTTTTATATAGCTAACTGGTACTTTACCTTTTCTAAAACCTTTGATATCTGCTGTTTTAGCAACATCACTAGCTTTTATGTCTTCATATGATTTTATTTCTTCGTTTGAAATTTCAAGATTATAATTTGCCACTTCATCATTTTTATTTTGTAAAATAGCTGTTAAATTTATAGCATAAATACCATTACTATGCTTGACTTCAAACTTAATAATTTCTTTTTCGGCTTCATTTCTAATATCATTTTTAGTCATAATAATCCTGATTTTAATAAAGAACAGTGGTGCGGGTGGAGGGACTTGAACCCCCACACCTTGCGGCACGAGAACCTAAATCTCGCGCGTCTACCAATTTCGCCACACCCGCATAAAACTATCACAATATTTGTAATAGTCATTATTCAATATAATTGCATTTTTATAAATTTCAACAGATAAATTCATGCTTTTAGTATTTTACATCTAAAAGATACAAACCATAAGCAGGTGCAGTTTCACCCATTAATGCTCTTTTTCTTTGCTTAAAATTAAAAATAAACTCATCATACGTCATTCTACCATTGCCAATAAGCCTTAAAGTACCAACTATATTTCTTACCATATGGTGTAAAAAAGAAGGTGCCGTCACAAATATGTGTATTTCTTCATCACTTTGCTTAAGAATCCGGATTTCTTTTATCGCTCTTACAGGTGAGCTTGCCTGACATTCTTTAGCTCTAAGTCCTGTAAAATCATGCGTGCCTACTAAGTAATTAGCTGCTTCTTGCATTTTTATTAAGTCTAATTTATCTCTTAAATGCCATGCTCTATTAAAAGCTATTTTAGGAGGAGCTACTCTATTAAGTATTTTATATACGTAAGAACGTTCTATTGCTGAGAATCTTGCATGAAAATGCTGATCTACTTTACTAGCTCCTAAAATACAAATATTGCTATATTTTAAGTAGAAGTTTATAGCAAAGATCACTTTTTCAGCTGCAATCTCAGTATTTTCGAAATCAAAATGTGCTACTTGCTTTATTGCATGCACGCCAGCATCTGTTCTGCCTGAACCATATAGCTCTACTCTTTCACCGCTAAATTTATATATAGCTTCTTCTATTTCGGTACATACAGCTATTTTCCCGTGCTGCCTTTGCCACCCCACATATCCCGTACCATCATATTCTATATAGATCTTATATCTTTGCATATTATTTGATATAAACGTCTCTTAAGAATTTAGCTGTTTCACTAACCTCAGATTTAACTACTTCTTCTGGCGTACCACATGCTACAACCATACCACCTTTTTCACCACCTTCTGGGCCGATATCAATAATATAATCTGCTGTTTTTATTACATCTAAATTATGCTCTATTACTACTACGGTATTACCATTATCAACTAATTTATGTAATACTTTTAGTAGCTTTCTTACATCCTCACAATGTAAACCTGTTGTTGGCTCATCAAGAATATATAGTGTTTTCCCTGTAGATTTACGCGCCAATTCTTTTGCAAGTTTCACTCTTTGTGCTTCGCCACCTGAAAGCGTTGTAGCTGACTGCCCAAGCTTAATATAGCTTAATCCTACATCATTTAAAGCTGTAAGTTTTTCTTTAATCGATGGAATATTAGCAAAAAACTCAAGACCTGTTTCAACAGTCATATCTAAAATATCAAAAATAGATTTACTCTTATACTTAACTTCTAATGTTGGCTTATTATATCTTTTACCACTACATTCTTCGCATTTTACATATACATCTGGTAAGAAATGCATTTCTATTTTTATAATTCCATCACCTTGACAAGCTTCACATCTTCCACCTTTTACGTTAAAAGAGAATCTTCCTGCTTTGTATCCACGCTCTTTTGCTTGTGGCAATGTAACAAACCAATCTCTAATTAAATTAAAAGCTCCTGTATAAGTAGCTGGATTTGAACGTGGCGTTCTGCCAATTGGTGATTGATCTATTTCTATTATTTTATCAATATATTCAAGGCCTGTAATTTTATCATGTTTTCCAGGTATTACTTTACTATTATCAATTAACTTAATAGCTGCTTTATACAGAGTATGAATAATAAGGCTTGATTTCCCTCCACCTGAAACACCAGAAACACACGTAAATGTTTTAAGCGGAATATCAACATTGATATTTTTCAAATTATTTTCACGAGCACCGATGATCGATATTTTTTTCTCTGGATCATATTCTCTAATTTTTTCAGGTATTGGTATTTTCTTTCTACCAGACAAATACATTCCTGTAATACTGTCTTCAGAATTGATAATATCTTGAGGCGTGCCTTGAGCAACTATATAACCACCATGCTCTCCAGCACCAGGCCCTATGTCTACTACAAAGTCTGCATTCATCATAGTTTCGCTATCATGCTCTACTACAATCACTGTATTACCAAGAGCTTTTAATTTTTTTAATGTAGCAATTAACTTAATATTGTCTCGCTGATGCAACCCAATAGAAGGCTCATCAAGAACATATAATACTCCGCAAAGCCCGGATCCAATTTGTGATGCAAGCCTTATTCTTTGGCTTTCACCACCTGATAATGTACCAGAAAGCCTTGATAAAGTAAGATATTCAAGACCAACATTACATAAAAAACCTAGTCGATCTTTAATTTCTTTAATAACTTTTTCAGCTATTATAGCTTCATTCTTAGTAAGTTTCTTATCAACTTCTTCAAACCAATCTAAAGCTTTTTTTATAGTTAGATTGCTAATCTCTCCAATATGGCATTTATCTATTTTTACACATAGTGTTTCTTTCTTTAGCCTATAGCCTTTGCAACTACTACAACTTCTTGTTGTTTTAAATTTTTCAAGCTCTTCTTTTATCCAGCTAGCGTTCTCTTCATTCCACTTTCTTTCTAGATTAGGAATTATTCCTTCAAATTCTTTTTCTATTACTCTATCGGTAAGACCATCACTATATTTTATTTCTACTAACTCACCTTTGCTACCATACAATAGAATTCCTTTTACTTCTTCTGAAAGGCTTTTGTAGGGGGTGTCTAAGCTAAAACGATATTTTTTAGCAAGCGCCATTAAGATTTCATTTTGACCCCTAGCCTGCAATACTTTCCAAGGAGTAATAACCCCTTCTGAAATTGAAAGATTTTCATCCTCTACTATCATGTGCGGAGCAAAATATAACTCAGAACCTAACCCATCACAAGCAGGGCAAGCACCAAACGGACTATTAAATGAAAATATCCTTGGTTCAATTTCTTCTAATTGGAACCCTGAAACTGGGCAAGCAAATTTTTCTGATAAGATTTGTACATTTACTTCTTTTTCATTTACTTCTTCAACATATATAATACCATCTCCTATTTTAAGAGAGATTTCGATACTATTAGTGATCCTTGCTTCTATTGACTCTTGAACTTCTATTCTATCAACGATTACTTCAATATTATTCTTCTTATTTTTATCAATAATTGGCAGTTCATCTATATCGTATGTTTCATTATTTATTTTTAGCTTCTGAAAACCTTGTTTTTTTAAATGCAAGAGTTCTTTTCTAAACTCTCCTTTCTCTCCTCTAGCAATAGGTGCTAGAATTATTACTTTCGTGCCTTTTGGCTTGCTTAGAATAATATCTACCATCTGCTGAATGGTTTGAGATTTAATCGGTTCATTTGTTGCAGGAGAATATGGTACACCAACACGTGCAAAAAGTAATCTTAAATAATCATATATTTCTGTAATTGTCCCTACTGTAGAACGTGGGTTTTTAGTTGTAGTTTTTTGATCAATTGCAATAGCAGGAGATAATCCACTAATACTTTCAACATCTGGTTTATCTTGTAATTGCAAAAATTGCCTTGCATATGCAGATAAACTTTCAACATACCTTCTTTGGCCTTCAGCATATATAGTATCAAATGCTAGCGAAGATTTCCCTGAACCACTTAAACCTGTCATAACTATAAGTTTGTTTTTTGGTATCTGGATATCTATATTTTTTAAGTTATTTTCGCGAGCGCCTTTAATAACTATATAATCATTCATTTTGTGGCTCCAGATTGTTAGCAGGCTTTACATAAATTTGAAGTTCCATTATATATATAGTAACCAACTATATCAAGGAGTTTTTGGGTAATGTCAGGTAGTATAAATAAAGTAATATTAGTAGGAAACGTTGGAAAAGACCCAGAAGTAAGGTCTACTCAAGACGGTAGAGAAATCGCGAGTTTTACACTTGCTACATCAGAAGCATGGAAAGACAAAATTACTGGCGAGAAAAAGGATAAAACTGAATGGCACAGAATAACAGTTTTTTCTGAAGGTTTAGTAAAAGTAGTAAAAAACTATATAAAAAAAGGTTCAAAGCTTTATGTTGAAGGATCTTTACAAACAAGAAAGTGGGTTGACAATGCAGGAATAGAGAAATACTCTACTGATATTGTGTTACAAGGTTTTAATGGCACTATAACTATGCTTGATTCTAAAAATAGTGCTTCTTCTGATAGTTTTACCAGAGATAGTTCTCCTGTTTCAAATAATGAAGCAAATTATAACTCTGATATTGATGATGAAATTCCTTTTTAATAATTAATTAACAAGCTTTAAAGTGATAAAAAAATTTCTTATCTATGGTTTAGTTTTTGTTGCTGGTTATGCTTATTTATATAACGGCAACAATAAACCAAATCTAACTGAAAACACTAGCAATACGAATGTAGATTTGGAGGTTAAATCTGTAGAACAACTTCCAGCTACCATAACTAAAGAAGAGCCAGAAGATTTAAATCCTTTAGCAGAGGAAAATAAAAAAATCTTCGACTCTAAACCTTTAGATAGAAGATCCCCAGAATTTATTGCACCTTCAACTAAAAAGGAAGTCGTAACACCTCAAAAACCAATGGGCTCATTGGAAAAAAAGTTTTTTGATGTTCTATCAAAATTTGCTACGACTGAAAATGGCACTAAAATTATTGATAAGATCTTTTCACCAATAGTTTTAAACAACGAATTTAATAAAGATCCTTATCTAAGCTTATCTGAAGAATTAATCCGAGAAGGTAGCGGTAATGTTGCTCGCTGTGGTGATTTTGCCATTGTGGAGTATTTATTAAAAGATGAACGTGGTACAACTCTTAAAAATACAAAACTATCTTCTCCTGAGGAAATCCACATTGGCTTTCCTAAAACTAACGAAGGTATTGACTATAGTTTAATTGGAATGAAAGAACATGCTATAAAACGTAAACTTTTACCTCGAAGCCAAATGAAAAAAATTAATGGGCAATCTAATTTTTTCGCTTTAGAAATTGAGTTAGTCAAAATTAACAACAGTCCTTTACCTAAAATTTTTGATCAGGTAAATTTATTTGATCAAACTAAAGTAACTTCGACCTCTAAGCCCTTTAAATGCGGTGATAATATCAATATAAAATATACTATCAAAAATATTAAAGGCGATATTTTAGATTCTTCAGCTAATTTCATCTCCTTTAAAATAGGTCAAAATACTATACCATATATTTTAAATCTTATGACCCAAGGCATGTATCCAGCATCTAAACGTACTGCGATTATTCCTTATCAAGCACTTATCTACCCAAGTGGCCCCAGTTTTTATGCAAATAAACTTAATTTACTTGTAAAAGATGAGCTAGCTATACTTGAAATCGAAAGTGCAGCTCAAGGTTCCTAATGATATTTTTTAAATACACGCCAGTATTTAATTTAAGAATATGATAAATAAAGAAATTTGGTTTTATAGTGAATTAAATCGAGAGTCTTGCTAAAAAAAAGTGCATGCTAGTTAATCTAACTAAACGAAGATTAACGACTTACTAAACCCAACTGAATTTATAGATTCTATTTAAGCTATTTATATAGTATTTTTGATTAAAACTATTTAATTTACTCGCCTTGCAACCTCCTAAGCAAAACATCTAGTTCTTTTAAATTATGAAATTGAATAATTACTTTACCAACATTATTATCATCTATTATTTTTACTTCCATGCCTAATTTTTTAGAAACAAGTTGTTCAATTACAACTATATCATCTTCAGGCAAAGGTGATTTTTCTATATCAGCTACTTCTCTTTTCTTTTTTGATGCTTTAAAAATTTTGCTTTTTTGATTTACTAAAGACTCAGTCTCTCTGACGCTTAAACCTTCTGCTAGAATTTTGCTAAGAATCTCTTCTTTTGTATCAGAAGCAAGTAGAGCTCTAGCATGGCCCATAGTAATCTTTTTAGCTACCAACATTTCTTTAATTTCTAAAGGCAAAACTAAAAGTCTTATTAAATTAGTTATATGAGAGCGACTTTTGCCAATTTTTTCAGCTATTTTTTCTTGAGTATAATTATACTCTTCTATAAGTCTCTTATAAGCTTCTGCTTCTTCAATAGCATTTAATTGTTCACGCTGAATATTTTCAATAATAGCCACCTCAAAAGCAGTGTTATCATTATATTCTTTTATTATTGCAGGAATAGTTTTGACTTTTGCCGCTATAGAAGCACGCCATCTTCTTTCACCTGCTATTATTTCGTATTTTTTACCATCTCCTAGATCTTTTTTCCTTACAAGAATAGGTTGAATTACTCCTTGTTCTTTAATAGAGTTTATTAATTCTATTAAACTTGCTTCTGAAAAATCTTTTCTTGGTTGTGCTAAATTTGGATATACTTCACCAATTATAATTTCTAACATTTCTTTAGTATTTTGTTCTGGCAATTTACTTGAATTTTTTAAATAATTAATATTATCGCTATTAATAAGTGCTGAAAGCCCCTTGCCTAAACCTTTACGTATTTCTTTTGACATTTTCTATTCTCTTTTTTTCTCTTTCTAAAACTTCTTTAGCTAAATGAATATAAGCTAATGATCCAGAACATTTTAAATCGTAAATTATTGCAGGCTTACCATGAGATGGAGCTTCTGAGATTCTTACATTTCTTGGAATTACGGTATTATATACCAGCCCCTCTAGACAATTTCGAACATCTTCTTCTACTTGCTCTGTTAATCTATTTCTTTTATCGTACATTGTTAGAACTATACCTTCAATTACTAATTCATTATTTAAATTCTTTTGAATAAGCGAGCACGTATTAAGAAGGTGGCTGAGCCCCTCTAAAGCAAAAAACTCGCATTGTAAAGGTATAATAAGAGAGCTAGAAGCAGCTAATGCATTGATAGTTAGTAGACCCAGTGATGGAGGGCAATCAATCATAATATAATCATAATTATTATAGATATTTGCTATTTTAGACTTTAAAATATATTCTCTATTTTCTTCATTTATTAGCTCAATTTCAGCAGCAGCCAAATCTACACTTGAAGTTACGATATCTAAATTGGGTATTTCAGTTTTATATACTGCTGCAGATATTTCTACATCGCTTACGAGTACATCATATATTGTTTTTTTCCTTAGTTTATGTGATATGCCAAAACCTGTACTTGCATTACCTTGAGGGTCAAGATCTATTATTAACATCTTCTTCCCTATTGCTGCTAGTGCAGTAGCTAAATTGCTTGTGGTTGTAGTTTTACCAACTCCACCTTTCTGATTTACTATCGAAATTATTTTAGTGTTCATTTATATTACTAAGTCTTACTATAATTTTATTATTATTCAAATCTTCATTATATATCTTATAATCAAAATTCCATTTTGTTAAAGCGTTTTGAAGCTCATCAGAAATTTTTTCTCCTTTAAAAGTATATAGCACTGTATTTTCATGGCGAATATTTTTTGTAAAGTCTAAAAATCCTTTAATATCAGCAAAAGCTTTAGAAGTAATAATATCTGCTTTATAATTGGAAATATTTTCTATTCGCATATTAAAAAATTTGATATTCACTTTGATCTTACTTGCAGCATACTCCAAAAAATGCACTTTCTTACGTTGTGATTCTATAGAGTAAAACTCTTTATTTTCTAAATAGCTAGCTAAAACAATTAGAGGCAATCCGGAACCACTACCCACATCACATATTTTTTGAGTATTTGGATGATTAATTTCAATAAGCTTTGCAAGTTTTAATGCCCCTTCTATATGGGCTTCCTGTATTGTATTTAAGTCATTTTTTGCAATTAAATTTATTTTATCATTCCATTTTGTTAGCAACAATTTATATTGCTCTAATCTAGCAAATGTTTCACGTGAAACATTTACTTTAGGCAGAATATTTTTTTCTTTCATGTTTTTTTATATATACTATTAAAGCCATTACAGCGGCTGGAGTTATTCCCGGTATCATCTTAGCTTCATAAATTGTTCGTGGCTGAATGAGTGTAAATTTTTCAGTAGTTTCAGTAGAAAGATTTAGTTTTGTATAATCTAATCCTTCCGGGATTAGTAATTTAACCTCTTCGTTTAAATATTCAATATCAGATTGTTGTTTTATAAGATAAGAAGCATATTTAGATTCAATTGTAAGTATTTCTTTTACATCCACAGGAATATTTGCAAATTCAGGCCAAAGCTTTTCAATATGAGCAAATTCTACATCTTTAAAATTTAAAAGTTCAAAGGCTGTTTTTTTGCGACCATCTTGAGTTATTTTTATACCAATATCTTTAATTGCGCTTGGAGTTATGATACAAGATTTTAATTTTACGAGCTCCCCATCTATCATTTTTTTTCGATTAATTATAATATCTTTTCTGCCATCGTTTAAACAATTAAATCGAATTGCTTTATCATATAGTCTACGCTCAGCATTGTCAGCTCTTAAAGTAAGCCTGTATTCAGCACGAGATGTTAGCACACGATATGGTTCTTGAGTGCCTTTAGTTATTAAATCATCAATCATAACGCCTATATATGCTTCTGATCTATTTAATATAAATTCTTCACCATGATCCTTTAATAAGGCAGCATTAAATCCTGCTATTATCCCTTGCCCAGCAGCCTCTTCATATCCGGTGGTGCCATTTATTTGTCCTGCAAAAAATAATCCTGCTATTTTTTTAGTCTCAAGAGTATTTTTCAAAGATCTAGGATCAATAAAATCATATTCAATTGCATAACCAGGCACTACTATCTCGGCTCTTTCAAGACCTTTAATTTTATTAATGAATTTTACTTGTATCTCAGCTGGTAAGGAAGTTGATATTCCATTAGGATAGATAAGATCGCTATCAAGCCCTTCTGGCTCGAGGAAAATTTGATGTTGAGGATTACTTGCAAATCTAACAATTTTATCTTCAATTGACGGGCAATACCTTGGACCTTTTGAAGTTAAACTCTTAGATAAAATCGGTGAACTATCAGCATTATCAAAAATTATTTTATGAGCAGCTTCATTAGTATGGGTCATAAAACAATTAATTTGTTTTGTAGTAATATTTTTAGTTAATAATGAAAATTTAACAGGCTCCGCATCGCCTGGTTGTTTTTCTAGCACTTCAAAATTAATTGAGCTTGCAAGTATTCTTGGAGGTGTTCCTGTTTTTAGTCTGCCTACATTAAAATTTAATGATCTTATTGTTTCGGCTAATGCAATTGATGGCTTTTCATTTACTCTTCCACCAGGCCTTTTCTCTGTGCCTATTCTAATTAATCCCGCTAAAAAAGTTCCTGTGGTAAGTACTACTGCACTCGCAAGAATTTCACTCTTTAGGGTTTTTATACCTTTTATTTGATTATTTTCTATAATTAAATCATTTACGGTATCTTCTACTATCGTTAAATTTTCGTAACTAGCTAATATTGCTTGTACTGCTTTTTTGTATAACTTTCTATCTGCTTGCGCTCTTGGCCCCCAAACAGCTGGACCTCTACTTTTATTAAGCATTTTTGAATGTATGCTTGCCTGATCGATTGCAAGAGGCATAACTCCACCAAGTGCGTCAATTTCTTTTACTATAATTCCTTTTGCCACCCCACCAATAGCTGGGTTACAAGACATTTCTCCAAGATTATCAAGGCTCATTGTGATTAAAGCTGTTTTAGCACCAAGTCTTGCTGCTGCTGCTGCTGCTTCGCATCCCGCATGACCACCACCGATTACAATAACGTCAAAATCTTTCATTTTATTTTCCTTATCACAAACATAAAGATCATATGAATTGTGCAGAATTCATACTTGCTAGTTTTAAGCGGCTGTTTCACGTGAAACATTTACATTATTATTTTAATTACTTATAATATATTTTAAACAATAATTAAAGCTAATTTTAATATGAACTATACTATAAAAACAGCTTACAAACCTAATGGCGACCAACCAAAAGCAATAGCTTCAATTATCAATAGCTTAAAAGCTAATGAAAAAAACACAACTCTTATGGGAGTAACAGGCTCAGGCAAAACGTTTACTATGGCGAATATAATTGCACATTTTAATAAGCCCGCCATAATTATGGCACATAATAAAACCTTAGCCAGTCAATTATACGAAGAGTTTGTAGAATTTTTCCCTAATAATGCAGTTGAGTATTTTGTTTCTTATTATGATTATTATCAACCAGAAGCGTATATTCCAAGAACCGATACTTATATTGAGAAAGACTCTTCAATTAATGAACAAATAGATTTAATGCGTCACTCTGCAACCAGATCATTGCTAGAAAGGCGAGATACTATCGTTGTTTCTTCTGTCTCATGTATTTATGGACTTGGCTCGCCAGTTAATTATGCAGAAATGACATTAACCGTTCTAAAAGGACAAAAAGTCTCAATGACCGAGATAATTCAACGTTTAATTAGTTTGCAATATGAACGGAATGATTTTGATCTTGTACGCGGAAAATTTAGAGTAACTGGTGAATATATTGATATTATTCCTTCTTATACTTCAAAAATAGGCATTAAACTTTCATTTTTTGGTAATGAAATAGAAGAAATTTTTGAATTTGATCCACTCACAGGAAAAAAAAGAAATAAAATCAATTCTATAAATATCTATGCAAATAGCCATTTTGTAACACCTAAAGATGTGATCAAAAATGCAATAGTTGAAATAAAAAAAGAGTTAAACTTACGTCTTGAATTTTTCTATGATCATAAAATGATTTTAGAAGCTCAACGTCTAGAGCAAAAAACTAAACTTGATCTTGAAATGCTTGAGCTAACAGGTACTTGTAAAAGTATTGAAAATTACTCAAGGTATTTAACAGGAAGAAACGAAGGAGCTCCTCCTCCAACATTATTTGAATATCTCCCAAAAGACGCTCTATTATTTGTTGATGAAAGCCATGTAACAACACCACAAATTAGAGGTATGTATAATGGTGATCGTGCAAGAAAACTTAATCTCGTAGAGCATGGTTTTAGAATGCCTTCTGCTCTAGATAATCGGCCATTAAAATTTGAAGAATGGGACGTAATGCGTCCTCAAACAATTTTTGTTTCTGCAACTCCTGCAGAATTTGAAATAAATGCATCTACAAATATTGTTGAACAAATCATTAGACCTACAGGTTTACTTGACCCTATATGCGAGATATTCCCAGCAAATAAGCAAATAGAACATTTAATTGGAGAAATCAGAAAAATAACAGCGCTAAAGGCTCGAATACTCGTTACGACCTTAACTAAAAAAATGGCTGAAGATTTATGCAAATATTTAGAAGAAGAAGGTATCAAAGTTAAGTACTTACATTCCGACATAAAAACCCTCGAACGTAACGAGATCATTACTGAGCTTAGACTTGGATTATTTGATGTACTTATAGGTATCAACCTCTTGCGTGAAGGACTTGATATACCAGAATGTGCATTAGTTGCTATTCTTGACGCTGATAAAGAAGGGTTTTTAAGATCTGAAACTTCTTTAATTCAAACAATAGGTAGAGCTGCACGTAATGTAAATGGCAGAGTGCTATTATATGCAGATAAAATAACCAACTCTATTGATAAAGCACTAAAGGAAACTAATAGAAGACGTGAAATTCAACAACAATATAATGAAAAACACAATATCACCCCCAAAAGCACTATCCGTAATATCAAAGAGATTATAAGCGAAGAGCAAGAAGAAATAATTCACTTCACAAATGAAAAGCAACTTTCTACACAAATTAATAAACTAAAAGATCTTATGTATAAAGAAGCATCAGAGCTCAATTTTGAAAAAGCTGCTGCCATAAGAGACAAGCTCGAAAAACTCGAGCATCAATTGCTTAAAATATAAATTTCATTTGCTCAAATAAATATTTTAGATCCCTTCTACTCTTAGGCTTTAAGAAATGCAGCAAAAAGGCAGATATTGGGATAAATATCATTATCTTTCATCGATTTTTTTTAGAACTTGGCTAGCAAAACAACTCAGTGATTAAAGTTCTATTTATTTTTAAATAGAACTAAGTTATACTATGAATCATTTTAAATTATAAAGTATTTCTTATGTTAAGAGAGTTATTAAAAAAAAAATCTAGATTTAGTTATATAAAATATGAGTACAACTTTTTTACATTTATTTTATTTTATGCTTTTTTTAGTTTAATATCTTTTAATTACATTTGGCTAAAACAAACAATAAAAAGTATCAACATGGAATCTTTCAAAGATTTTATGTTTTTCTTACAGTTATTCATTACCATACTATCAGCTTATATATTAATATATTTCGTCCTTTGCTTTAAATATACTACAAAATTCATTTGTATTATTTTGTTAATAATCAACTCGCTCTGTTCTTATTTTATGATTTTTTATGGCGCTGTTATTGACAAAGATATGCTAAATAATGTAATACAAACAAATTTTAAAGAATCTCTTGATCTTCTCTCTTCTACACTAGCTATATGGCTTTTTATCTTTGTTGCGCTACCATCTTTTATTATTATCAAAGCTCAGATAAAGTATAAAAGTATATTTCAAGAAATGATTTCTAGAGCTATCTTTTCTATAGCTTTAATTGTTTTAGTTGCAACTATTACTTTTTTTAATTTTCAGAAAACATCTATCTTTATACGAACAAATAATATTGGTCAAAATTTGGTACCAAGAAACTATATTACTGCAATAATTTCCCTTGCAAATCAACAGGCCAAGATAGAAAAAGATTTAATCAATATTACTGATGAAATAAAGATCTCTGAAAGCGCCAACAAACTACTAACCATAGTAATCGTAGGTGAAACAGCACGAAAACATAATTTCTCCTTATATGGCTATACAAGGCAAACTAATAAGACTTTACAAGAGAAAGATCTATTTATTATGAATAATACGACATCTTGTTGGACATCTACAGCAATTTCATTACCATGCATGTTCTCTCATCTTAATAGAAGTAATTTCTTAGATAACTCAAAAAACTTTGAATTATTACCCAGACTTTTAAATCGTTCTGGAGTAAAAGTCTTTTGGAAAGACAACAACTCAGGTGGATGTAAAGGAGTATGTAACGACGTTGAAGTCATAGAAAAAGATATAGATCCAAACCTCTGCCCATCAGGAGAATGTGTTGACGGAATATTGTTGAAAAATCTTAAAGAGCAAATAAAAAGCTCCCGAAATAAAAATACTTTGGTTATACTTCATCAAAATGGTAGCCACGGACCAAGATATTATAAAAGATACCCGAAAGAATTTGAAATTTATAAACCGATTTGTAATTCAGCTGAATTAAAAAATTGTTCAAGAGAGGAATTAATAAATACATACGATAATACAATCGTTTATACGGATCATTTTATTAGTCAAACCATAAATTTTGCTAAAAATTTAAATATTCCAGCATCGGTTATTTACATGTCTGACCATGGAGAGTCTTTAGGTGAAAATGGCCTTTATTTACATGGTTTTCCTTATGCAATTGCTCCAAAGGAACAAAAAGAGATTCCTTTTTTAATCTGGCTTTCTCATGATTTTTTTAAAAAAAATAAAGTAAATAAAAAATGCGTTACCAGTAAACCATCATATTCTCATGATAATTTATTTCACACGGTATTGGGTCTTTTTAATGTAACAACTCCTGTATACGATAAGTCGCTCGATATTTTCTCGGGTTGTATAGAAAGAATATAGTATGTGCAAGCAAACAATCTAGTTCATACTTACTACCATAGTTAGAGATTCTTCTAATACTGCTTTATACAGTGTATTATTAATGAAAAGAGTGAGTTCATTGCTTTAAAATTAGTAAGGGTAACATTGATGATAGATTTCAAGTATAGTAAATAGGTTTGACGCTATAATCATATAATATCTTAAAACATAAACATGGATTCCTAATCTAAAAACTATTAGTAGATACTAGAAACTTAAGAAAATATTTGTGTTTTTGCTGTTAGTTAGTTATTTTAAAAGTAAATCAAAAAGGGTGTCACATTTTTATGACTACAAATGAAATAAGTACAGATTATCTTCCAGAAGGAAACCTCATGAAAGGCAAAAGAGGTATCATAATGGGTGTTGCAAATAATAAATCGATTGCTTGGGGAATTGCTAAAGCTATTTCTATGCAAGGAGCTGAAGTAGGTCTTACTTATCAAGGTGATCTGATGAAAAAAAGAGTAGAGCCACTTGCAGAAGAATTAGGATCTGCTTTAATTCTCTCTTGTGATGTTACAGACTCTGCTTCAATAGATGAGCTTACAAAGACGATCAAAGAGAAATGGGGTAAAATAGATTTTCTAGTCCATGCTATTGGGTTTTCAGATAAAAATGAATTAAAAGGAAGATATGTAGATACTTCTTTGAGCAATTTTTTAAACACTATGCATGTTTCTTGCTTCTCTTTAACGGATGTTGTTAAAAGATTAGAGCCAGTGATGAATGATGGCTGTAGTATTCTTACTTTATCATACCATGGGGCACAAAAAGTAATGCCGCATTACAATGTGATGGGTATTGCTAAAGCAGCACTTGAAGCTAGTGTTCAGTATTTAGCCTGTGATTTAGGTAAAAGTAATATACGTGTTAATGCTATTTCAGCTGGCCCAATAAAAACCCTTGCAGCTTCTGGTATTGGTGATTTTAGATATATTTTAAAATGGAATGAGTATAACTCGCCTCTTAGAAGAAACACTACTATTTGGGATGTTGGTAAAGCTGCTATTTATGTTTTGAGTGATTTAAGTAGTGGTACAACAGGTGAAATAATTTATGTTGATTCAGGTTATCATGTAGTTGGTATGAAGCAAATAGATGCACCGGATATTGATGCAATTCAAGAAAAATGATTAATTCATTTGGTCAAATTTTTAAATTTACCTCTTGGGGAGAAAGTCATGGAGAAGCAGTTGGCTGTGTAATTGATGGAGTTCCTGCAAATCTTGAATTAACCCAAGAGGAAATTCAGTATTATTTAGACCAAAGAAAACCGCAAAATAAATTCACTACCCTTCGCAAAGAACTTGATCAGGTTAAAATTCTCTCAGGTGTCTTTAGAGGCAGAACAACAGGTAGTCCTATATCATTAATAATTGAAAATATGGATATAAAATCATCAGATTATGATGATATTGCGCATAAATATCGCCCAGGACATGCTGATTTTACATATCACCAAAAATATGGTAATCGAGATTTTAGAGGTGGTGGTAGAGCAAGCGCTCGCGAAACAGTAGCACGAGTTGCTGCTGGAGCAGTTGCTAGAAAGATTATTGCTGCAAATGCTGATGTTAAATTTAAATCTGCAATAGTTAACATTGGTAGCCTAAAAATAAACCAGAATAATTGGGATTGGGATGTAGCAGCTAGTAATATTTTCCACTGTCCTGATAAAACAATAATTGCAACTTGGGAACAAGCCATAGAAGATGCTAGAAAAGAAGGTGATTCACTTGGAGCAATAGCAGAGCTTCACATTTGCAGAGTACCTGCTGGCATTGGTGAGCCAATATATTATAAACTTGATACTACAATTGCAGCGGCTGTAATGAGTGTTAATGCTATCAAAGCCGTTGAAATAGGAGATGGCTTTGCACTCGGTCATATGAAAGGCTCTGAAGCCAATGATCAAATGAATATGCTAAACGGTAAGCCACATTTTATTACTAACCATTCAGGCGGTATATTAGGTGGGATTGCTACAGGTGAGAATATAATTATAAGATACGCTGTCAAGCCAACAAGCTCTATTTCTAAAGAACAATTATCTATTGATGTCACTGGTAAAGAAGTGGAAATATCAACAACAGGTCGTCATGATCCATGTATTGCATTAAGAGCGATATATGTAGTTGAAGCAATGGTAGCATGTGTGTTGGCTGATCAATTTTTATTAAGCAAATGTAGAACTTTAGCATAAATCTTATTATTAAATAAAATTAACAATTTATTGATTTTTTGGTTGTTTTTGTTGTTTTTTTAATAAGTAATTAATATTTTTAATATAAATAGAAAATAATATGTTAAAAAAAGTATAAAAAATCCCCAATTAGCCTCCAACCAAAATTTTGTACTTGCCCTATAGCCCCTTTAGGCGATATTTATTACGAAGAAGGCAATATGGATCAAGCTCTAGTATATTTACAAAAAGCAGCTGACCAAAATGCAAACATATCTTTAGCTGGTGATGATATGGCGCTGTTAACAAAATAATT
>DITT01000024.1 GCA_002422875.1 Rickettsiales bacterium UBA6177 | reverse complement strand
AATTATTTTGTTAACAGCGCCATAGTGAATTAAATAGAGAATGGCACTTTGAAAGCATAATCTATGGCGTCGCCAAGTTTATCGAAATTATTAATAATAGATTTATTTATGCCCCTTAACGAAGTTTTGGACATATTCATCGTCTATTTGATCTATTTTATTAAGATCACCTTCCCAAATAATTTTACCATCCTTTAACATAGCAGCCTTATCACCGATAATTTTAGCACTATTCATATCATGAGTAATTGTAACAGTGGTTGCTTTTAGTTCTTTTGAACATTTCTTGATTAAATCATTAATGGTATTTGCCATTATAGGATCAAGCCCTGTAGTTGGCTCATCAAAGAATATTATTTTAGGGTCCATAGCAATAGTTCGCGCAAGAGAAGCTCTTTTTTGCATACCACCTGATAATTCAGAAGGATAAAGATCTGCAACTTTAGCATCCAAACCAACTGACTCTAGCTTTTTAACTGCATGATCATAAGCTTGTTTTTTAGAGGCCTTAAAATTATTGATTAAAGAAAAAGATACATTTTCCCATATTTTTAAACTATCAAATAAAGCACCACCTTGAAATAAAAACCCCATCTCATTCATTATATCTCTACGTGCTTTAAGGTTTAAAGTAGATATTTCTTGATCATTAATTCTAACTGATCCAGAATCTGAATATAAAAGCCCAATCATAGTTTTAATTAAGACTGACTTACCAGACCCTGAACCACCTAAAACTACTAACGATTCCTTTTTTCTTATATCTAGATTCACTCCATTTAATACAGAGTGATCACCAAAGGATTTAGTTAAGTTTTTTACACTAATAATAATATCTTGCGCCATTATCCAAAAAATATTTGAGTTATTAAATAATTAAATAAAAGAATTGCTATAGATGATAAGACTACTGCAGAAGTTGTAGCAACACCAACTTCTTTAGCACCATTTTTTGCATTATAACCACAATAACAACTTACTATCGCTATTAACGCGCCGAATACTGCAGCCTTAACAAGCCCTTGTACAACATCATAGAATTCTAGGTATTTTAAAGTATTTTTTAAGTATATCTCTGGATTGAAATCTAAAGAATAAACCGCCACTATATAACCGCCCAATACCCCTATAATATTAGCAACAAGAACCAGAAGTGGCATAGTAATAATACTTGCAAGGACTCGAGGAGAAATCAAATATCTTACAGGATCTGTAGATAAAGTTTTCAAAGCATCAATCTGTTCCGTAGTCTTCATTGTTGAAATTTCAGCAGCCATTGCAGATCCAACACGACCAGACACCATAAGCCCCGCCATCACAGGACCCAGCTCTCTAGTGATTGAAAGCACTACAACAGTAGCAATCGCACTTTCAGCTGCAAATCTTTGAAAACCTGCATAACTTTGTAACGCAAGCACTGCACCTGTAAATATCGCAGTTAGACCCACAACAGGCAAAGAAAAATATCCTATTTCGATAATTTGTCCAATAACTTGCTTAGTATAAAAAGGCCTGCTCATTATGCCCCAAAAAGCATTAATTACAAATATAAAAAACTTTCCTGTATTTTCACACAGCGACAATGTTTTTTGACCTAATAGTGATATAGCATTCATAATACAAAACTTTATTCATAACATATCATATATGATATTAATAAATACCAAAAAAATCTACTAAAATAATTTTTGGAGCAATAAACTACTTTAGTTTTTTCACTCATCTAGACCACCTATTGCAAGGCCACATCCATTGAGCAGGATCTTTTCTAATCCATTTTTCAATAGTCTGATTAATAGTAAGCATTATATTGTATATATCTTGCTCTTTATCGCCAGTATTTGGCAACTCAAGCTGATCTTCAATTACTGCATCAAAAGATTTTTTGTCTTTTGACCTAAAAGTACAAACTGGTACAATTGGCATATTATGTTGAAGAGCTAGTCTTGCTATAGCTTTTGAGGTCATAACTTTTTTTGAAAAAAACTCTACTTCTATTCCTTGTAGATCACGCTGATCTAATAGCACAATAATAATATCACGCTCTCTAATTGCTCTAATTAAATCTTTAGTCCCTGCGTGGCCCTTAGCAATTAAATTAGCCCCTATGAACCCTCTTTCATTTTTTATAAAAGTATCTATATAATGATTGCCTGAGTTTTGATAAATAATAGTAATCTTCTTATTTAAAAACAAAAACAGACGAGGCACTATATCCCAATTACCAAAATGCGCACTAAAAATAAATCCACCATTTTTTAAGCAATTTAATTTTTCTAAATTAAGACCAAAGACAATTTTTTTATATTCATCATCTGCAAGTGACGATATATGCAAAAACTCTCCAAGAAACCTTCCATTATTTTCCTACATATCTAGTAAGACTGACTCTTTTTGTTTGCCTTGTAATTCTGGCATGGCCAAGGACATATTATCTGAGGCTTTTTTATGTAATTTTGTTCTTGGACCAATAAATCTAGCTAATTTGCCAAAAAACTCGGAGGTTGCTGCAAAGCTGAATAATCTAGCGATACGTAGAACGAGAAGCAGAAGAATGTACCGTAATAAGTGTTTAATTTTTTTCATTAATATAATTACACCAAGAAATCAAGTTATTCATAATTATATGATATAGGAAAATAACTCAAGTGCTTTTTGTTGTACGAGTAGCCATGATTTTGAATTTATTAATTTTCTTAAAACTAGTCAGGCAAAAATATAAGTAAAGGATAAATAAATACCTTTTACTTATATACTTTTTAGCTAGCTAAATATTTTCTTCGATCCACTCTTTTAAATTGCTTTTTGGTAGTGATCCAACTTTAGTAGCAATATGTTTTTTATCTTTAAAAATCATTAATGTCGGGATCCCTCTTACTCCGTATTTGGTTGGTGTGTTTGGATTATCATCAATATTAACTTTAACTATTTTTATTTTACCTTCCATTTCTGAAGATAGTTCATTTAACGTAGGTATTAATTGTCGGCATGGCCCGCACCATTCAGCCCAAAAATCAACTAGTACAGGCTGATCTGAATTAATAACATCTTCTTCAAATTGAGTATCTGTAGTTTCTTTAGTCATAATTTGTCCCTTATGTATTGCTATATTTTTTAAGTTAATAGTTTTTTTTATGTGAGCTTAAAGCGACTTTAAAACCCATATACTTTTTTATAAACTTATGTTAGTTTACAACATTTTAAATAAAAGTATAAGATAATTATGAATATTAAAATCGAAAACTTATACAAAGAATTTTATAACATTCCTACTCTAAAAGATATTAATTTAGAAATTGCTGATGGTGAAATGATAGCACTAGTTGGCCCCTCGGGCTCAGGCAAGACTACGCTCTTAAAAATTATTTCTGGCATTGAAAATATTACAAAAGGAAGTATTTCTTTTACCAACACCAAAAAATTTGAGATTACAGACCTATCAAGTAAAATTGGCTTTGTTTTCCAGAATTTTGCACTTTTTAATCATATGAGTGTCTATGAAAATGTTAGTTTTGGCCTAAAAGCTCAACAACGCAAAAATCAACTGACTACAAAAAATATTACTGACAAAACTACAGACCTTTTAAAGTTAATGCAGCTTGATAAATTTAAAGATAGATACCCAAGTGAATTATCAGGAGGTCAAAAGCAAAGAGTTGCTTTAGCACGCTCTCTTGCCGTTGAACCTAAAATTCTTCTTTTAGATGAACCATTTTCTGCTCTTGATACCAAAATTCGTAAAGACTTACGCAGATGGATAAAAGATTTACATACAAAACTCAAAATAACAACAATTCTTGTAACTCATGATCTAGAAGAAGCGATGGAAGTTGCTGATAAAATTGTGATAATGAATAATGGCCAGATAGAACAAATAGGCTCACCAAATGATGTGTATTCCAAACCTGCAAATTCATTTGTTTATGATTTTCTAGGTAATTTTAATGTTTTTCATGGCTGGAAGGATGAGAATGGCGAAATAAGCATTATTGAGAATTATGAGAAGGATGAAAGTCAATCTTATACAAAATGGTATAATAAAAATAAGATTGTACATAAATTTTTTAAAATCTTTAAATCTACCGATAATAAAAAAGAAAGTAAGACTTTAACAAGAGTAGAAATATTTGCAAGGCCTCATGATATTGAAATCTTTAAGAATACTAACAAAAAAAAAGAAGGATTTATTGCTAAAATCAAAAGTATAAATCAAGCTGGTCCTACTGCTAAGATTGAATTAATTAGAGGTAAAAATGAATTTATATCTGCCGAGATTTCGCATGAAAAACTCAAAGAAGAGAATCTTCAAGCACATGATGAAGTAATAGTTTCAATTAGAGAATATACTTTTTTTGAATAGTTCTATTTAAATATTTTAGTTGAAACACTATCCTTAAAGTAGTATTTCTAAGGTTTGAAAGAAATAGAATTAAGGAACATTATTCATGACAAAAGTAATATGTAAAGAATCAAACCAGACTACTAAAGACTTTATATTACCTGCCCTACCATTTGCAAATGATACTCTTGAACCATATTATAGCCAAAAACTAATTTCGCTACACCATGGCAAACATCATGCTGCATACGTTAACAACCTTAATAAATTAATTCCTGGCACAAAATACGAAAATCTATCTTTAGAAGAAATTATTAAAGAATCAGCAAAAAATAGCGCTGACAAAAGTATCTTTAATAATGCCGCACAAATATGGAATCATACTTTCTTTTGGAACTGTATGAAACAAAATGGTGGTGGTAAACCAGAAGGAGACTTACTCAAGCTAATAGAGAAATCTTTTTGTAGCTTTGAAAGTTTTAAAGAGCAATTTAGTAAGGCTGCTACCACTCTTTTTGGAAGCGGTTGGGCATGGTTAGTACTCGATGGAGACAGACTTAAAATTACTCAAGAATCAAATGCAGGCACACCACTTGCAGAAGAGCTAATACCTATTCTTACTCTTGATGTATGGGAACATGCATACTATCCAGATTATGAGAATAAAAGACCTGATTTTATTACAACTTTCCTCGACAATTTGGTTAATTGGGACTTTGTTAATCAAATGTATGAAAATCATAAATAAATGCAAGATACTATAACAAATCTTAGTAATATACATCACCATTATAATGGTTTTATCGTTGATATTTGGGGAGTGCTTCATGATGGTAATGAAGCATTTCCTGAAGCAATTGAATGCCTAAATGAATTAAGGTTGCTTAATAAGAAAGTAATTCTTTTTTCTAATGCTCCTAGAAGAGCTACGAGTGTAGAGCAAATTTTAGCTCAAAAAAATATTAATAAAAATCACTACCAAGAAATCATTTCTTCTGGTGAACTTGTTTTTGAGTCGCTTAAAAATGATATGGGTAAAAAATATTTTTTTATTGGCCCAGAAAGAGATGCTTTACTTTTAGATGGTAGTAATCATACACGAGTATCGAGTATTTTAGATGCTGAATTTATTATTGTTACTGGCATCAATGAAAATTTAGACGAAGAACCCTTTAGTAAAGAGTTGCTTATCCAAGCAAAAGCTTGCAATTTACCTTTAATTTGTGCTAACCCTGATTTATACGTTCTAAAAAATGGTAAAAAAATACTTTGCGCAGGAACAATCGCTGAATATTATAAAAATTTAAATGGAGATGTGCTTTATCAAGGTAAACCATATAATTCTGGCTATACGCGCTGCCAAGAAGCTTTAAATCTACCTAAAAACCAAATTCTTGCTATTGGTGATAGTTATAAAACTGATATTACAGGCGCAAATCACTTTGGTATTGATTCACTTTTAATTACTTCTGGTGTTGACCGTGATTTATTTATAGCACGAAGTAACTCTCTACTAGACATAGATACAAACATCCCTAAATCAACTTTTGTGATGGACAGATTTAAGTGGTGAATACTAAAATATTTCACATATTAATTGTTGATGATGATAAAAAAATCCTTTCATTGCTTGAAAAATTTTTAATTAAAAATGATTTTATAATTACTGCTGCACAACATGCTGAAGAAGCATCATTAAAATTAGCTAAATATAAATTTGATCTTATTATTCTTGATATAATGATGCCAGGAGAGGATGGAATTTCTTTTACTAAAACTATTAGAGAATTTACTAATACTCCAATAATTTTACTTTCAGCACTTAATATTGTTGAAAACAGAGTGCAAGGACTTTTAAATGGCGCTGATGATTTTTTAGCAAAACCATTTGAACCTCAAGAACTTTTACTCAAAATTAATAATATCTATGAGAGATATAAAATATATAATACATCAACTACATTTAATTTTGGTGATTATAGGTACGACTTAAAAAATAAATTTTTATATAAAAATAACAACTATATCGAACTAAATAATAATGAAACAAGTATCTTAGACACTTTAATTAATAATAAATATAAATTTATTTCACGAGAAAATTTAGCTAAAATTTGTGGAAATCTGAATGAGCGTTCAATAGATGTAATTATAACAAGGATTCGCTGCAAGATAGAAACTGACCCTAAAAATCCTAAATTTATTAAAACTTCTCGAGGCAATGGTTATATGTTTATTTACAGATCCTAATAATAATTTATATAAGCTACCATTGAAAAAATGATAATAAATGCTTATCTTATAATAAATAAAATAGAGCAAAATTTATGAACAATATTGAAGCTATATCTCCTAAATATTATTTAATTCCACTTCGCGATATGGTTATCTTTCCAGGTGCTGTAGCACCATTATTTATTGGTAGAGAAAAATCTATAAACGCCCTTGATGAATGTATTAATAGTAATGCAAAATTAGTTCTTGTTACTCAAAAGAACCCTGATTTAGAGGATCCAAGTTTCAGAGATTTATATAATGTTGGAGTAGAAGTAGAGCTAAATCAAGTTATTAAATTACCTGATAATACTGTAAAAGTAAAAATTGAGGCAATTAAGCGTATTAGAATAACTGACGTTTATAATATTAAAAATCTTTACCTAGCATCAGTAGAAGATTTTGTTACCAAAAAATCAAATACTGAAGAATATTTGGCCTATATTAATTCTATAAAAAAAGAATTCAAAACTTACATTGATCTAAGTGCAAAAAGCATTCCAAATTTAGAAATAATTATAGGTGAAACTATTCTACCTGAGCTTGCAATGGATAATATTGCTTCATTTATTCCTTTGAGTATTGAAGATAAACAAAATCTTCTTTCTCAAGAAGATATTCTAAAAAGAGCAAAGTTTCTTTTTAAAAAAATTCAAACAGAAGTGAATATTTTACTTACTGAGAAAAAAATTAGGCAAAGAGTCAAAAAGCAGCTTGAGAAAACTCAAAAAGATTATTACTTAAATGAGCAAATGAAAGCTATTCAAAAAGAAATTACTGAAGGCGAAGATGGCCAAGCAAGTGAATTTGATGAATTATCCAAAAAATTAAAAAGTAAATATTTACCTAAAGAAGCTCGCGAAAAAGGCGAAGCTGAGCTTAAAAAACTTAAAATGATGAGCCCCATGGGTGCTGAAGCTTCGGTGATTAGAAATTATCTTGATACTATGCTTTCACTACCATGGAAAAAATTGTCAAATATAAAATCTGACTTGAAAGTTGCTAAGCAAATTCTAGATGAAGAACATTTTGGCATTGAAAAAGTTAAAGAAAGAATAACAGAATATTTAGCAGTTACACAACGTACAAAACATTTAAAATCACCCATTATTTGTTTAGTTGGACCGCCAGGAGTTGGTAAAACTTCTTTAGCCCAGTCTATTGCTCATGCAACTGGTAGAGAGTTTGTTAAATTCTCTTTAGGTGGTATGAAAGACGAATCAGAAATTAGAGGCCATAGAAAAACTTATATTGGAGCAACCACTGGTAAAATTTTACAATTATTAAAGAAAGCCAAAACATCAAACCCTGTAATGCTTCTTGATGAGATTGATAAACTTGGATCTGATTATAGAGGTGACCCATCTTTTGCTTTACTTGAAGTACTTGATCCTGAACAAAATGAAAAATTTTTAGATCACTATCTAGAAATAGAATATGATTTATCCCAAGTTATGTTTATTGCTACAGCTAATAGCTTTAATTTACCAAGACCATTGCTCGATAGAATGGAGATTATTAGATTATCTGGCTATACTGAAGAAGAAAAAACCAATATTTTTATAAAACACTTATTAAATAAACAGAAAAAACTCAACGGTCTAAAACCAAGTGAACTAAGCATCGATGAAGATGCAATATCTAATATTATTAGATATTACACTCAAGAAGCTGGTGTTAGAGGCCTAGAAAAAGAAATTGCTAAAATATCAAGAAAAGTTCTAAAGCAAATTCTTGATAATAAAAGCTTAAAGTCAGTTGCAGTTAATGCTGAAAATTTAGCAGAATATCTAGGTGTTAGAAAATATGACTATGGCATGATTGAAAAACAATCATTAGTTGGAGTTACTAATGGTCTTGCTTATTCAGAAGTTGGCGGTGATTTATTAACCATTGAAGCTGTTTGTATACCTGGAAAAGGTGATATAAAATCCACAGGTAAACTTGGTGAAGTAATGCAAGAATCAGCACAAGCTGCCTATAGCTATTTCAAATCTAACTGTACCAAATTTGGTGTTGATGCTTCTGTATATCAAAAGCACGATATTCATATTCATGTTCCTGAAGGTGCTACACCTAAAGATGGTCCTTCAGCTGGAATTGCATTATTTACATCAATAGTTTCGACTGCTACTGGTATTCCTGTAAAAAACACTGTTGCCATGACTGGGGAAATTACCTTGAGAGGTAGAGTTCTTCCTATTGGCGGCTTAAAAGAAAAACTTTTAGCTGCTTTAAGAGGTGGTATAACTGAGGTCATTATTCCAGAAAAAAATGCTAAAGATGTTGCAGAACTTCCAGATAATATCAAAAATGGTCTTAAAATAAATTTTGTTTCATGTGCAGATGATGTGCTTGATATTGCTTTAACAAGACAAATCAATCCTTTTGTTTTTAGCAACAAGTCAGAAACATCAGCAAATGAAATCAAACTTCTTTGAGTAGATTGATATGGGATATTGAATTATTCATATTTTTTGCTATTTTATAAAAAACTCTTTTAATGCAGCACAGAATTGAAGAAATTTAACTATCCCAAAAAGCTACACATAAAAACCTATGGCTGTCAGATGAATGTTTACGACAGTAGCAAGATGAAGAATTTATTACGTGCTGCAAGCTATGAATATACCGAAGATATTACTGAAGCAGATTTAGTTATTTTAAATACTTGTCATATTAGAGAGAAAGCTTCCGAAAAAGTATATTCTGAGCTTGGGAAAATCAAACAATTAAAAGACGAAAGAAAAAAACAAAATTTAGATATGCTAATAGTAGTTGCTGGGTGCGTTGCTCAAGCTGAAGGTGAAATAATTTTTAAACGTGCAAACTATGTAGATGCTGTGGTAGGGCCTCAGAGTCTACAAACTTTGCCAAGTATGCTTGAAAAAATAACCAATGATAACTCACAAGAAATAAATTTAAAATTTGAAGCAGATCAAAAATTTGACTTTTTAGAAGAAGAAAAATCTACGCAAGGTGTATCATCTTTTTTGACGATACAAGAAGGCTGCGATAAATTTTGTAAATTTTGTTGCGTACCATACACACGTGGCGCTGAATATTCACGTCCAGTGCATGAAATTTATCGTGAAGCAATGCAACTTGCTTCAGCTGGAGCTAAAGAAATTACTTTGCTTGGACAAAATGTAAGCTCTTATAAAGCAATGGCTACAACTAATCAAGAATTTGAACTTGGGGGCTTAATTAGGCTAATTGCTGATATTCCATCAATAGAAAGAATTCGCTACACTACATCGCACCCTAATGACATGCAAGATGCGCTGATAGAAGCACATAAAGATGTTGATAAACTAATGCCATTTTTACACTTACCAGTTCAAAGTGGTTCAAATAAATTGCTCAAACATATGAACCGTAAACATACTCGTGAAGAATATTTTAAGCTTATTGATAAATTTAGGAAAGCACGTCCTGATATTGCTTTTTCTTCTGATTTTATTGTTGGTTATCCAGGTGAAACTGATCAAGACTTTGCCGATACGATTGATTTAATTAAAACTGTAAATTTTGCGCAATGTTATTCTTTTAAATATAGCATACGCCCAGGAACGCCTGCTGCTTCAATGGAAGATCAGGTACCTGAAGCTATAAAAGAAGAAAGAATAAAAGAAATTCAAAAAGTTATACTTGAACTTCAAGAAAAATATAATCAAAGCTTTATTGGTAAAAAAGTAAAAGTATTACTTGAAAAAGATGGAAAACGTATAGACCAAGCAGGTGGTAAATCTGAACATATGCAATCTGTTTATCTTGATAACGCAAAAAACCTTAAAGGTAGTATTGTAGAAGTTTTAGTTAATCAAGCTACTGGTAATAGTTTAACTGGTATAAAAGTATAATATAAATTCAGTTGGATTTGCTGCATCGTTGATCGTTGTTTAGCTAGATTTATTAAGTATCCAACTCTATTTCAAGGCATTGCCTACTATCTATTGGATAGTAGGCAAAACCCACGCATTTATAAATTTAATTTACTGTATCTTCAAATAAATCTGGTATAGAAGAAGATTCCCCTAATAAGTAAGAATCTTCTGGATAAACTCCAATATTTGAATCTTTGGTATTTATCCAATTATTTACAGTTTCACTAAATCCATTACCTGAAAGACCTAAATCTTTACCATCTGTCATTAAAGCTTTATAAGCAAAAACTTCTGGATTACTTTCTAACTGCTTTAATTTATATTCTTTTGATGGTCCATTTTTATCACCATATTTTTCTAAATTTCTAGCATAAATTTGCTGTCTACCTATAAATGGTGTCTCAGCTTGTTTGGCTAATTTTATTTCATCTCTTGCATTTGATACCTCAATTGCAAGGTTAGGCGTGAAACTCATATATTTAGCATGAATTTCTTGAAACTTAGTTAAGTAATTATCTTTAATTTTATTTATTTCTTCATTATAAGAATATCTAATAGACTTAGCAGCAGAAGATGCAGGTCCTTGAATGAATAAGTCAATATTATTTATATAATATTCTAGTTGTAATAGATCGCTAGCTTTAATGTTACCATCAGTTAAAGCGTAATATGCACCTTGTATTTGCGTTGCAAATTTTGTAATAAGTTTTTGGAAATTCATATTTATACTCTCCATTAAAATATAATTATAAGTTAACATATCTTTACTTTTTACACAATAGTATTCTTGCTTATAGTTAAGAAATTAAGTACTTATATAGTGATTTAGGTTGAAACTTATACTAAGAACCCGTCTTCTAAAGATAGAATTTTCTAGCTTTAGAAAACGGTGTAGTAAATTCATTTGGATTTGTGCGCCATTAATTGTCATTTAGCTAACCTCAGTTCGATGTAAGAGTCTGCTTAAAATTATTTAATTTGCTAAAAGGTACAGATATTTTTCTAGGTTTGAATATATAAGCAATAAGTACTGATAATAGATTAACTTGGAAATT
>DITT01000003.1 GCA_002422875.1 Rickettsiales bacterium UBA6177 | reverse complement strand
AGAATAGAGTATAACTATATTTGCTATATTTATAAAGGGGATTTACTATATTTTATATTCGAAAATCCATAAAAATATAAAGATGCTGTAATCAAAAAAACTTTAGCTAATTTTTTACTTTTTTTATTAAGATAAAAATATAAAAGAAAAATTAAAGGTAAAAAACCAAAAATATAATAATATTTTGTAAATAACATTCTAAGCAATCCAGATTTCTTTTATTCTATACCAGATATAAATAATCCATATTTCTTTGCAAGCTCTAAAGTAAGATTTTTATCAACAATGATTGCATGATTTGCACTTATTGCAATGCCACTTAAATTTGCATCAGCAATATTTCGAATAGTTTCAGGGCCAATCGTTGGCAGATCGACTCTTAAATCTTGATATGGTTTTACAATTTTAACTAACACACCAGATCTTTTGCTTGAAAATTTTAACTCTGTTGATCTTTTAATTAAATTATCAGTACCTTCTGCAGCTTCGAGTGCTAGTATTACCTTATTCTCTACAATCACAGCTTGCCCTATATCTAAACTACCCAAAGCTGCTGCTGCGTTCTTACCAATTTCAATATCAAGTATGTCTTGTTTGTGGGGGTGATCATCTGTCAAATTCCCAAAAGGAACTAGTAATTCACTAAAGTAATCTTTTACCCCTATGATATTATAATTATAACTTTCTAAGTATCTTAGCACTTCAGTTAAAATATAATTATCACCTAATAACTTAGCTGCTACAAGTTTTGCAAATAATATAGCCCCCTTAACATCCACTCTAAGCGAAGAAAAATCTGGTTTTCTAACGCCTCCAGCAAGTATTATATGCGACACAGATTGTTTTTCTAAAACCTCAAGTAACTTGCCTATTTGACCTAAAGCTACAGTATAACATGGCTTATTATCATATTTCTTAAGATCAGCATTTCCTTCAATGGCTATGACTATATAATCAATTTGCCTTGCAATACAAGAGTTACAAATTTCAATAGGTAAGCTACCAGAACCTGCAATTATTGCAAGCTTGCTTATTGAGGTTTGCATAAAGATCTAGATTTTTTGCTATTATCTCGAATAAACTCAATCATGCTACGCGCCTCTACACATAAATTCTCATGTTTTAGGATACTATCTATATGCTCTGCAAAAGCTGAATCACTTTTATCAAATGCTTTATCATAAGTCTTTTTGATATTAAGCATAGTCTCTCTTGAAAACCCTCTACGCTTAAGACCTACTAAATTTACCCCTAGCAAGTGCGCTCTTTCACCGTGCACAACGCCGTAAGGGATTACATCCCCAGATATTCCCGACATTCCCCCAATAATTGCATGCTCACCTATTTTTGTGCCCTGCAACACAGCTGATTGACCACCTATGATAACAAATTTACCTACTTCAACATGCCCTGCTATTGCTACATTGTTTGCTAAAACAACATTATTCCCCACAGTACAATCATGCGCTATATGGGAACTCATAAGAAATAAACAACGACTACCTATTCTAGTAATCGCTCCCCCTAATTCAGTACCCGAATTTGCAGTAGAATATTCACGAAAAACATTTTCATCACCTATAATTAACTCTGAATATTCGCCATTAAATTTTTTATCTTGTGGTACATTTAATGATACAAAAGGAAAAAATATATTATTATTTCCAATTATAAATTTACCATTAGAATCAATAATTACATGAGACTTTAGCTCGTTATTATTACCAAGTTCAATATCACCGCTTAATATGCAATATGGACCTATTTTATTTCCTTGCCCCATTTTAACAGTTGGTGCAACGATTGCTGTTTGATGTATTTCATTCATTATTTTATTTATCCACAATCATTGCTGTAAAAGTAGCTTCAGCTACAACTACTCCTTCAACCAAAGCCTCACCATAAAAGCGCCATACATTAAGTCTGTTTCGTTCTTTTTTTACCCTAAGATGTAGCGTATCACCAGGCACAACTAATTTTCTAAATTTAGCATTATCAATAGACATAAAATAAACTAAATTATTACTAGCATCAGTATCTCTTAAAGTTTTTACTACAAAAATAGCAGATGTTTGCGCTAAAGCCTCTATAATTAATACCCCTGGCATTATTGGCTTTGAAGGAAAATGTCCCATAAAATGTGGCTCATTAAAAGTTACATTTTTAATGCCTATTATAGACTCACCTTCAACAAAATTTATTATTTTATCAACTAATAAAATTGGGTAGCGATGAGGTATCATTTTCATTATTTGGTTTATATTAATATCTATCTCTGTCATCTACTTATCACTTTTTTTTATTATTCTATTTAGCATAATTGTTTGTTTATGCCAATCTCTTAATGCTACTACTGGTGTACCACCATATTTTTTTGGCTCTAAAACATTAGTAATTACACCACCCTGTGCTGCAATTTGGACTCCATCAACAATTTTTAGATGCCCAGAAACCCCTACTTGTCCTCCAAGGATTACATTATTGCCAATTTCTGTACTCCCAGCAATACCAACCTGGGCTACAATAACACAGGCTCTTCCTATTTTTACATTATGAGCGATATGTACCAAATTATCTATTCTAGTCATTGCACCGATTTCTGTATTACCAAGCGCTCCCCTATCAATTGTACTATTAGCACCGATCTCAACATCATCACTTATAATTAGGCTGCCAAGTTGCGGTATTTTATAATGTCCTTTAACATCACTTGCAAAACCAAAACCATCTTGCCCAAGCCGTGCACCAGAATGAATAATTACTCGCTTACCAATAATCGAATTCTCTATTGAAACATTTGCTCCAATACTACTATTACTTCCTATTTCAACATTATTCCCAATAACTGAATTAGCAAGTATAGTTACATAGTCTCCTATGATTGCATTTTCACCAATAACAACATTTTCTTTTATAATGCAGTTATCGCCAACGATAGCGCTTTTAGCAATAGCTGCAGTTGGCGAGATAAAGCTTGCTTGATTTTTAGCATAATATAGCGCCTGAGCTACCAAAGCATATGCTTTATATGGATTCTCAGAAATGATTATAATCATTTCTTTTGGAACATATTCTATAAATTTTATAGAAGTTATACAAACTGCAGCTCTACTTTTTATAAGCAGCGGAGCATATTTGATATGATTTAAAAAAATTAAATCATCTGCCGATGCGTCTTCAGGAGTTGCAACTCCCTTTATTATTACATCTGTGCCTTGGGCAAATAATGTGCCTTCAGAAATTTGTAATATTTCTGCTATAGTTAGCGTTTTTACTGGGTAAGTAAATTTATTTATAGGCATTTACAATTTCACTTTTTTTGCTATTTTTACTAAAAAAAACTAAAATTGACAACCCTTAAATTGCTTCTGTTAATTTTATAAAGAAAAGCTTTGATTTACCATACTTTCTTTCTTCTACTAATGTAAATTCTTTTTCAAGAGATAATTTTTTATCACTACTTGCTTCATAAACTAACAATGTTTTACTTGTCATCCAGCGCTTACTAACAAGATTTGCAAATACTATATTTTCTTGCCCCATATTATAAGGTGGATCTAAAAATATAATATCATAGTTAATATTTGAGGGTTTTAAGTTTAAAATATCATAATTTACAATATTATAATTTCCCTCTATAGTTTTTAAATTTGTAGCTAATATTTTAAGATGATCTTTATTATTATCAATAAAACTAACGAAGCTTGCGCCTCTTGAAATGCTTTCAATACCAAAAGCCCCTGAACCACAACAAATATCAGCAATATTTAGACCTTCAAGACGATCAAATTTTGAAAGCAAAATATTAAACAAAGCTTCTCTTACTAGTGATTTAGTTGGTCTAATATCATTATTTGCTGTACTGATTAATTTCTTTCCGCGATATTTCCCGGCAATGATCTTTAGCATAATGGGCTTACTTCCTTAATAGCACCTTTTGCTAAATCATTTAATTTATATGGCCCATAGGCAACTCTTATTAATCTCTTAACTTTAAATCCTAAGAAAGCCATAATCCTTCTGATCTCTCTGTTTTTACCCTCAATCAACTTCACTGTTAGCCAACTATTAAGTTGCTCTTGTTTGTCTATCTTGATATCTACTTCTTTATAAAACACGCCCTCTATTTTGATACCATTTTTTAATTTTCTAAAATCAGTTTTACTACTATCACCAAAAATTTTTACTTGATACTCTCTTATTATTTTATTTTCAGGTAATTCAAGCTTCCTTGCATATTCGCCATCATTTGTAAGCACAAGCAACCCTTCCGTTTGTCTATCTAGCCTGCCAACTGTTTTTAAAGTTGTATATTCTTTCGGTAAATCATCAAAGATCGTTTCACGGCAAAAAGGATCGTTATTAGTAGTAATTAAATTAGCACGCTTATGATATAACCAAACTCTAATTTTCTCTTCTATTGTAATATGCTTATCGCCAATAAAAACTTTATCTACTGCAGTAACTTGAGTAGCAAGATTTACAATAATTTTGTTATTAACTTTAACTATATTTTGTGCAACTAATTTTTCAGCTTCTCTTCTTGAACATACCCCTGAACGGGCAATAAACTTAGCAATTCTATAATTTTCCATTTTGCGCAACTAATATTAATTCTTTAAAAATCTTAATATCTTCTGGTGATACTTCATATTCTGGATGCCACTCGACACCAATCATAAATGGATAATTTGTATGTTCTATTGCTTCTATTATACCATCAGGAGCTTTAGCTGAAACCATAAAATTATCACCTATTTCTTTGACGGCTTGATGATGCGTTGAATTAACTTCTATTTTATTTTTTCCAATTATTTTATATAAATAACTACTTTCATCAACAATAATACTATGGCTAGGTTTACTTGGATGTATATTATATGCTTTTTGTTCGTGATTAATAGTAGTATATCCTGCTGTTAAAATATCTTGAATTAACTTACCTCCACCGATTTTCACTGCCATTAACTGCATTCCGGCACAAATACCTAAAATAGGTATCTTTTTTTTAATAGCTTCATTTATTAAAGCAACCTCAAAATTAACACGATTTTCTTTTAGTGTTCTTGTTCCTTGTTTTGTTTCATCATTATAGTGAGTTGGGCTTAAATCATAATCACCACCTGGTATAATTAATGCATCAATCAGTGAAATATATTCATTTACTGAATTTATATCATAAGGTAGCATTATTGGTGTTGCACCGCATTTTGTAATAACTTGCGCATAATTATCACGCAAAGCATACCACGGGCAATAATGTGAATAAGATTTGCTATCTTCCCAATCGAGTGATATTCCAACAATTATTTTCTTCATTTGCCTACATCTATTGAACGTTAAAAAAATAAATCTAAGCAATTATATAATAATTTTTGTAATTATTGTAATTCTTTGTTATATTTTACTAAAAATATTTTGGTTTCATTTATGGCTCCTACGACACTCTCAAATAACACGGATATTATTTCATTAATTAGTAACGCAGATTTTGTAGTACAGCTCACATTATTAGTCTTACTTGCCTTCTCAATAAATTCTTGGGCTATTATCATTAATAAGTTTTTGTTTTTAAAGAAAATAAACTCTATCAGTGATAGATTTGAAACACTTTTCTTTTCTGGGCAAACTTTAGAACAACTTTATTTAAAATTTAAAAACAGGGCTTCTCACCCTCTAGCTAATATTTTTATTAATGCCTTAGAAGCACTTGCATCTAATAATAAAAAGGATGGATTTGCTAAGGCTTTTGACAATAATGCAAATATTAAAATCAACTCTTCAATCGAAAATAGTCGCACTCTAGAAATAACTAAACTTGAGTCAGGTCTTAATTTCTTGGCAACAATTGGCTCTGCAGCAACTTTTATTGGACTATTTGGTACCGTATGGGGAATTATGAATAGCTTCAAATCTATTGCAGCTGCTAAAAATGCTACACTTGCAGTTGTAGCACCTGGTATAGCCGAAGCGCTTCTTGCAACAGCTATCGGCCTTGTTACAGCGATTCCTGCAGTAATTTTTTATAACTATTTTGTTAATAAAATTATGCTATTTACTAATAGGGTTGATTATTTTTCTAATAGATTAATAATCCTTATTATTAGTGAGCTTGAAGGCAATTAATATGGCAAGTATAAACCGACATCAGCATGGTAAAAAACAAGTTCTAAGCGAAATCAATATTACACCATTTGTAGATGTAATGCTTGTGCTGCTTATTGTTTTTATGGTTACGTCACCACTTTTAATAGCTGGGATTGAAGTTGATTTACCTGCATCATCAGCATCACCTATTAATGCAACCGAAGAACCTATCTCTGTAACCATTAATAATGATAATGAAATCTTTATTCAAACCACAAAAGTAACCATAAAAGAATTAGAACAAAAACTTATGGCTATTACTAAAGAAAACCTTGAAGCATTGATTTATGTTCGGGGTGATAAAAACGTTGCATACGGCAAAGTAATTGAGCTTATTAATACAATTAATCAAATTGGCTATAGTAAAGTTGCATTATTAACAGAAATCAGTAATTAATATTTATAATGTTTACAGTAGATTTTAAAAATTCTCTTAAAAAACCAAAGAATTTTGCTCTATTCTTATCTATTATATTACACGTCATACTTGCTTTATTATTAATAATAAATTTTGCTACATTCAAAAATAAAGATATCCCCAATCAAGTAAAAATTGTTGAACTTGTTTTTCCTATCAGCAACAAAACTAACCTGCCCCCTGCTAAGACTAATCAAAAAAAAACTGAAGAAAACCTTAAAGAAAAAAAGGAACCTAAGAAAGAAGTTATCAAACCAACTCCTTCTAAAGAAATAATTCCAGAAAAAAAACCTAAGCAAGAGCCAGAAAAAGAAGTTTCCAAGCCTGATAAAAAGGATAATAAACAACCTTTACCAAAAGAGAAAAAAACTACCCCAGTAGAAAAATCTAAAGAAAATAAGAAAAAAGACGACTCTATGGATGATTTATTAAAATCTCTTGAGGGGCAAGTAACGCAAAAAAATACTTTAGAGTCTGAGCTTGAATCTTTAAATAGCTCCAATAGCTTTGATGACTCTCTTAGCTTATCGATCTCTGAGATTGATGCAATTAAAAGCCAAATTCAAAAATGCTGGACAGAGCCAGCTGGCGGTTTAAAAAAAGAAGGTCTGTCCGTCTTGCTCAAAATAAAACTCTTGATAGATGGTAGTGTTGAGGATATTAAAGTTAGCCAAAGCCCTAGAACTGATAATATAATTATGAATCAACTTGCTACTGATACGGCAATAAGAGCTATTAAAATGTGCGCCCCTTATAAAATGCCAATGAATAGCTATAACTCGTGGAAGGAACTTGAAATCATGTTCGATCCAAAAAAAATGCAATAAATTTAAGGAGATACCTATGAAAATCATTAAAATTATTATTTTATTATTAATAGCAAACACATCTTTTGCTGCTACACGTGTTGACATTAATAGTGGCAATATTGATCCTATAAAAATTGCAATTAATCAATTTAGTTTTAGTAGTGCAAACTCTCAAGCTCTTGCTATTAATATTGATAATGTTATTGCTGAGGACTTATCAAACTCCGACTTATTTAGATTGCTTTCTAGGAAATCATTTATCGAACAATTAAATTTTGAAAAAGAAAGACCCGATTTTTCTTCTTGGCGCATTATCAATGCTGTTGCAACTATTGCTGGTAGAGTTGATGAAGTTTCTGGTGATAATATTAGAATATCTTTTAAGATATGGGATAATTATAACGAAAAGCTTATGAAATCATCAAGTTATGTTGGCAACAAGCATAATTTCCGAAAGCTTGCTCATAAGATTGCAGATGACATATATTCAACTCTAACTGGCTACCCTGGATATTTTAATTCTAGAATTGCTTTTATAGAAGAATCAGGGAATCCTTTTAGAAAAATTAAAAAAATCGCTATAATTGATCAAGATGGTGCTAATTTAAGATACATTACAGATGGTAGGGATCTCACATTGACTCCTAGATTATCCCCTGATAATAATCGCTTAATCTACCTTTCGTATAAAAGCAGACTGCCAAAAGTATATTTATATGATTTTTATACAAATAAACATCATTTATTAGGTGAATTCCCTGGAATGTCATACGCACCTAGATTCTCTCCTGATAGCAATAATGTAGTGCTATCGGTTGCTAAAGGAGGAAGCTCTAGCATCTTTAAAATCAACCTAAAAACCTTAGAAAAAACTTTACTTTCAACTGGCCCTTATATTGATACTACCCCTTGCTATTCTCCGAATGGCGATAAGATTATATTCTCTAGCGACAGAAGCGGTAAAGCACAATTATATACTATGAATAGCAACGGTACTAATCAACAAAGAATTACTTTTGGTAATGGCAATTATCATACGCCTGTGTGGTCACCTCGTGGTGATTACATTGCTTTTACAAAAACTTTGAATGGCCAATTTCATATAGGTGTAATGCATGCTGACGGTAAAGGAGAAAGACTGATTACTTCTGGATATTCTGTAGAGGGACCGAATTTTGCACCAAATGGCCGAACTATTATTTTTACCAGAGGCGCATCAAGTTCAAGAAAAAAACTAGGTAAATCTCGTTTAATGACGATTGATATAACTGGCTTATTTGAAAAAGAACTTTCATTAAATTCTGAAGGATCAGATCCTGCCTGGTCCACTTTATTACCATAAGCCTATTATTTAAAAATCTATTTAAATAACTCTTCAAAAACTAAATTTTATTGACACTACTTAGTTTTTTCTTTAGTTTTTATATATTATGACCATATTTGGAGAATAAAATGTTAAAAAAATTATTAATAATCCTAACTAGCTTAATTGCTCTTACTTCTTGCCAAAGCAGCAAGTATATGAAAAACGTTAATGAGAATAGCGATGGCTTATGGACTGGCGGTCAAGAAATCAATCCTGAACTTGCTCCTGGTATTGCAAGCACTATTTTCTTCAAGTACGATTCTTCTACTATTGATAGTGAAAACAAAGAACTTCTTGATAGACAAGTTGCATGGTGGAAAAGTAACAACCAACAACCAGCGATCGCAATTGAAGGACATTGTGACGATAGAGGAACTAGAGAATATAACCTTGCTCTTGGTGAACGCAGAGCCAACATAGTAAAACAATATATGGTTGCTAAAGGCATACCTTTATCTAAAGTAGATACTATTTCTTATGGCAAGGAGAGACCACTTGCTATTGGTGATGATGAATTAACTCACTCTAAAAACAGAAGAGCTGTTACAACTGTTGCTCAGTAATACCTAAGCCCTCTTGCTACTCAAGCTAGAGGGTCTTTTTTTATCAAATATTATACAGCAAAATTAAATTTTAAAATATAAAGTAAAATTTTAAGTGAAGTGATAAAGCATAAGTTAAGACAATAGTCATAAAATATTAGCTTTGTTAAATCTACTATAAATTCTAGATTTAACAGCTATAAACTAAAAAAGTTTTTAAACCGCTAAATCAATTTTAATTAGGCCAGGAATACTATGTCTTCGCTAGATAATTTTTTTCTTTTTTTAACTAACCTAGAAAGTATTTTATGGGGATATTTAGGTTTTGGTGCTGTTTTACTAATCGGCTTATATTTAACGCTAAAATCAAAATTTTATCAATTTCGTATAGTTTTTAACCCTAAGAAGGTTTTCCTTGAACTAAAAAATAGCGATCGCAGTAGTGATCGTGGTATTCATCCTTTAAAACTTTACTTTGCTTCTCTTGGAGGCATGATTGGCCTTGGTAATATTGTAGGTGTTACGATAGCTGTAGTTATAGGTGGGCCTGGAGCACTATTTTGGCTATGGATTACTTCAATATTTGGGATGGTGATAAAATATGCAGAAATTTATTTAGGTATAAAATACCGCACTCATAATGCAAGAGGTGGTTTTGATGGCGGACCTATGTATTATCTTGAAGTAGCTTTTGGCGGGAATAAAATAATTCCTTATTTGGTATGTATATTTTTATGTATTTATGGCACTGAGGTTTTTCAGTTTACTGTTCTTTCAGATACACTTAGTAAAACTTTAAATATTGATAAAAGTTTTACAGTGTTTGCGTTATTATTTGCAGTTATATTTGGTGCTATTGGTGGTGTAGCAAGATTATCAAATATTTGTACCACTGTATTACCGATATTTATGTTAGCATATATCTCTATGTGCATATGGATTATTGCAATAAATTACTCTAATTTATTTATAATTTTCCCTGAAATTTTTCATTGCGCGTTTAATGGACATGCGGCTATTGGTGGATTTGCTGGTAGTACAATGATTATTGCAGCGCAGCAAGGAATTTCAAGGGCTGTGTATTCTGGTGATATTGCTACTGGATATGACTCGATTATTTTAAGCGAGACAACAGTACTCCAACCAGAAAAACAAGCTCGAATTGCTATTTTCTCATTATTAATAGACGGCTTTATTTGCACTCTTAGCTGCTTATTATTATTAACTACTGGAATGTGGAAAATTCAAACAAATATGCAAGTATCAGAGTATATTCCTACTATTTTAGGTCAATATTTCTCTTATGCTGAAATTTTTTCTAGCTCTCTTATTACAATCGTAGCTTACGTCACTACTACTGGTTACTTAGTAGTGGGGCTTAAATGCGCAAAATACCTGAATAAGAAATTTGGGGAAAAACTTTATCTTACATACTCGATTTGTGCGTTTATTTTATGCTCATTTTACGATCAAACCTCCGTAATGCTAGTTATGAGTATTTCAGGAGGAATGCTTCTTTTATTAAACTTAATAGGCATTATAAAATTAAGAAATATTATTAAATTTAAATAAATTATAACTTGTTTTAAATATAGCTAGATAATTAACAACGTACGAATCAAAATGAATTTACTATAATGCTAATTCGGGAAAATAGAGTTGTATTAGCGTATAAAAAAAACTGTAGCAAAGCATTATATAATTTTAATTTCTAACCAAGATAGCTATAAATATGCTGATAAATAGCATAATGAGATATACAATAGTGTATAATATTTTTCTTAAGAAACGTATTACGTTTACATTCTTGGAGTGTTGGGAGTTGAATTAGTATTTGATATAATTCATTCAAAGATTTATGGTATAAAAATGTCATTAACTCAAATAACTATGATTAGCTTAGATCAACTACGGCACTGTTAACAAAATAATTGAGATAAGTTATAGGATGTGATATAAATGATTGAGCAACAATGTAAGGAGACTCAATCATGAGCAAAGAAAGGAAGTATCCGATTAGTGAAGATAAATTTAAAGAACTAGTTGAACCAGTTATAAAAAAAAGACTTAAAAAATCAGGAAGACCAACAAAAGTAAGTCATTATAAGTTTTTTT
>DITT01000026.1 GCA_002422875.1 Rickettsiales bacterium UBA6177 | reverse complement strand
TATGACAAACTGCAAGTTTTGTAGAAATCTTTAAAAGCGTGATAACAACTCAAGTGGACTAATAATGGTAGTAATGACCTCTGAAAGGCTTAAGGAGCATGATTTTTAGCGGTTTTTTTTAGGAGCAGGTATCATATATTTATGATTTTCTTGATCAAAAAGCTTATAAAAGTTATCAGTTAAACAGAAAATCTCTGTTAGAGGAATCATAGGCACATTCTCCAATTTTGTGGTTATTATTAGAGAATACTTATTATTCCTCGATGATATTGCAAATAATTTTTTAACTTCCTTACGTCAAACTCAGATTATAGATAATGTATTTAATACTTATCAAGCAGATAAATATAGTTTGACGTTATCAAATATTCTATGAAATCTCTTGTGATCAAAGCTATTATACTTCACCTAACGTCAAAACCCACAATAAAACTGACGTCACCACATATCTCGTTACATCACCTAGAAATGCTAGCTTGACCTCAAAGCACCAAAAGTGCATTGGGGGGGGTGTCGGCGAATTTACTTAAATTTGCCTATACTCAGCTGTGCTGTCAGTTTCTTTTAATGTATTTATATTGCTAACTTTTAAGCTAAGATTTTTTAAGTTTTAAGAAGCTAACCGGCGATTGAGAAGTAATGTTATATTATGCTTCTATAAAATAAAAAGTCATATATGAAATTATAGAATAATTTTCTACTTTTATGTGGGTGATTTTTTACTACAAATAATAATGGGAATATAATTTTTAATTATAAGCAACTCTATTAACATACATAAAAAATATGAATATTATCTGAAATAAAAGTAATGATTAAGAAAAAACTAAACCAACTGGCTTTTTTATCAATTTAAAGTAGCTCAATCAATAAAATCTTACTCTTATATGATAAATAGTACTTGTAGATAAAAAGATAGTAATATTTTAGCTCAGGGGAATATCGCATTAGCAATACTATTAAGTTTTCTAGTAAAGCTGATTTTTGTTTAGAAAAAACTCAACTTTATCTTCTTGAAAATAATTACTTACATAAATTTTTTAGAAAATATAAGTAATTTGAAGCATTTTATATTGATAAAAGTAAAAGTAGCATCAAAATGTTCTGATATTTTGCTACGAATTATTATCTCTACTGCTACCTATTTGCTACCTAGAGAAATTCTGCTGTTTTTGTAAAACCTCTACAGTCCTTGGAAAGTATGGTGCGCCCTAAGAGATTCGAACTCCTGACCCACAGATTAGAAATCTGTTTTTATATGTTATTATGTATTGTTATTAATTAATGCGTATCGCCACATACCACAGTATTTGAGCCATTTCCATGACATATATAAGTTTTATATAGCATTATTTTTTATCATATGATATTATAAATTTTGCGACCTATTTGCGACCTAGAATATTAAAAGGATTGATATGCCAAAAATTACATCAAGATTAATAGAAGCTGTAGAAGCAGATAACAAGGATATAATTATCAGAGATAGTGAGCTTAAGGGATTTTTATGTAAAGTAACTCCTAAAGGCAAAAAAGTTTATATGCTTTATTATCGTACTAGTGACGGGAGAGAAAGAAGGCCTGTAATTGGTGTCCATGGTCAGATTACATGTTACCAAGCTAGAGATGCAGCTCTTGTTTTGCTTGGAAAAGTAGCTAACGGTGAAGATCCATCTCTTGAAAAACAAACAAATAAGCACAGCCTAACTGTTGCTGAGCTTTCAGAAAGATACCTGA
Source organism: Rickettsiales bacterium UBA6177 (assembly GCA_002422875.1). GTDB lineage: Bacteria > Pseudomonadota > Alphaproteobacteria > Rickettsiales > UBA6177 > UBA6177. The sequence goes on along the minus strand of DITT01000026.1, from coordinate 5,745 downwards.
CTGAATATGCAGCCTTGCATAAAAAACCTAGAAGTATCGAGCATGATAATTTCCTTTTAACCAATCACTTATTACCTGCTATTGGAAAAATAAAAGTCAAATCACTTACAAGAGAAGATATATCTCATTTACATAACAAAATGAATAATACACCTACAACTGCTAACAGATGTATGTCGCTTATATCTAAAATGTTAAATCTTGCAGAAAAATGGGGAATCAGAGAGGATGCTCAATACCTGTGTAAGCATATTGATAAATATCCAGAAAATAAAAGAGAAAATTTTTTATTAATAGCGCAAATTGAAAGACTTTTTAAAATTTTAAGAGAAGTAGAAAATGATCGTACTGAACTTCAAAGTTCTATTAATGCAATAAAACTCTTACTTTTTACAGGGTGCAGGTTATCAGAAATTTTGACATTAAAATGGGAGTTTATTGATATTCAAAATTTTAGAATAAATTTGCCAGATAGTAAAACTGGGAAAAAAACTGTTTATATCTCTCAATTTGTTATAGATATACTTGATTCAATTGATAGACAACAAGATAATCCATATGTAATTTATGGAACTGTTAAAGGAGCTTATTTAGTGAATTTACAAAAACCATGGAGAAGAATTAGAAAATTAGCTGAGCTTGATGATGTGCGTATTCATGACTTACGGCACTCTTTTGCATCAATAGGTGCAGCAAGTGGTTTATCTTTACCGGTGATAGGTGCATTGCTTGGACACTCTAGTTCACAAACTACAGCGAGATACGCACATTTAGTTGGTGATTCATTAAAAGAAGCAGCAACATTAATAGGAAATAAAATTCATTCTATTACTAACTAGGAATCTATTTATACAAAATAATCTAACCGAAACCAAACAAAAATTAGATCTTTTAGATTCCTCCACTGTTGATTCTTTATATTTACGCATATCAGATCATATTCATAACGCAAAAAAAAATGTTGAACGAACTGTTAATGTAGAAATGGTAAAGGCATATTGGATTATTGGCCAGGAGATTGTGGAAGAAGAGCAACGTGGTAAAAAAAGAGAAAAATATGAAGCCTTTATTCTTAATGAATTATCTATGCGTCTTACAAAAGAACTTGGCAAGGGATTTAGTCTTTCTACTTTGAAAGATATTAGGCAATTCTATATGGCATATAAAGATTCTCCTATTTTTACTCAAAAAAGCCACACACTGCGTGGCGAATTTCAAGAGTTATCCTCAAACCTTTCTTAGGCCCATTATAGGGAGTTAATGAGAATAGCAAGAAGTGAAGAGAGAAGCTTTTATGAAATTGAAGCAACAAATAATAAATGGTCAGTCCGTGAGTTGCAACGTCAAGTCGGAAGTTTGCTATATAATAAAATAAGTTGACATAGCGTATGATTTTTGTTAGTTTAAAGTAAAAAATGCAAGCATATAGTATAGATCTACGTAAAAAGGTAATAGAATTTATTGCTCAAGGTAATACCCAAAAATTAGCGACTCAAGTATTCAACTTAAACAAGGCAACGGTGAATAGGTGGTGGCTGAGACATAAAAAAGAAGGTCATATTAACCCACGTAAAAACTTGGGAAAAAAGCCCAAAATTACTAGGGAAGATTTCGATATTTATATATCCCAAAATTCAAATTTTACTACTGCTGATATGGGGAAATATTTTAATATATCGAGTCCAGGTGCTTTTTATTGGCTCAGAAAATTTAGTTTTAGTTATAAAAAGAAACCTTCACCTACCTGGAAGCAAAGCAAGAGAAGCGAGATGCCTACCAAGAAGTCATAAAAGACATACCACCTCAAAACCTTGTATACATTGATGAAAGTGGGATCGAAATGACCATTTGCAAAGATAGAGGTTGGGGTAAAAAAAGCGAGAAACTCGTTGGTAAAAAGAGTGGTAAATATTACGAGCGAACAAATATTATAGCTGGATATATTAATCACAAATCAATAGCCCCGATGGTTTTTAATGGTACTTGTAATACAAATTTGTTTGAAACTTGGGTTGAGAAGTTTTTGATTAAGGAACTAAAGCCAGGTCAGTTTGTGGTGATGGATAATGCTGCATTCCATAAATCTGTAAAGACGAAAGAGCTGATTGAATCAGTTGGTTGCAAGATTATTTTTTTGCCACCGTACTCCCCAGATTTGAATCCGATAGAGAAGTTTTGGGCTAATATAAAACGATGGATTAAGCTAAAAATCGAGAACTTTGAACACTTATTTGATTCAATAGTTTTCTTTTTTAAATATGCTATGTCAACTTAATTTACTATATGACAGGTTACGTAAGAGCAGAGATAAAAAAGGTGTTTTAGAGCTAGCTTTGAAAGGTCAAAAAATCAGCAAGCCAGAAGATGTAATAAAGGATCCATTTGTACTTGAGTTTCTAGGAATACCTGAAAGCCATAAAATGGTAGAATCAAAGCTTGAACAAGCATTAATTAATAACTTACAACATTTCTTGTTAGAGCTTGGAAAAGGTTTTGCTTTTGTTGCAAGACAAAAACGGCTTACTTTAGAAAGTGATCATTTTTATACGGATTTGGTATTTTATCATGTTATTCTGAAGTGCTATATCATTATTGATCTAAAAACGCATGCATTAACTCATGCTGATTTAGGTCAAATGCAGCTTTATGTTAATTATTATGATCTTGAAATAAAATCAGCTGATGATAATCCAACTATAGGATTAGTTCTTTGTACTAAAAAAAATGATGTAATAGTAAAATATACACTTGCAGAAAAGTCAAAGCAAATATTTGCTAGTAAGTATCAATTTCATCTTCCAACAGTAGTTGAGCTCGAAGCTGAAATTAGAAGAGAAATTGATCTTATAAAAAACAAAATATAAAATGATCCCCTATTACGAATTTTATAGGCATTATTAGACTTTTTTAGTAGTTGAGCTACATTTACAGCTCTCAATATACTCAATGATCTCAGATAGCTTATAACGAACAGCTCCACCTATTTTGTAAAAATTACAACCTATTCCTTTAATTCTATTTGAGCGTGCAGTTGCTAGTTTCAGTCCAGTAATATCACAAAACTCTTTTTCATTTAATAGGACTAAATCAAGAGGTTTCTTATTTAAATTAAGTGGTTTTGATAATAATAAATTATTATTATATATAGTTGTAGACATATTTCACCTTTGTAAATGTTATTTAGTTTTATAAATTTTCTAATTCAATAACAATATGTATTGATATATATGTGAATAGCATACTTATATGTACGACTCAAGTGAAAAATAATAATACTTGCAAATTTTAATATTTAGGTTATTTTATATAGCAATTTTTAGAAGGAATAAGAAACAGATTTATATAATGTTAAATTTAGTAAAAAGGCAATTTGAGACACCAATAATGAATAGATTTTGTAAAACTATATTCAGCATTACCCTCTTACTCTCATTTCTTCTTGTATCTCATATTTTTATTGAATCTAGCCGCTTAATGAATGAAGAGAATCAATCTACAATTAATCACATTAAAAAGAATTTAGAAGAAACATTGTCTATATATAGCAATATTATTGGGCATATTAATAAAAATATATTGGATAAAAATTTAACACAAAAATCTAATGATTTGTCAAAGCTTTTTAAGCAGTTTTATCTTAGAGGCAAGGAAGGAAAAGATAGGATAGGATTTATTGATATGATTTTTTATGATGATATCAATCATAGGTCTATTAGTAAATTTAGCATAAATAATAATACTAAAACAATAGTACCCACTCTCGAGCATAAATTAAGAAAAGAGCCGGGAAAAATATTCATAGTTAGCAATTCTAACAACACACAAAAATATGCAATTCATGAATTATATTTAGTAGTAGGTATTGCAAACGATAGTGGTAAATATATTGGAAGTTTATCTATTTTGCTTGATACTGAAACTTGGATAAATTATATCAGCAAAAAAAATAAAAATAAGAATGCTTTACTTTTATTAAACGAAAAGCATGAAATTATTCTTGTAGGTGCAAATACATACCAAGGTTTTCGTATTAATGAAAAAATAAATTTAGAAGATAATTTGTTAAACTTTAAATATAAAAATTTTAAATTTTCTAGTATTCATATACCAACCTCTAGTTATTTAATATTAGTTGGATATAACTATAAAAATCTTTATATGAGTGTTATCAAAGACTCATTTGTACCCCTATTAATAACATGGATTATAGCTTTTTTAGTTTTATCATTAATACTTGTGCTACATGTAAAATTAAGAAAAGAAATATCATCAGAATACTCTAATAAAATAAATTTCTTTGAAGAAGACATTGCCAAACTCATCAAAGAATTGGAGCTATACAAAACAACCAATGAAAGCTATAAGGACTTGATAGAAGCTATAAATCTATCAGATAATGCATATAAAAATTTAGTTCATAATATCAATGCAAATATAGCTCATACACTCACAGAAATAAGAGAGATTGTAAGGTTATTAGTACAATCTCATGATGGGATAATAGATATTCCTATAAACGATGAAAAAAGAGCTGCATTGTTATCATCTATTCACAACAAGCTTACTTATCTTTCAGAGTTTTGTGTTAGTTATGAAGAAGAAGAAATTGATGTTACATCTCTTCTCTATTTGGTATTAAACATTTTCAAAAAGAATATTTTTCATATCAATTTAAATATCAAAACAAACATTGCATCAAATCTCGGAACAATTCATTTTCATAAATTGCTTCTACAGCAGATTATTGCAAGTATATTGTATCTTTCTTTCGATACAGCGAGGCCTAAAGGAGTAATATCTATAGATATTTCTAAGAAAAAAGATATGTTGAATATAAAGATCCAAGATGATGGTTTTTATTTGTCAAAAAATTTTCAAGATAGCACTGCTGATATTGTACATAAAAAAATCTGCCCTATCCAACTTGATATAGCTGTAATAAAAAAAATTATTGAGTTTCATGGGGGCAATCTTCAAACAGAAAACAACAAGGATGGGAAAACTCTTATTGTTAATCTGCCATTTAAAAAACCCGCTAAAAATAAAAAAGATGACAATATTGTATTTTTAAAAATTGTTTAATGTTTTTATATTATAAATATTAAATTATTGAACTAAAAATCTTTTATTTCATAATCAATAAAGTTAGGGATAACCTGATTTAACGTAGTTCTCCAAGTAATACTTTTGCAATCGTAGTAAATTAAGCACTACAAAATAGAGAATTATACATCGTCGTTGCCTAAATCAAAACAAGATCTAAGTTGTAATTTAAACATAAAAAATTTAACAGTATTGCACAAAGTTAGCCGTCAACATTTTAAAAATACGTGTAGCTTAACAGCTTCGCTTCAATAAAGCTGCAAGCCATGTTTTTATTTCATTAAAAAATAAGCACTATGGCACTGTTAACAAAATAATTTATATAACTTTGCAAGAGCTATTGCAATAAAGCTAAGGAATGTGGAATCTAACTTATCAAAGCGCATGGCGAGCCTTTTATTTTCTTTAAGTCTGCCAAAAAGTCTCTCAATAACATGTCTTTTGCGATAAAGTGGAACGTTATAAAAATCTTCTAATATTAAACTTGACCCCTCTTGTAAATAAATTCCCTTAGGAGGTATAACGGGTTGAGCATTGTGGCTCTTAATAACACCCTTAACATTTGATGTGGGGCGTAGCCTTTATCGGCAACAACATAGTTGATTTGATCCCAAGGCCATTGTTGACACAACTCCTCAAAGC
>DITT01000019.1 GCA_002422875.1 Rickettsiales bacterium UBA6177 | reverse complement strand
TTATATAAATTATTTTGTTAACAGTGCCGTAGCTAGAATGCTACTTGTATTATTGCACTGCTTAACTTAAACAGGCATATAATATATTAGGCTGAATTAGGTATAATGAGTTAACTTAGATTTATGCTAGGAGAAAGTGGTGCCAGGCTAGGTTAAAATCTATACCAATATCATCATTTCATATAATGCTTTCCTACCGGTATATTTTTATAGCTTATTGTTGTGTTTGTCTTGCCCATCTTGACATGATTCCATATAGAAAAAGTCTTTTTTTATAGCCAAATCTTTTTAACTAATAACTTATTGTAAAAATACTTATACGCAAGTTTTGAGCTGTAAATAATTACTTGAATCGCCCTTGTATCGTCCGTACTCAGGTTAACATATCTAAGCTTAAATCTAATGCTTAAAAACTTGAGAACTATACAAAATTTATATGCTCTTTCTAGAACCTAATATAAAAGAAGATAGCTTTTTCATAGCTTTTTCTTCTATTTGCCTCACTCTTTCTTTAGAAACTTTATAAAAATTACTTAAATTATCTAATGTTTCCGGCTTTTCTTGTAATTTTCTTTTATTTATTATATCTCGCTCTCTTTCTGATAATTCTTCAAGAGCATTTGCAAGCAAAATCTTTTTATTTTGCGCCTCTTGTCTTGAAGCTAGTACTAATTCATGGCTAGGAGAATTACTTGGCACTATATCAAGGTAGGAAGAACCTCCTTCATCTTTTAGTGGCTCGTCAAGATAAAAATCATGGCTCATTCTAACATTCATTTCTGCAACATCTTTCAAAGGAACATTTAACTCATCTGCCACTTGTTGAAAATCTTGATAAGAAAAATCTCGAGAATTTATAAGACTAATCTTTCTTTTTAACTTACCTAAATTAAAAAATAATTTTTTTTGAGTAGTTGTTGTTCCTATTTTTACCAAAGACCAAGATTTTAAAATATATTCTTGGATACTCGCTTTTATCCACCATATAGCATATGTTGAAAGCCTATAACCTCTAAGATAGTCAAATTTCTTTACGGCTTGCATTAAACCTATATTTCCTTCTGAAACAAGATCTACTATTGGCAAACCATAATTTTTATATTTAAAGGCTACCTTTGCAACAAGCTTTAAATAGCTTGAAACTAATTTATGAGCAGCATTTAAATCTGAATGTTCTTGATATAGTTTTGCAAGTCTAAATTCTTCTTCTTCGTCAAGTGAAGGAATCTTATTAATCTTTTTTAAATAAGCAATAAACCCTGTATCACTATTTGTTAAAGCAGGTAAAAAGTTGTTACTCATGCGTCTTAACCTCTTAAAAATTAATAAAATTATCGATCTATGAAATGGCATTATAGCAATTTTTTAATAAATTTTCAACTTCAAAATTATTAAATATTATTTACAAGCAGGTAATTTTGCTGCTAAATATAGAGTTGATAAAATAAGCGGATGTAGGTATGAGCAATAAAATTGTAAAATGTAGTAAATTAATATTAAAAATTATAATTATTTTTTGCTTTATATTAGTTTTTACTCCTATTGGATATAATATATTACCAGGAATACAAAAAGTAGATGCTAGAAACGACTTTATTCCTGGTACTGTAGGCTCATACCTAATTAACCTACGATCATCAAAAAATCGTTATAATTACGTTATGCCTAATATTGAAAAACTCTTCTATCCTGTGCATACTATAAAAGCTGTTGATGGCTATGCTCTATCAGATGATGAAATAAATAAAATTGCTATTGGAAGAATAAAAAATAAAAAAGGTGATATTGGATGCGCTCTCAGTCATTTCAAAGCCTATAGAGAGTTTTTAGATTCGAGTTATGAATATGCTCTAATTTTTGAAGATGATGTTAGTTTTAACCCTTCGGTCTTGAGGGATGTAGTTGAAGAACTCAAAGGATTAAGGAGGTATTGGAACATGGTAATGTTTAACACTGGAGTAAACAAAAAGCATTATATAAAGTTATTAAAACTACATTCTGGTAATGATATGGTTTTATATAGTCAAAATGTGATGATGACTGGAGGATACCTTATTGATAGAAAAGCTGCTATCAGATATTTAGAGAGAGCAATGCCAATATCTATACCAATAGATCATTATTACACAAGAGACTGGGAATTAGGGGTTAAATTTGTTGGGGTTAGAAATCCTGTGTTAGTCAATCAGTCTTTTGGAGATTCAGATAGATTAACCATGAATAAGAAGTTACAGTCTCAAAATCTATACAAGATTACAGTATTGAACGAACTTGAACGCCAGATAACTCGTATAAAAACTAGAATTATGAGAAAAGTTTCTTTTGTATTCTGGTATATAAAATTTAAATATTTCTTAGACTAAGATTTTTTAGAATAATCATTTAAAAAGAGCTTTAATGTTTTCTATTTTATAAATAAAGAAATCAAGAATTGATAAAATTATAAATAGCTGTGGATATAGATATGAATGATAACATTGTAAAATGTAGTAAATTAATATTAAAAATTATAGTAATTCTTGGCTTTATATTGGTTTTTAGTCCTTTTGGATATAATATATTACCAAAAATGCTAAAAGCTGTAGTTATTTTTTGCTTGATAGTGATTTTTACTCCTTTTGGTTATAGAATATTGCCAAAAGTACAAAAAGTAAATGCTAGAGACGACTTTATTCCTGGTGCTGTAGGCTCATACCTAATTAACCTACCATCATCAAAAGATCGTTATAATTACGTTATGCCTAATATCGAAAAACTCGGCTATCCCGTGCATACTATAAAAGCTGTTGATGGTTACGCTCTATCAGATGATGAAGTAAATAAAATTGCCGTTGGTAGAATAAAAAACAAAAAAGGTGATATTGGATGCGCTCTCAGTCATTTCAAAGCCTATAGAAAGTTTTTAGATTCGAGTTATGAATATGCTCTTATTTTTGAAGATGATGTTAGTTTTAACCCTTTCGTCTTGAGGGGTGTAGTCGAAGAACTCAAAGGACTAAGGCAATATTGGAACATGGTGATGTTTGACATTATAGCAGGTGAAAGTCGCTATAAAACATTGTTAAAACTACATTCAGGTAATGATATGGTTCTATACGGCAAAAGTGTATATGGTGCCGGTGGATATCTTATTGATAGAAAAGCTGCTATCAGATATCTAGAGAAAGCAATGCCTATATCAATGCCTATAGATCTTTATTTCACTAGAAGCTGGGAGCTTGGAACCAAGTTTATTGGAATTACAAATCCTTTGTTAGTCAATCAGTCTTTTGGAAATTCAGATAGAATAGCTATAAATACTAAGTTAAACTCTCAGAAATTATACAAAGTTACGCTATCGGACGAACTTGAACGTACATTAATTCGTATAAAAATTAGCATTATGAGAAGAGTTTCTTTTGTATTCTGGTATAGTAAATTAAGTTGAATTAGCACAAGAAAAGAAATTTACTAAAGCATCATATAAATTATCGAATTGAAGAATATTATTTTTTATCCACCGTTTTAGATTTGCCCAGAATTTCTCTATTGGATTCA
>DITT01000016.1 GCA_002422875.1 Rickettsiales bacterium UBA6177 | reverse complement strand
TGAAGAGTTTTTGATAAAAGAGTTACAAGCAGGTCAATATGTGGTTTTAGACAACGCATCTTTTCATAAATCTAAGCGAACTCAAGAATTAATAGAATCTGTTGGTTGTAAAGTAATTTTTCTTCCACCTTATTCTCCAGACTTGAATCCAATAGAGAAATTCTGGGCAAATCTAAAACGGTGGATAAAAAATAATATTCTTCAATTCGATAATTTATATGATGCTTTAGTAAATTTCTTTTCTTGTGCTAATTCAACTTAATTTACTATAAAAGCCACCTTGTTCTTTTTTAAACATTTTTATTACTAGAAAAACAGGTAGGCGAGCGGTAACACTCCTCTAGTAAAACTCTACCGATTATTTACAGGGAGTACTTAACAAAGCTAAAACAACAATACATGAATTTTTCTGCTTGCTTAGCTACTAGTATAAACTAGTTCATAACTAAAAAGTAAGTTGCCAATATAGTTATCACATTAAGGAAGTAATATATGAATATAAAAGATTTTTGGGATTATATCTTTAATGACCAAATAAAAAAGGATCTAGATGTTGAAAAAATCTCCAAAGATCAACAATCAGAAATACTTGCAGATAAAAAAACTAAATTAAAAAAGAAACTTAACGAAAAGTTTGCTGCATATTTGGATAATCACTTATTCAAAAAATACATTCTAGAAAATAATTCTGAGATGGCTAATATTTTATATCCTGAGGAATCTAAAGAATCTGTCTCTCATGATGTTCAATTTAATGAAGAAGAAAATGAGGAATGGGAGGATGAGGAGGAAAAAGAAATTGTTGATGAGTTTCATCAACTTAATCAAAAATATAATTTTATAGAAGCAACCGATAAAAATATTGAGTTTTATATTAATTTTTATAAGTTAGTTAAGTTTATAAGTGAAAATATTGAACAAAATGCAGATTCTCTACAAATTTCTTTGCAATCATATAAGCTACTCAGCATATGGGAGTTTAATCTATTAGAGATAGACAATTTTATTAGAAGTTTTTATCTAGATAATCAAAGCCCTCTTCATGATGCTCTAATATTTACCTTGCCTGAAAAAACATCAGATATCCAACAATGGAGAAATTTAATAAAAAAACATGGCCCAAAAATATTTATGTATTTTTCACGTGCAGAAGAAATAGAATCCAAGCTAGGAGGAAAAGCACCGAAAGACATAGAGGAAGCTGCAGAAATTAGTAGCCATCTTAGCTACCAAAGAGCATTAGAAAATCCAAAATTAGCAAAGATATTTAATGAATATAATATTCCAGAAAAAGTTTTTGAAAAAGTTTTATCTATCGAATTAAACCGAACAGTAAATCAAGATAATTTGCCAAATTTGCATCTAAACGGAGCTGAATTAGGAGAAGAATATAAAGGTTACCATTTATGTAAATTACCTAAAAATGATGTCCGTGGATATATTTTAGGAGAAATTACTGCTTGTTGTCAGTCAGTTAATAATTATGCTGAGGAATGCGCTATTGATGGAATGACTAGAGAGAATGATGGCTTTTATATTTTGGTAAAATATCTTAATAATGAAGCTAAGCAAAAAGCTAATCCATTTCTGGAAAATGGAGAAATTGACTATAGATCTTTTAAAATTATAGGGCAAGCTTATGCCTGGAGGAGTATTCATGGTAATCTTGTGTTTGATTCTTGGGAAAATCTAGATCAAGTAGATGATGATAAGTTGGTGCCTTTATTAAAAGACTTTGCTATAAAAATAGTAAAAGAGTATGAAATAGGTAGAGTAACAATTGGAAGTAGCGGAAAAACTCCACAAGAACTTAAATTCACAAATCCTTATAATGAAGTTATTTTAGAGGGTCATAGTTATGACTCAAATTCCCAATGGTTACTTGCAACTTCTGATGTTTTAGAGCAGCAAAGTAAGGCCTTAGGGGTACCAATTTATTCGCTAAAATTCGCAGAAGAATTAGCAAATAATCAACTCTTATTAAAAAAAATCAAAGATTTGCAAGAGGCTGGAATTCCTCTAGAAGCACTGCAATATTTGAGTTCGGATTTAGCTTTACAGATATATCGGAAATTTAAACAATATGATCCTGAATGGCTATATATTTTAGCAGAAGAAGATGTTAGCATTTTAAAAAGCATTACGTCTTATGCAGCATTTCAAATTTATATAGAGCACAATATTACTCCTGAAAATTTATTAGAAATTGTCTCTAAAAACAAAGATCTTTTAGCATTTATTACTTCAAATCAGGCACTGAAAATTATGCAATTATTCCCTGCATTATTGTTAAAAAGCTTACTAGATTTTGCAAAGCTCGATATAGAAATATTACGTGTTTTAATCTCACCTCAAGCAATTAGAACATATTTACTCTTACAAAAACAAGTATCTCCGCAACATTTATTAGAATTATCTGCTAATAATAAGGATATTATAGAAGCTTTAACCTCTGAAGTAGCTCAATCTATGTATATTAATTGCAAGCAAGACCCTTCATCATTATGGGACATTGCAGGAAAAAGAATAGAAACCTTGCAAGTCCTTTTAGCATGGGGTTCAGAAGAATTCTATAAACGCTTTCCTATGGTTGATCTGAGAAAAATAGTTATATTTGCTGATAATAATTCTGAATTACTTGGAGCAATTATCCAAAGCCAATATTTATATCAAGCATTTCCAGATTTAACACCTGAGAATTTAATAGAAATACCTGGATTAGATATAGAAGTTATAAAAAAAATGAGTTCAATAGAAGCGTTAAATTTTTCCAAGAAATTTCCTAAAATAACATTTAATCAACTATTAGAATCTGCAGATGGTAATATTAAAATAGTAGCTTTACTAGTTAATAGTAATATATATCACAAATTCCCTTCGCTCACTCCATTTAGATTGATAGAAATAACTAAAAGAAATTTTGAGTTATTAAATAGTATTTTACCACAAGGTTACTCAAATTTTTATACGCATCTTGCAAACTTAACCCCTGAAAAATTAATTGAGATTTGCGATAGTAATGTTGAAATAATTAGAGAATTAACTGATCATAAAAATCAACATTTTTTAGGTTTCTACAAAGATATATTAGAAGATTTGCCTAGAATGGCTGATTACAATAGAGAAAAATTACAGAAACTATTAGATTATAAATTTGTTGATAATCTAAAAAAACTTTTTGAATATATCCCTAATTTTGATAAAAAAGATTTAATTAGAATTGCTCTTAAAAATCCAGACATTCTAAAAGACCTAGGACTACATAATCAATATCATTATCAACAAACAAGCTTATCTCGAGAGAATGAATTTAGTCTAGAAGAAATATTAAGAATATCTGATGGTGATGCAAAAATCATTCGTTTAATGCAAAATATGCAATTTTATGAATTATGTAAAACTTATTCTATTTCTCCAGAACAATTATTTGAAGTAATAAGTAATGATGATAATGGAATAATTTTGGCTTTATATCAAGCAAAAGAATTTTATATCTATTTTCAGGTAGGCCCAATGGAATTGGCTAATCTTGGAAATCGGCAAGCTAATGTCATTAAAAATTTAAGTGGCTACCATGCTATTTCTTTATATAAAGAGCTACCATCCATAACCCCAGAAATATTATCATTTTTATTATTAAATTATCCGGACCACAACCAAATGATCTTTAATCCATATGTTATAAAATATTGCAAAGATCATCCCACATTACCCATAGATAAATTATTTAAAGCAGTAATTATCATAGGAGAAGTAGTATTTAGGCAAAGTTTATCATTAGAAAATTTGGGGGATTTAGTAAATAGTATTGAACTGGTAAAAGATGATATAAACTTTAGAAAGGCAATAAGTGAAGCTCTTACTCAAGGATTTTTTTCAAAAAATTTAAAATATTCACTTTCAGAGTTTGTGCAACTCTCCGAGAGAAATCATGAAATCTTTACTAGACTCATAGGTGCCTCTAACTTTTTTAGCAAATATTCAGATATTTATCCTGCAGATATTATTGAGCTTGCAAATCAAGATCCACAAATCATCTCTTTACTAACTGGACCTTATGCAATATGTTTATATGAAAAATATCATATAACTCCTCAAGAATTATTAGCAATTTCTATGGGTAAACAAGATGTATTAAGTTACTTAACTATAAGTGTTCATCATCCATTTTCTGATCTAAGCCCCGCTCTATTAATGCAATTATCTGAAGGTGACAGCCAATTACTCAAACTAATGGTGGCGTACGAAATGAGAAGCTTAGGAGAAAAATTCTCTTTCAACCTTCAAGAGCTAATGGTAAATATAGAAAAAAATAAAAAAGAAATATTAGAGATATTATGCTCCATCTCTTATTACTGCTGGTACACAAAAATTCAAGATATAGAACTTAAGAAACTGCTTGATCTCTGTAACTACAATGGAAGTATTTTAAAACTCATTTTATCTTATGATGCTGCTCGATTATTTGAGAGTTATCCTGAATTACAACTTGAAGAATTTGTAGAAATATTTGCAGATAAGCCAGAATTATTTAAGGATATGACTAGTAACTTGGGCTATTCTATTAAATCTTTTTTGTCTCAATACTCTCAAATTAGTCTAAAGGATATAGTTAAATTAACTAATTATAATAAAGCTAATTTATCCAAGATAATAAACTACTGTGCTCAAGAATTTTATAAAAGATATGATACTATTGATATTAAAAAGCTAATGACAATTTATCAAACTATAGATGGGGATATTGTACATTTACTCCAAGCCTTAAAATTAAACCCAGAGCAATTATTTGACGAGCATAAAGGCGATAAAAATCTTATAAAGGCATCTTTATATATGCAATCAAATAAATTAAAAGAATCTTTTCCTGATTTAACCCCTACATATCTACTAAATATGTTTAATGATAATCCAGATCCGATTAGAAGATTAACCACTGAAGAGTTGCTTACTCTAACTAAAATAAAAGAAGATCTCTTACCTATAGTAACTGAAGCCTACGCTAGAAGATTTTACCAAGAGTCTAGGATTACTATAGAAGAGTCATTAAAAGCAGCAATTAATGATCCAGAAACCCTTAGGATAATATTATCCGAAGATGCAAGAGGATTATATAAAAGCCTTAATATCCAACCAAATAGAATGGTTTTACTCTCTAAGCCTACAAATAATATCACGGAAATAATTGAAACTTTACAAAAAGTGGACAAAGATGTTGGAATAATTCTTACCTCATTTGCAGCTTCTAAATTATATTCTAGTAGAATCATTGATTTATGCTCATTATCTGCACTAACTTCCGATAAGGCTATACTTTCGAGTCTTGTTTCGTATAAGGCCTTAAAAATTTACGAGCATAACCCTAAAATCACCCCTCAAACACTACATCAAAGATCTCAAGATCATGATAACTTAGAAGAAATTATTTCAGGTTTCTATAACGAAGCACAAAAATCAGACAAAGACCAAAATACGAAACAAAATTTGGAAGCCATGTTGCCAGTAGAAATACGAGAGCGCCATTGGCAAGAGCAAGTTGCAGCAAAAATTATACAGAATGTATCCCGAGGCTATCAAGCAAAAAAATGGGTGGCACGATTAGAAAATATAAATGAAAATATTAGAGGTAAAAAACTTTGAATAAAATATTGGCTGAAATCTCCTGTGATAGCATTCCAGAAATGGTCAAGAAAAACACTATCAATCTGACGTTTCCTTATTTTATTAGAATAACCTGAGTTCGACATAAGGAAGGTGTAAAATTATTTACAATTTTATCGAGGAATGATAGATATTCTCTAATAATTACTACAAAATTGGAGAATAATTCTATGATCCCTCTAACTGAGATTTTCTGTCTAACCGATGATTTTT
>DITT01000031.1 GCA_002422875.1 Rickettsiales bacterium UBA6177 | reverse complement strand
AAGCTTGCAAAAATCATCGGTTAGATAGAAAATCTCAGTTAGAGGGATCATAGATTTATTCTCCAATTTTGTGGTAATTATTAGAGAATATCTATCATTCCTCGATAAAATTGCAAATAATTTTATACCTTCATTATGTCGAACTCAGGTTAGACTAAAAACTTTTTAGAGTAATCATTTAAAATCTATTTACAATCAAGTAATTTTGCTGCTGCATCGAGTGCCTCTGGGGTAATATTTTTTCCTGAAATCATTCTTGCAAGTTCATATAAACGTGCTTGTCTGTCTAATGTTTCAAAGACCAAATATGTAGTATCTTGATGATATTGCTTTTTAATTAGATAATGTGAATCAGCTTTAGATGCCACTTGTTGATGATGAGTTACTAAGATTAATTGAAATTTTTTGCTTAGTAATAAAAGCTTCTCACCTACTGCAGCGGCAGCAGCACCACCAAGTCCACTATCAATCTCATCAAAAATTATAGTTTCAGGAGCATCTTTAATGGATAATACTACTTTCATAGCAAGTATTAGTCTTGAGAGCTCCCCGCCAGAGGAAATATTTTTTAAAGGCGCTAAAGGTGTACCTGGGTTATTAGAACTTAAAAATTCAATATTATCAAAACCATTTTTTGTTAATTTTGTAGGGTCGGTTTTAATATCTATTTTTAAGATTGTTTTTGCCATATTCAGGTCTTTAAGCTCATGCATTATTTTGCTTTCTAAAGATAATGCTGCTTCTTTTCTTTTATCTGAAACGGCTAAAGCTAATTTATAATAATCTTCTCGAATATTTTTTAATTTTACTTCAGTGTCACTTATATAATTATCAATATTTGAAACATCATTAATAAATTGTTCAGCTTTGAGCATGATACTTGACAACTCAGTTGAACTTACACGGTGTTTCCTTGCTATTGTTCTGATTAAATCAAGCCTATCTTCTATTTTCTCCAGATTAATGTCCTCAGATAAAAGCCTTTGTTTTGATTTTACTGAGCTAATTAAATTTGAAATTTTATTAGTTAACTCATCCATTTCTTGTAAATCATGAGTAAAATCTAAATCATATTTATTATCACAAGCTAGTAATAATTTATAACATTGTACAAAATTCTGCTCCACTTGATCATTATCTAGCAATTCTAAAGCTTGCTTTAGCTGATTTTTTAATTTTTGAGAATCTTGAGTTTTTTGCTTAATTTCTTTTAAATTATTTTCCTCATTATCTTCAATAGCTAAGTTTTGTAACTCTTCTAAAGTATGGCGCTGATAATCTAGGTCTTTTTCGTAATCTAACTTTTTAGTATTTAATATTTTGATTTCACTTAATACTTCTTGATAGTCTAAATGAAGTCTTTGCAAAATATCCAAATCTTTAGATAGACCTGCATATTGATCAACTATTTTTAAATGATTATTATCATTTAAAAGTAATAACTGACTGTGCTGCCCTTGATATTCAAGTAAATTTTCACTTAATTGTTTAAGTAATTGCAAAGTAATAGGAATATCATTTAAGAAAAATTTTGATTTTTTTGTATCAATAATTTCCCTTTTTATAAGTAAAATATTATCTTTAGGTTTATTAAAACTATATGTACTTAAAAAGTCTAAAATTTTTTGATTATTGTTAATATCAAATTCAAGTAGTAAAACACTACTACTACCCGAGTTTAGATGAATGTGGTTTGGTAATTTCTCACCCAAACAAAAATTTATGGTTTTTAAAATCAAACTTTTACCAGAACCAGTTTCCCCGGTAAAAATTGAAAGTCCATTTTTAAAATCTAAATCCAAACTTTCAATATATAAAAAATTTCTTATATAAAGCTTATTGAGCATCAGTTACTTTTTAATATTAGATTGTAGCTTTTTTGGTACCATTTACTTTCTGGGTAATTCTTACCTAAGATTGCCGCATATTTTTTAGCCTCATTATCTAGCTTTAAGTTTTTATATGCCTCAACTAATCTATATAAAACCTCTTCCGTATATAGACTCTCTTGATTATTTTCAAGCAAATTAGTATATCTTCTAATAGCAGCCGTAAAATTATTCTTTTTCATATAATAATTGGCAACTTCCATTTCCTGCCCAGCTAAATGATTATTTAAGAAACTTATTTTGTTTTTAGCATCTTGAGTGTATTTACTATTTGGAAAGCGATTTATAAGCTCTATAAAAGATTCTTGAGCTTTTAAGGTATTTTCTTGATTAAGACCAACAGGTAATATTTGCTTAAAACTACATGTAGCACGTAAATAATAAGCCTCTTCAACAAACTCACCAGTTGGATGTAATGATATATAATCATATGCTGCTGCTTCTGCCCCATCAAAATCATTATTTTTAAATTTAGCAACTGCTTCATAGTATTGAGCACTAGAAGCATGAGATGAATAAGCGAACTCTGTAGTTAGCTTCATAAAATCTTTTGCTGCTGCATCAAAATTTCCTTGATCAAGCTCATTCATTGCTTGCTTATAAAGTACATTGTCACTGATAGATGGCATGTCTTCCTGAGATCTTTTAGAACTAGCACAACCTGTAACAAATATTGTCAATAAAACTATGCTTAAGTAAGTAACAAACTTTTTCATAACTAAAAACACCTTCAATTATCCTAAAACTATTAATCTAACGTAATATTTAATATAAATAAAGTAAATTACTTTATTGTTTAGAGTTTACAATATGATTCTTAGGTAATAATATGTGATACTCTCCGATATTTTTCATACTTGATGCTTGTTTTTCAGCCTCTTTGCCTTTGCCAAAAAAAATATCACCTCTTACTATACCTTTTATTGCACCACCTGTATCTTGAGCTATAAATAGTTTATTAATTTTAGAATTATTATAAGTAGCATGAGTATTTAACCAAAATACACTTCCAAGAGGAAAAAACTTTCTATCAATAGCTAATGATCTTTCAGGTGTTAAGGGTATTTGCTGAGCTCCAATTGGTGAAGTATCTTTGTTTATTCTAAAAAATATATAGGATTTATTTAAATTCATTACTGATTGGGCTTTAAATTTGTATAAACGCAACCAGTTCATAATAAATAATGCATTTATTTCTTCCGGGCTTATTTTCTCTATATATTTTAAATATTTACCTATTGGAAAGTACTTATGACCATTTTGACCATCATAAGTGATTCTTATGCTTTTACCATTCTCAAAATTTAAAATACCAGATCCTTGGATATGAAGAAAAAACAACCTAACAGGGTCATCAGTATAAGCAATCTCTAAATTCTTGCCCTTTAAAACACCATTTTCTATTTCTTCTCGTGTATAATAAGGTCTAATTAAAGTGATATCTTTTGGCCTACTATAAATTGGATATTTATATTTCTCACTAGCTAATAAACTCGCTGTTAATTCAAGTTCATAATAACCTGTGTATAAGCCTTTATTATTTTTGTTATTTAGTACTAAGTAAGGTGTAAATCTTTGTTCTAAAAAGGATTTGAAATCATTCTTGTTTTTTTTAAAATCTTTATAAAAAACCTTACAATATTCATGTGGTTCGCCAATTATGTTGTTTTTTTTATAAAAATTCTGCCATTGCTTAATATCAAATTTTTTACAACTCTCATTATAAGCTGCTAATAACTCATTATGATCATCATAACTCCAACCAGAAATATTAGCAAAATCTGTTTTTTGTAATATAAGCTTTGGCTGAACTGAACAACTTATCAAGAAAACTATTAGAATAGCAAAGCTCTTATACATTTATTTAGTTTCTTCTAATTTCCAAATTGGTGAAGAGCTATTGATTTTCCTAGTAAAAGTCCAAATATCTTTTATTGTATCAATACTTGCTTTATTACCTTTTACTACTTCATCATTAAAATTAGTGTAGTAATTTACTTGTTTACTAACAAACTCGACTGTAAGCCAAACGTTATTATCTTCAATTCTTGCATCTATTAGAACCGGTTGATCAAGTGAGACTAATGTATGATGCTTCTTGAGTTTATTAGTTTTTCTTTCTTCGATATCATCTATAAAATTTTCATATATCTCTGATGAAAGTAATCTTTTCAATTCAAATTTTTCTTCTTCTGCAAATATTTTTAAAATATATTCAAAAGCGCTAGCTGCACTCTTAATAAAACCTTTTTCTTTAAAGTTTTTTTCAAGATTATGTAACTTGTCTAATACTTGCCTTACATCTTCTTTAACTATTAATTTTTCACTATCTTCATCAACAACTGTTTCTTCTACATCTTCTAAATTCACCATTTCTGGTTCGTTTTGACTAGAATTTATATTCTTCTTTTTCTTGAGTAAATCTTCAATATTACCATTTCCAAGAACTGAGTATAATTTATAGAAAACATAACTAGTTATAAAGATCAAAATTATCATCATAGTACCATCACTCATTTAAAGGAAATTCTCCTATTTATTTGTCTTTTCTTTTATTGGAGTATATATTAGTTTCATATAAAAAAAAAGAAAGAGATAGTTTAAATTATGGAAAATACAAACAATACGCAACAAGTTATAGCAATTAATGGCCAATATACTAAAGATTTATCTTTTGAAAGCCCTAATTCTCCTGCATCTTTATTGCCAAAACCTACACCACCTAAAATTGATATAGCTTTAAATCTTGAAGTTAACGAGCTAGAAAAAGATATTTATGAAGTAAGTATTGAAGTTACTGTAAAAGCTAATCAAGAAGAAACCACGATGTTTATACTTGAACTAGCTTATTGTGGCGTATTCACTGTGAAAAACTTTGAAGGCGAACAAAAGGATATGATTTTATTAATTCACTGCCCAACTATACTATTTCCTTATGCTAGACGTATAATTTCAGATGTTACTAGAGACGGTGGTTTTCAACCTTTAATGATTGATCCTATTGATTTTAGTGCTCTTTATCGCCAAAGAAAAGAAGATGTTAGTAAAACTAAAAACTAAATTAAAAAGTAGGAGTAATTAGATTTACTCCTACTTACTCCACAAAGGGTCTTTTATTTTTACTAATAATTCTTGATGTGATTTTTCTTCATCACTGCTAACTTCAAATACTCTTTCTTCTCTAGTAACTTTAGGTAAAAGATTAATATTATCTGTTGATTTTCTATTTTCACCATAAGAAAAATTTAGCTTAGTTTGTGTCCCACCAGATAAATTAATATAAACCTCAGCAAGTAATTCAGCATCTAGCAACGCACCATGCTTAGTTCTTTTTCCTAGATCGATTTTAAATCTTTTGCATAAAGCATCTAATGAAGCAGGGGCACCAGGAAATAACCTTCTTGCTAAATGCAATGTATCAACATACTTAAAATTAGAAAGGTCTTGCTTATCAATATAAGCAAGTTCTTTATTAAGGAAACCTATATCAAATCTTGCATTATGAATTATTAGCGTAGTATCTCTGATAAAGAGTAGAAATTCATCTGCTATCTCTTTAAAAACTTTCTTGTCTTTTAAAAACTCTGTAGAAATTCCATGAACATCAAAGGCGCTTTTTGGAACGTCTCTACGAGGATTGATATAAACATTAAAGACTCTGCCTGTTTTTACTTTATTAACTAACTCTACACAACCAATCTCTATTACTTTATGGCCATCATTAGGGTCAAGACCTGTAGTTTCAGTATCAAGAACTATTTCTCTCATTTTTTTAAACTATTTATTAAATTTTCTATTTGCATTTCTACATTATTAATTTCATTATTACTATAAATAATATAGTCAGTTTTCTTTAGCTTTTCATGATCACTCATTTGAATTTTTAAAAATCTTTCAAAGTCCTTTTTACTTACCCCGCGATTAAGAGCTCTTTGTTCTTTTATATTAATATCTGCAATAATTGTAATAATCTTTGTTACAAATTTATTATAACCAGCTTCAAACAAAAGAGGTGCTTCTAAAAAAGAAATTTCATCATTTTCATGGTTAATAAAAAACTTATTTAATTCTATTTCTAAAAAAGGATAGTAGATTTTTTGTAAAGCACATAACCTACTATTATCACTCAAACAAATTTCTCGTAAAACTTCTTTTTTTATAGCACCCAAGCCTAACTCAGGAAATTCAGCTCTTATTTGCGCTATTACTTCTGATTTTTTAGCTAATTTTGCTATTTCATAGTCTGCTTCAAATATAGCATAATTTTTACTTTTTAAATAATTACATACATATGTTTTACCAGAGGCAATACCTCCAGTTATTCCTATTAGCATATTTTTAATTCATTTATGTCTATTTCAGATGGTAAAATATTAAACCAAATATCAAAACTGTGTTTAGCTTGCTCTACAAACATATTATTACCTTTTAGAACTTTTATATTAGCAAGATTTAACTTGTCATGAAAATTTGTATTAATATAATTAACATCAAATAGTTCTACATTATTTTGTAGATCCCTCACGTTTATTATTTCATCAATAACATCTTTTGGTGTGGTATTAATAAGTAAATTTGTAGTTTTTAAAAGTTCAGGTAAATTGCTATAATCACTATAGATTATTTTTTTACTTAAAGATTTTTCTAAATTATTAATTGTTACTTTTCGAGAAATTATATATATTTCTTCGCTTTGAAAAAAATTAATTAAAGCAAATAATATTGATCTAGTAACCCCTCCCAAGCCTAATATAACTATACGTTGGTATTTTTTTTTAAGATTGAATTGTTTTGTAAATGCCATCATATCTGTATTATACCCATATAATTTACCATTAATGTTTTTTACTACATTTATAGATTCAGTTTTTTCTCCTATTTCATCTACTTGATCTAAGTATTGTAATATTTCATTTTTAAAAGGCGTAGTAACATTAAAGCCAAAAAATTTACTTCTCGCATCTTTAATAAACTCTGCTAAACCTTTTCTATCAACATCGCAAGCTATATAATTATGGGGTAAATTATACTTATTCAGCCAAAAATTATGAACATACGGAGATAAAGAATATTTAGTAACATTTTCTCCTATAACTGCTAATTGCTTCATAATCAAAATTTACTCCTTGTTCTTGTTATAAAGCTGAAGAATTAAAGCTGCTGTTTCTTCTACTGAGCGCTTTGTAACATCTAGTATATGAATTTTATTTTGTTTATAGAATTTTAGCGCTTCATAAGCTTCAGATTTTATAAAATCTAGATCTACATATGACGTATTATCTTTTATATTATAATTTAATAATCTTTTTGCTCTAATTTCTCCTAAAACACTTGGTTCTATTGTTAAAGCTACGACAAATTTATCTTTTAAATTTTGAGATGGCACTGGGAAAAGTTCTTTTGTAATAAAAGGTATATTTGCTACTTTTATGCCTTTTTGTGCAATATATAATGAAGTTGGAGATTTTGAGGTACGTGAGATTCCTAGGATTATTATATCTGCTTTACCTATACTTTCTAAGGCTTGACCATCGTCATGAATTAAAGCAAAATTTATAGCTTCTACTCTTTTAAAATATCCCTCACCAAGTTCATGCTGTTTGCCTACCTGGAAATCTTTTTCAAGATGTAAATGATTGGTAAGATCGTCTATAACTTTTGTAATTGCAGCTATTGCTAAAATAGATTTTTCCTTACATTTTTGTTCTAAATATTCTAAAAGCTCTTGATCTGCTATTGTATAAAGAATTACTATTAATTTTTTATTTTGAATTTCAATTTCAGAAATTAGTTTATCTATTTTGCTCTTAGTATCATAAAATGATCTTGCATGTTTTTTGGTTTTTAAATTTTTAAAATGTGCTAAAGCTGATGTAGCAACACAACTAACAGTTTCGCCCGTAGAATCAGACACTAAATATACAATTAATTCATTCACAAAGGTATTTTTTATTTAAAATTATACAACTTAAGAAAATATACAATTTTGTTGTTAATAACAATACTAGTTTATGTTGATAACCTTGTAATTTATCCACCAACTCATAAAGAGCACAGCTTTACCAAAAATTTACTCAGTTTTTTATACACATGTGGATAATTTTTTCCCTAAACTGTTAATTACCTTGATAAATCTAATTATTTATTTTAGATAAAACAAAAATATATCTAATACTTCTATAAAATATTCTTGTATTTCAATAATTTAAATATGTTATACACATATTGAACATTTACTCATTTAAATTAAAGATTTTTGTGGATAATTTTGTTAGTAACTGTTAATACTACTTACACACATAGATATACAACTAAAACATAAATATGAAATATTATAATTATTTATTTAATAAACAAAATCCAATCTGGTTAATGAGACAAGCAGGTAGGTATTTACCTGAATATATGAACATCAGAAAAAATACTCCTGATTTTCTATCACTTTGTTATAATCCAGAACTTGCATCAGAAGTAACATTACAACCTATTAGAAGATTTAATTTTGATGCTGCTATAATATTTTCAGATATTTTAGTTATTCCTGATGCCTTAGGACAAAGAGTTAGTTTCCAAAAAGATCATGGCCCAATACTTGATAAAATAACAAGTTTTGAAGAGATTAAAATCACTGATAAAGAAACTTTTATAAATAATTTAAGTAAAGTATACGAGGCTATTGCTCTTACAAGAGAAATGTTGCCAAAAGAAAAACCTCTCATTGGTTTTGCAGGAGCCCCATGGACATTAGCTACTTACATGATAGAAGGTGGCAGTTCAAAGCAATTTTCAATAGTTAAAAATTTAGCATATAATTCGCAAAATGAATTCTCAAAGCTTATAGATTTTTTAACAGATACAGTAATTTGGCATTTAAAAAAGCAAATAGAATCAGGGGTTAGTATAGTTCAAATTTTTGATAGTTGGGCAGGAGTTTTAAATAAAGAAAACTATGATAAATGGGTGATAAAACCTATGATAAAGATAGTAGAAGAAATAAAAAAAACCTATCCACAGATTTTAATTACAGGGTTTCCTAAAGATTCACAACATCTCTATAAAAATTATGTTGAAGAAACAAAAGTAGATATTATCTCGTTAGATAGTAATATTTCACGAAAATGGATAGTTAACAATTTACCAGAAAATATAATATACCAAGGAAATCTTGATCCTATTTACTTACTTGGCTCAAAAGAAAAAATAAAGGAACAAGTAGAAAAAATACTTGAAGATTTTGCAGGAAAAAATTTAATTTTTAATTTAGGACATGGTATATTGCCAAATACTCCTATTGAAAATGTTGAGTATTTAGTAGAAACTATTCATAAGTTATAAAAAAACTTTAAAAATTTGACTTTTGCGTGTAATAATAAAATTATAAAATTTAAAAAATAAAAATGATAACATTTGAAACATTCGCAAGCGTTGATTTAAGATCAGGCACTATAATAAAAATTGAGGATTTTCCTCGTGCTAGGAATGCATCTTATAAAATCTGGGTAGATTTTGGTGAAGATATAGGAGTAAAACAAACTTCAGCTCAAGTTACTATAAACTATACAAAAGAAGTTTTAATAGGTAAAAAAATATTAGGATGTGTGAATTTAGAAGCTAAAAATATAGCAGGATTTCAATCACAATTCTTACTTTTGGGCTTTTCTGATCAAAATGATGCTATAAGTCTAGTAAATGTTGATGAAAATGTTCCAAATGGTAGAAAATTACTTTAATGATAAACCAAAAAAAAGTTGCTGTTGTATTATTTAATCTTGGAGGACCCAAAGATTTAGCATCTGTAAAAGGTTTTTTATTTAATTTGTTTTACGACAAAGCAATAATAAATTTGCCTAGGCCTTTTAGGTGGATGGTTGCTAAACTAATTTCTAGTAGGCGTGAAAAAAAAGCTAAGGCAATCTATGAATTAATAGGTGGAAAGTCGCCAATACTTGAAAACACACAATCTCAAGCAGATAATTTACAAATACAACTTAAAAAATTTGGAAATTTCAAAGTATATATCTCGATGAGATATACAAAACCTAATAGCTCAGATTTGTTAAAACAGTTAGAAAACTATAAACCAGATGAGGTGATATTATTACCTCTTTATCCACAATTTTCTACAACTACAACAGGTAGTTCAGTAAAAGATTTTTTAGCAAAAGCTAAGAATAAATACCCTATTAAAACAGTTTGTTGTTACCCTACAAACAATGGGTTTATAGCTGCTTATGGTAAGTTAATAGAAGAAAAAATAGAAAACACCTATCTAGGTGAGTATAGAATTTTATTTACTGCTCATGGTCTGCCTAAAAAAATTATAAAAGCTGGTGACCCATATCAGTGGCAAGTAGAGCAAACAGCCAAAGAAATAAATCTATATTTAGAGAAAAAAATAAGAGACACTGTTATTTGTTATCAGAGTAAAGTAGGGCCTTTAGAGTGGTTAGGACCAAATACAGAAAGTGAAATAATAAGAGGTTCAAAAGAAAAAAAAAGGCTAATAATAGTACCTTTAAGTTTTGTTTCTGAACATTCAGAAACATTGGTTGAACTTGATATAGATTATCAAAATCTAGCTATAAAACACAACTGCATAGAGTATATAAGAATACCAACAGTTTCAATTCAAGAAATATTTATAAAATCATTAGCTGATATAGTTTTAGATCTTAGTACAAAAAATGTAGTTAAAGACGAAAATTTGGTAAAAAACGACTTACAAAATCGAATATGCCCTAAACAATTTTGTAATTGTATTAGTAATCAAGGAGCTTTAAATGGATAAATATTATGAATGGTTTAAGGTAGCTCATATTATATCGTTTGTTTGCTGGATGGCAGGAATGTTTTATTTACCAAGGTTGTTTGTGTATCATACAGAAGTAGAGATTGGTAGTAAGCAAGATTATCTTTTTCAAAAGATGGAAGTAAATTTACTTAAGAGAATTATAAACCCAGCAATGATTTTGACGATATTTTTTGGTCTTGCTTTAGTGCATATATATGGGCTTTATAATTTAGGCCTATGGTTTATTTTTAAGACAATAATAGTTTTTGTAATGATAGGAATACATGGATTTTTAGCTAAATGTAGAAAAAATTTTATTTTAGGTAAAAATAAATATACGGGCAAATTTTATAGAATTTTAAATGAAGTACCGCCTTTACTTATGGTATTAATAGTTATATTAGTGATTATAAAGCCTTTTGAGTAAAGATACTTTAATAAATTTTACTCAAAAATAGTTTTATAGTTGTAATTTCTATTTTTTTATATAGATTACAATACTGATGTTTATTTTTAACATTCTCATAAATAGAAGTTTTGAACAAAACTTTGAAAAACAACATTTTTATTAATCCCCATCTAGTTAAATATAATGAAAGAAGAAAATAGAGTATTAGATAAAGCTTTGGACATAAAAGAAATAAGCAAAATCATAGAAGTACCAGAAGAAAAAAAAATATTAGAAGAAGGCTCTTTAGCTCAAATTAACCTCATAGAAGGTGAAGAGAGTAGGGACGATACTACTGAAACAAAACGTAAAGATAAATTTTCTAAATATCCTCAAAAAAACAAACCAAAAATAATTGAAGAAGTAAAAAAGCCAAGTAATGGCAAAACAATGAGTTTAAAAGAATTAAAAGCTAAATCACCAGAGCAATTAAGAGTTACTGCTGAAGAGCATAACATCGAAAATAGTAGCACGATGCTTAAGCAGGACATAATTTTCTTAGTTCTTAAGAGGTTTGCAGATGATGGAGGAACCATTATTGGTGAAGGCGTGATAGAAGTTTTACAAGATGGTTTTGGTTTTTTAAGATCTCAGGAAGCAAATTATTCTGCTGGTGCGGATGATATTTATATCTCACCAAGTCAAATAAAGAGATTTGGTTTAAGTACTGGTGATACAGTAAGAGGACAGGTAAGAGCTCCTAAAAATGGTGAAAGATATTTTGCTCTTCTTAAAGTTGAGAAAATAAACTTTGAAGAGCCAGAAAAAGCAGGGCACCGTGTAAAATTTGATAATTTAGTACCACTTTATCCTAATGAAAGATTGTTATTAAATGCAAATCATCCAGATGGAGATTTAAGTACAAGAGTTGTAGATCTTATATGCCCTCTTGGTAAGGGACAAAGAGCTTTAATAGTGGCGCCTCCAAGAACGGGTAAAACTGTTTTTATGCAAAACATAGCTCATGCTATTACTACTAATCATCCAGAAATAAAATTGATAGTATTGTTAATTGATGAAAGGCCAGAAGAAGTAACAGATATGGCTCGTTCTGTGAAAGGCGAAGTAGTAAGTTCAACATTTGATGAACCGGCTACTCGTCACGTGCAATTAGCTGAAATAGTAATAGAAAAAGCTAAAAGATTAGTTGAGCAAAAGCATGATGTGGTAATTTTACTTGATAATATTACAAGGCTTGCTCGAGCATATAACGCTGTAATTCCTTCGTCAGGTAAGGTTTTAACTGGTGGTGTAGATGCTAACGCTCTACAAAGACCTAAAAGATTTTTTGGAGCAGCAAGAAATATAGAAGATGGTGGTTCATTAACAATAATTGCTACAGCGCTTATTGATACTGGTTCAAGAATGGATGAAGTAATCTTTGAAGAATTTAAAGGTACTGGTAACTCAGAGGTTGTTCTTGATAGAAAACTCTCAGATAAAAGAATTTATCCTGCAATTGATATAACCAAATCTGGAACAAGAAAAGAAGAATTACTATTTGATAAGGCCACTTTATCTAAGATGTGGGTATTAAGAAAAATATTAATACCTATGGGTGGTGTTGATGCGATGGAATTTTTATTAGGTAAATTAAGGAATACTAAAAACAATAATGATTTTTTTGATTCAATGAATACATAAAACTATGCTATCATTAAAAAGAAAGATTAGGAGAGATCAAAATGGCTAATAAAAAAATTGCTTTAATTGGAAGTGGAAATATAGGTGGAACCCTAGCGCATTTACTAATGATAAAGAAATTAGGAGATGTAGTTTTATTTGATATAGCAGAGGGTGTACCACAAGGCAAAGCGCTTGATATAGCGCAAAGCTCTGCAGTTGAGTTATCTGATAGTAATTTACTTGGAACTAATGACTATAAAAATATCGCAGGTGCTGATGTAGTGATTGTAACTGCTGGAGTGCCAAGAAAACCTGGTATGAGTAGAGATGATTTAGTAGAAATCAACGCAAAGGTAATTAAATCAGTTGGTGAGCAGATAAAATTATATGCGCCAGATGCATTTGTAATTGTAGTTACAAATCCGCTTGATTCGATGGTGTATTTGATGAAACAAGTCACAAATTTTGCGCCAAACAAAGTAGTAGGAATGGCTGGAATTCTTGATTCATCAAGATTTAGCTACTTTTTATCTGAGGAATTTAATGTTTCAATAGAAAATATTAATACTTTTGTTCTTGGTGGTCATGGTGATACTATGGTACCTTTAGTTAGGTATTCAACTGTTTCTGGAATACCAGTACCAGACTTAATAGCGATGGGATGGAGCACAAAAGAAAAAATAGCTCAAATAGTACAGCGCACAAGAGACGGTGGAGCTGAAATTGTTGGGTTATTAAAGACTGGTTCAGCTTTTTATGCCCCGGCAAGCGCTGCTATAGAAATGGCTGAATCATATTTAAGAGATAGAAAAAAAGTTTTACCTTGTGCAGCATATCTTCAAGGTGAATACGGTGTTAAAGATTTGTACATCGGAGTACCAGTGGTAATTGGTAAAAATGGTGTAGAAAGAATAGTTGAAGTAAAGTTAGAAAACGAAGAGCAAGAAGCTTTTAGTAAATCGGTATCAGCAGTAAAAGCAATGGTATCGTCGTTAAAAATTTAATTGGAGAACGGTATGAATATTCATGAATATCAGGCAAAACAATTATTAAAAAAATTTGGTGCTGCTACCCCAAATGGTGTAGTAGCGCTTGACCCAAGTCAGGTTTTAGAGGTAATGGAAAAGCTTGATCCTACACCAGTATATGTAGTCAAAGCTCAAATACATGCTGGCGGTAGAGGTAAGGCTGGTGGGGTTAAAATTGTCAAATCACGTGATGAAGCAATAAAAGAAGCCAAAGAAATGTTTGGTAAAAATTTAATTACTCACCAAACAGGTCCTGAAGGACAAGTTATTAGACGAGTTTATATTGAAGCTGCGTCAAATATTAAAAAAGAATATTATTTAGGCGCTGTTGTTGATCGATCAGTCAATAAAGTTGTAATAATGGTCTCCCCTGAAGGTGGTGTTGATATTGAAGAGGTGGCTAGCCACTCTCCTGATAAAATTTTAAAATTAAGTATTGATCCTTTGCTTGGTTTAATGCCATTTCATACTAGAAAACTTGGTTTTTGGTTAGGTTTTGAAGGTAAGGCTTTAAAATCTTTTACTAAATTCATGAGTTCATTTTACCGTGTTTTTGTTGAAACTGATGCTTCTCAAGTTGAGATAAATCCATTAGTTTTAACTACAGAAGAAGACATTATAGCTTTAGACGCTAAAATTAATTTTGATGATAATGCTTTATACAGACATCCTGCTATCTTGGAATTAAAAGATGAAAACGAAGAAGATCCTTTAGAAACAAGGGCAATGAAAGCAGGGCTTAGCTATATAAAAATGGATGGTCAAATAGGTTGCATGGTAAATGGCGCAGGTCTTGCTATGGCGACTATGGATATTATTAAGCTTTATGGCTCAGAGCCGGCAAACTTCTTAGATGTTGGTGGTAGTGCTACTAAAGAAAGAGTAACTGAAGCATTTAAAATAATCTTATCAGATAAAAATGTAAAAGGGATTTTAGTTAATATCTTTGGTGGTATAATGAGATGTGATATCATAGCAGGTGGTATTATTGCTGCTGCACAAGAAATAGGATTATCTATACCCTTAGTAGTAAGACTTGCAGGTACAAATTTTCAAGAGGGCAAAGATATGCTTAGTAAGTCAGGTCTTGAGATAATTCCTGCTGATAATCTTGCAGATGCTGCACAAAAAATAGTAGATTTAGTTAGAAATTAGGTGAGGTTAAAATGGCAGTTTTAGTTAATGCACAGACAAAAGTAATATGCCAAGGTTTCACAGGCACTCATGGTACTTTTCATTCGCAACAAGCACTAGAATATGGTACTAAGTTAGTAGGTGGTGTTACTCCTGGTAAAGGTGGTTCAGATCACCTAGGTTTGCCTGTTTTTAATACAGTAGAAGAAGCAAAAAGAGTAACTAAAGCTGATGCGTCAGTAATTTATGTACCTCCTGCTTTTGCAGCAGATTCAATAATTGAAGCTATTGAAGCAGAGATAGAGTTGATAATTTGTATTACTGAAGGCATACCAGTTTTAGATATGGTTAAAGTGAAAAGATTTTTACAAGGTTCTAAAAGCCGTCTTATTGGGCCTAATTGCCCTGGTATTATTACTCCTGGAGAGTGTAAAATTGGAATTATGCCTGGTCATATTCATAAGAAAGGTAATATAGGGATAGTTTCACGTTCGGGAACTTTAACTTACGAAGCAGTAGCACAAACTACAGAAGTAGGTCTTGGACAATCTACTTGTATTGGTATAGGTGGTGATCCAGTAAATGGTACTAATTTTATTGATTGTTTAGAGTTATTTTTAAATGATCCACAAACAGAAGGTATTATTATGATTGGTGAGATTGGTGGCACTGCAGAAGAAGAGGCTGCTGATTTTATAAAACATACAAAAATAAAAAAACCAACAGTTGGATTTATAGCAGGAAGAACAGCTCCTCCAGGTAAGAGAATGGGTCATGCTGGAGCTATTATTTCTGGTGGTACTGGTGGTGCAGAAGATAAAATCAAAGCTATGAAATTTGCAGGTATTGCAGTTGCACAGTCACCAGCTGATATTGGGAAAACAATGTTTGAAATAATGAAAAAATAGTAATTAAATAAAAGAATACGAAAGATTATAGGAGAAATATTTTATGACGGATAAGAAAAAAGATAGTTTTTTATTTGCTGGTAATGAAATATTTCTCGAAGAGCTTTATCATAAATTTCTAAGAGATCCAAACTTAATAGATCAGGAATGGCAAGATTATTTTGTTAGCATCAAATCAAATGATACTCAAAATAGCTCAACAACTCGTAAAGCAAAACTAAGTAAAGTAATTGATGATTCTAAAATCGAACATCAAAATCCTATAAATACTAACTCTATATCAAATGATGGTTTTGAGTTTTTAATCAAAAGATTAATAGAAGAGTATAGAAGAAATGGTCATTTACTTGCAATTTTAGATCCATTAAGTAAGAACCAAGAAACTGATTTAGATATAAATTTACATTACACTCAATTAGGTTTTGTTGAATCAGATTTAAATAAGGAAGTAACTGCTAAATTAAGCCTCGCAAATAATAAAACAACCTTACAACAGCTAATATCTTACCTAAGAGCAACTTACTGCAAAGCAGTTGGGTTTGAATTTAATCATCTAACACAAAAAGATCAAAAAGACTGGCTTTACAATAAAGTTGAATCTTTAATGAATGAAGAATTAGATATTAAAACCAAACAAGAAATATTAAAAGATTTAAGCGAAATAGAAGGATTCGAGCAATTTATTCACACTAGATACCCAGGTGCTAAAAGATTTTCTATAGAGGGTACAGATACAGGAGTAATTGCTTTAAAAGAAATTATATCTTGTTCAGCAAGGCAAGGTGTAAAAGAAGTTATAATAGGAATGGCTCACCGCGGACGGTTAAATGTTTTAACTAAAATTATGGGCAAAACTTATAGAGAGATGTTTTCTGAGTTTCAAGGAAATTATGCTCATACTGCAGATCTTGATATCTCAGGTGATGTTAAATATCATTTAGGTAAATCAGGAGATGTTTTAGTAGATAATAAATATCCTGTACATTTATCACTTGCTGCAAATCCATCACATCTTGAGGCAGGTAATCCTGTAGTACAAGGCAAAGTAAGGGCAAAACAAGATGCGCTTAATGATATAGAAAGAAAAGAAGTAATAGGGGTTTTGGTGCACGGCGAAGCAGCTTTTTGTGGCCAAGGTGTAGTTGCTGAATCCTTGAGTTTAAGTGATTTAGAAGCTTATCATACTGGTGGTATTATCCATATTGTTCTTAATAATCAAGTAGGTTTTACTACACTTTCTAAAGATGCAAGAATTAGCCGATATCCAACTGAATTTGCCAAAATTATTCAAGCTCCAATCATTCATGTTAATGCTGATGAGCCAGAAGAAGTAATAAAAGCCGCAAAGCTTGCTGCTGAATTTAGGGCTTGTTTTAAAAAAGATGTAGTAATAGATGTTATAGGCTATAGAAGATATGGCCATAATGAAGGCGATGAGCCAATGTTTACACAGCCCATAATGTATAAAAAAATTAAAGAACATCAATCAGTCTTTAAATTATATAGTAGCATATTAATAAAAGCAGGCATGATAACTGATAAAGAACTTGAATTACATACTAGTAATTTTAATGCACATTTAATTCAAGAAAACGAATTATCAAAAACATATGTTCCTGCTAAAGCAGATTGGCTTGAAGGTTTGTGGGGTAATATGAAGTTACCTAAAATTAGTGAAGCAGTAGAAAAAACAGGAATAACTGATAAGCAGTATAATACTTATAGTAAAGTATTAACTGAAATTCCGATAGGGTTTAATCTTAATTCAAAAATAAAAAGATTGCTTGAAATTAGAGAAAAATGCTTTAAAGAAGGTAATAATTTTGATTGGGCAATGGGAGAGGCCTTAGCTTTTATATCATTACTTGATGAGCAAATTAAAATAAGAATGACAGGACAAGATAGTAAGCGTGGAACTTTTTCGCATAGACATGCAGTGTTTTTTGACCAAGAAAATGAAACTGAATATACGCAAGTAAATAATATTAATAATACGCAAAAGTATTTAGAGATACATAATAGTAATTTATCTGAATTTGCAGTTCTTGGTTTCGAATATGGCTATTCAACGGTAGACCCTAATAGTTTAACTATATGGGAGGCTCAATTCGGTGATTTTGTTAATGGTGCGCAGGTAATAATAGATCAATTTATTTCTTCTGCAGAAGAAAAATGGCTAAGGATGAGTGGTTTAGTTATGCTACTACCTCATGGCTATGAAGGCCAAGGACCTGAGCATAGCTCAGCACGTCTTGAAAGATTCCTACAATTATGTGCGCAAAATAATATGCAAGTAGTAAATTGTACAACTCCTGCTAATTTCTTTCATGTTCTAAGAAGACAAGTATTAGCACGCAAATATAGAAAACCATTAATAGTAATGACTCCTAAATCTTTACTTAGACATAAACTAGCTGTTTCAGCAAAAGATGACTTTTTAGATGATAGTTATTTTAAAACAGTAATAGACGAGCCTTTCATTGAAAATAAGGCAAATATAAAGAAAATTATATTGTGTAGTGGTAAGATTTATTATGATCTTTTAGAGGCAAGGGTACAAGATCAGGATGTGGCACATCGGGATATAGCTCTTATTAGAATCGAGCAATTATATCCTTTCCCTAAAGAAGTATTAGCAGATATCTTAAAGCAATACCCTAAAGACTCTCAAGTCATTTGGACTCAGGAAGAGCCACAAAATATGGGGGCTTGGTATTTTATTAATCACCGTATTGAAGATGTTTTAAATAAAATATCACTAAATGCTGGAAAAATTGTGTATAAGGGCAGAAAGAAAGCTGCTTCTCCTGCTGCAGGATATTTAAAAATGCACATAAAAGAACAAGCACAAATAATTGAAGAAATTTTTAATAGATAGTTCGGAGTAAATATGAGCGAAGAAATCAAAGTACCAACACTCGGAGAGTCTGTATCTGAAGCAACTATTGCTAAATGGTATAAAAAAATTGGTGAAAACGTTAAAGTAGATGATCTACTCGTTGAGCTTGAAACAGATAAGGTGACTTTAGAAGTTACAGCTATTACGAGTGGTGTGCTTGAAAGCATAAACTACGAGACTGGATCTACAGTAGAAGTAGGTAATGTTCTTGGTAGTATTAAAGTAGGAGCAGTAGCTGAGGGAACACAAGGTGCATCTGTACCAAGTACAGTTTCTGAACAAGCTCCACAAGTAGCAAAAAGTGAGAAATTAGAGAAGATATTATCGCCGGCAGCTAAAAAACTAGCCACTGAAGCAAATTTAGTACCAGAAAAAATAGTAGGCACAGGTAAAGATAGCAGAGTAACAAAAGGTGATGTGTTAAGCCAGCTATCTACAAGGACAACAATCTTATCAGAAAAAAAAGAAGAGCGTGTTAAGATGTCGCGTCTGCGTCAAAGAATAGCAGAAAGACTCAAAGAAAGCCAAAATACAGCAGCTATTCTTACTACTTTTAATGAAGTTGATATGACTAATATCATGGAGCTTAGAAATAAGTATAAAGACAAATTTTTTGATAAGCATGGTGTAAAACTAGGCTTTATGTCTTTTTTTGTTAAAGCTGCGATTGTTGCTTTGCAAGAGATTCCTACTGTAAATGCTGAAATATCAGGTGATGAAATAATCTATAAAAACTTTTATGACATTGGTGTAGCTGTAGGAACAGAACAAGGATTAGTAGTGCCAGTGGTAAGAGATGCAGATAAAATGTCATTTGCAGATATTGAAAAAGAAATTGGAAATTTAGGTGCAAAAGCTCGCCAAGGTAAGCTTAGTATGGCTGATTTAACCGGGGGTACTTTTACTATATCAAATGGTGGTGTTTATGGATCTTTACTTTCAACACCTATTATAAATCCCCCACAATCTGGAATTCTAGGTATGCATAAGACTCAAGAAAGACCAGTAGCAATCAATGGAAAAGTTGAAATTAGACCAATGATGTACTTAGCTCTATCATATGATCATAGAATAATAGATGGTAAAGAAGCTGTTACTTTCTTGGTAAGAGTAAAAGAATGTATCGAAAACCCTGAAAGAATTTTATTTGATTTATAATAAGGTATAAAAATGAGTGTAAAATACGATGTTGTAGTAATTGGTGGTGGCCCTGCGGGGTATGTTGCAGCTATAAGAGCTGCTCAGCTTGGATTAAGTGTTGCATGTATTGAAAAAAGAGACACTTTAGGTGGTACATGTTTAAATGTTGGCTGTATACCTTCTAAAGCTTTGTTAAGTAGTTCTGAAAAATTTTACGAAGCAAATAAAAAATTTGCTGATCACGGAATCGAGATCAAAGAAATTAAGCTTAATCTTAATAAAATGCTTGAGCGTAAAAATCAAGTTGTTAGTGATTTATGTAAAGGTATTGAAGGCCTTTTCAAAAAAAACAAAGTAAAGCATTATAAGGGTCTTGCTACATTTATTTCAAATACCCAAATTGTAATTAAAGAAAGTAATGAAATTATAGAAGCTAGTAATTTCATTATTGCTACCGGTTCAAAAGTTATGAACATCCCTAATGTAACTATTGATGAACAAAAAATTGTTTCTTCAACAGGTGCACTTGAATTATCAGAAGTTCCTAAAAAAATGGTAGTAATTGGTGGTGGCTATATAGGGCTTGAGATGGGTTCAATATGGAGCCGTTTAGGAGCAGAGGTAGAAGTTATTGAGTTTGCAGATAGAGTTGTACCAGGAATGGATAATGAAATTAGCAAGCAATTACAAAAAAGCCTAGAAAAGCAAGGTATCAAATTTAAATTAGCAACTAAAGTAATGGAAGCTAAGAAAGAAGGAATGAGTGTATTAGTAAAAGTTGAAAATAACGATAAAAAACAAGAAGAAATTACAGCAGATATAGTACTTGTCTCAGTTGGAAGAGTTCCAAATACTGAGAATTTAGATCTTGATAAGATTGGAGTTATTCAGGATATGCCACGTGGTACTATTGTAGTAGATGATCATTTTAAAACTAATATTAAAAATATCTATGCAATAGGCGATGTAATAAGAGGGCCAATGCTTGCTCATAAAGCAGAAGAAGAAGGCATGGCTGTAGCTGAAATAATAGCAGGGCAAGCAGGCCATGTTAATTATGAAGTAATTCCAGGAGTTGTCTATACTCACCCAGAAGCAGCAACTGTAGGTAAAACAGAAGAGCAGTTAAAAAAAGAAGGTATAAGTTATAATGTTGGTAAGTTTCCTTTTATTGCAAATTCAAGAGCCAAAGCAGTTTCTGATGCTGAAGGTTTTGTTAAAATTCTAGCATGTAAAGAAAAAGATGAAATACTTGGCGTGCATATAGTTGGCCCTGACGCCGGAACATTAATAGCAGAAGCAGTTATTGCTATGGAATATAAAGCATCTTCTGAAGATATTGCAAGAATTTGTCATGCGCATCCAAGCCTTAATGAGGCTGTAAAAGAAGCAGCTCTTGATGTACTTGGTAGAGTAATTCACAAATAGTATTTAAAGTGTTAAAATCAATCTAAATCACAATCACAATGCTATATATTTCTAGGGCTCTAAATACAGAGCCCATTTCTTCAGGCGAAAGTAAACGATTGAGTGCAAAATTAAGCTTTGACTGCTCTTCATTTGAGAGATTTACCAGATTTTGTTGTACTATATTTGCTATCCCGCTATTTAATAAGAACTTTGTTTGAGTTACAGATGTGCTAACTTCACATTTTGCAAGTTTTGCGATATTTATTAACTCATAAAAATCAACATGCGCAGTAATATCAGCATTACCTATATCTTCAAAAAGATTGCAAAATTTATGTGCTTTTACGGTTTGTAAAGTAGAGTTAAAGAAAACTCGCCTTTTAGGATTATATTCATAACCATAATCTATAGCAAGTATTGCTCCGTTATTTAGGTTTAAATGATTACACAGTATATTAAATATTTTTAGTGCTTCTAATGATTGTTCTGCAATAGCATTTGATATGGCAAGAGGATATTTGATTTTTAATAGATTATTTATATCAGAATGAATATCTGTTTTAGTAAAATAAAGTTTATTAGAAGTTGTATTTAGTTTTATAATTACTTCAAACCAATTATCTTTTTGTTTGATATATTGTTTTATAGGTAAAGCATCAAAAAACTCGTTTGCAAGGAAGATTGTTGGTAAGTTAGGTAAGTTCTTTAAATCTCTATGCCAAGTAATAGTAATATTTTTAAAAGATTCTAATGTTTTAAGTTGCAGATTTTGCAAAGAAAGACTTTGTTCTATTATGTGAATAGTAATTTTATGCTTACTTAAAAACTCATCCCCTAAGTAAGTTAAAATATCATGTAGCATTTTACCACTGCCACTACCTAGCTCTATGATACAAAATTCTTGAGGTGAGTTTAATTTGAAATGGCTATTGATAAGCCATTTGCCAATAGTCATACCAAAAATACTACTTATTTCAGGAGCAGTAATAAAGTCATTTTGTTTGCCAAAAGTTTTTAAATTACCATAATAATATTCTGCAATTAATTGCATATAATAATCTACAGTAATATAGCCGTGTAACTTTATATATTTAATAATACCATCATAAACCTCATTCATTTTTTAGAATTTTGATATGAGAAATAAAATAGATAAATACTTAATAACAACATTGGTATAGATAAAATTTGCCCCATAGTTAAATTATAAAAAGTACCAAGATGTGCATCTGGCATTCTAAAATATTCAATAAAGAATCGATATATTGAGTATTGCATTAGAAAGCTAGCAGATAAAAACCCATTCTTTTTGCTTAATTTACTTTTTGAAATTAATAGGAATTGTATAATAAAAATACATAATCCTTCAGCAAGAGCTTCGTATAATTGACTAGGATGAAATTTAAAAGAAGGATTATTTTCAAAATAAATACCCCATGCAACATTTGTTGCCCTACCAAATAATTCACCATTAATAAAATTAGCAATTCTGCCAAAAAACAGTCCAATAGGTGCGGCACAAGAAATAAGATCGGTAATAATTAAATAGGGAATTTTATATTTACGTGCAAAAAGATATACTGCTAGTATCAGACCAAGAAAACCACCATGAAACGACATTCCGCCTTTCCATGTTTTGATTATTTCAAGTGGATGCTCAAGATAATTTTGTAAATCATAAAATACAACATAGCCAAGCCGGCCACCTAAAAGTATACCAAGAATTATATAGTTAATGAGATCATCTGTAATGTTATACTTTGAAATTGATTTATAGCGGCCCAGCCAATTAAGGTAGTACCAGCCAATCATTATCCCCATTACATATGCAAGCGAATACCAAGTTATCGATAATGGGCCATATATATTTATAATAACATGGTCGAATTCAGGATATTTTATAGCCATTTTTATCTTAAAATCTCTTTTATATAAAATTGAAATATTATATTAAGGCAAAAATAAATATTTCACTACTAGGAATTTATATAAAATTCTAATTATTTAGTTTAAATATGGTAATTCAAGCTTTAATTTTGCAAGCGTATTTTCAAGGTTTAGGCTTGGAACTAAGGCTAAGGTTTTGTTAGTTGAAGTAAGGCCTTTTATAATTTTTATTTCTGAAGTTCTGATTTTCCATTCATGTGCTAAAAAGCTTAAGAGCTCTTTATTGGCTTTACCATCTATGGGCAAGCTTTTGACTTTAATTTTTAATTCCTCATAGAAAAAATTGTGCAATTTGCCCATAATTTGATTATGAGAAGCATGCACAGCTATTTTTACAAATATTAATATTTGCTTATCACTTACTTTATTAAAAAAACTATTATTATCTTGCAAGCCACCCACCATCTAGTGATATTTCTGTGCCAGTTATGCCGTCTGCAGCACTTGAACACAAGTAAACCACCATATTAGCAATATCTTCGGGTTTTATAAACTTTAAAGATGGGTGTTTTTCAGCTAATAGTTCAAATTCTGCTTCTTTAGGAGTGATATTCTTTGTTTTCGCAATGTCATTGATTTGTTTTTTTACTAAATCAGTTAACACAAATCCTGGGCAGATGCAGTTAGATGTTATATTATGCTGTGCAGTTTCAAGAGCCACAACTTTTGATAGGCCTACTAGCCCATGCT
This sequence comes from Rickettsiales bacterium UBA6177, assembly GCA_002422875.1. Lineage (GTDB taxonomy): Bacteria > Pseudomonadota > Alphaproteobacteria > Rickettsiales > UBA6177 > UBA6177. The sequence goes on along the minus strand of DITT01000031.1, from coordinate 16,748 downwards.
TTGCCGCTACGTATGCAGCCTTGTTAATAGATGCTACTTTACCATGAGCCGAGGCAATGTTAATAATTCTACCCCATCCTTGTTCTTTCATTTTTGTAATAGAGTTTTTAATAGTATAAAAAGAAGAAGTTAAATTAACTGCAATAATTTGATCCCATTTTTCATTAGGAAAATTTTCAATAGGTGCTACATATTGTACACCTGCATTATTTACAAGTACATCAATAGCATTAAATTTCTTATAAATATTTGAAAACATAGAGTCTATTTCATCAGGTTTGCTAATATCAGCATCGCAGTAAAGAACTTCTGCACCTTTTACTGCAAGTTCTTTGGTAATATTATTAATAATTTCTGGTGTGGCAAAACCATTGATTACAATATTATAACCATTATTAGATAGTGATCTTGCTATTTCAAGCCCTATTCCTGAAGTTGAACCAGTAATTAATGCTACTTTATTTTTCATAATGCTACTTAAAATAATTTAATGTTTTAATTTTGAGGTTTTATTGTTAATATTTGATGAATATTAAAGTAAATAATTTTATTCTAAGAGTCTAATTTTTTAATTAGTTTAATTTAAAACGATATCTTAGAATGTTTAGAATTAAGAGTAGTTTTATGAAGTTTTTTGTAATATTTGCATCAGTTTGGTGGGTAATTTTTTTTATGGCCTTGCCATTTGGAGTTAGGGTAGAAAAAAATGACAAAGGATTTGCTGATAGCGCTCCTAAAAACCCTCTAATATTAAAGAAGGTAATTTATACCACTCTAACTTCTCTAATACTAAGTATAGCTATTATTTATGTATTGCGGTTTATTGATTGGGATCTTATTTATAAATCTTAGAGTTATTGTTTAGTTTTTTTTAGAATAATATTATGTTATAGCCAATAAATTAATGGTTAAACAAAAGAAAGTAAGATAAAATATTTATAATTACTTAAATTTGATATGAGAAAGATATGTCGATACATTTACATTTGCCAGAAAATATTATTTTAAGGCCAACAATTACTGTTTTCGGAGTAGGCGGAGCTGGTTGTAATGCAGTAAATAATATGATTGCTTCTGGTCTTGAGGGAGCTAAATTTGTAGTTGCTAATACCGATGCACAGAGCCTAGAATATTCTAAAACAGAGAAAAAACTCCAATTAGGGGAGGTTTTAACTCGTGGTCTTGGTGCAGGAGCATCTCCTGTAGTAGGGAAAGAAGCGGCTGAAGAAGCTTTAGAAGGTATTAATCACTATTTAGGTGATAGTAATATGATTTTTATTACCGCTGGTATGGGCGGTGGCACAGGTACGGGAGCAGCTCCAGTAATTGCAAAAGCTGCAAGAGAAAGAGGAATATTAACAGTAGCAGTAGTTACTAAACCTTTCCTTTTCGAAGGTGCACATAGAATGAAAATAGCTGATAGTGGTATTGCTGAACTGCAACAATGTGTTGATACTCTAATTATTATACCAAATCAAAATCTGTTTAGAATAGCAAATGAAAAAACAACGTTTGCTGATGCTTTTAAAATGGCAGACGATGTTTTAAGAGATGGAGTTAGAAGTATTACAGATCTTATGATAATGCCTGGTTTAATAAATCTAGATTTTGCTGATATTAAATCAGTAATGAGCGAAATGGGCAAAGCTATGATGGGAGCAGGACAAGCTGAAGGTGATAATAGAGCAATTGCTGCGGCGGAAGCTGCAATCTCAAACCCACTACTTGATAATAGTTCAATGAAAGGGGCTAAGGGAGTTTTAATTAATATTACTGGTGGTTCAGATATGACTTTATTTGAAGTTGATGAAGCTGCTAATCGTGTTCGTGAAGAAGTTGATCCAAATGCAAATATTATATTTGGTTCTGCTTTTAATAATAATTTAGAAGGTAAGATAAGAGTTTCAGTAGTGGCAACAGGTATTGAAGACCCTAATAATCTTTCTTATAGAAATATTTCGCATTTAGATATTAATAAGCCAAAAATTTCTATCCCCACTTTAGAGAAAAAAAGTACTCAATCAGCAACTGATACTTCAAGTGCTTTGAATAATACAGCTCAAGCAGCATTTAATTTAGAAGAAAAATCGCTAGAGCAATATTCATTAATCGAGGAAAAAGCAAGTAGTAATGAATTATTATCTGAAGTAAAAGCAACAGGGAATAATTCATTTGTTGTAAATGAAGAAAAACAAACAAACTTACCACGTTATACACAAGATCAACGCAAAGAAGTTGTAAAACCTAAAGTAGGTTTATTTGAAAGAGTCATGAATTCTATGTGGTCTGGAAACTCTGATAAAAAAGAGGAGGACACATACAAAAATAAATTTTCAAGTAATTTAGATAAATCTTCTAAAGAAAATGATGATGATAACTATATAGAAATCTCAGATGTACCAGCATTTCTAAGACGGAAGAAAGATTAATGAGATTAGTATTTTTAGGAATTATTATACTAGTTCTATCTTCGTGCTCTGGAACGAAGTGTAAAAATAGATATGATCATAATTATACAGGTCACTACAAAATAGGTAATCCTTATGTAATTAAAAATATAGTTTATCACCCAAAAGATGAAGTAACTTATAAAGAAATAGGAGTTGCTTCATGGTATGGAGATGCTTTTCACTGCAGAAAAACTTCAAATAATGAAGTTTTTGATAAAAAACAATTAAGTGCTGCTCATAGAACTTTGCCCTTACCAAGTATTGTAAAGGTTACTAATCTTGAGAATGGTAAATCAGTAAAAGTTATAGTAAATGATCGTGGTCCATTTGCTAATAACCGTATTATTGATTTATCTGAGAAAGCAGCTGAAAAAATACATATGAAGCACAGAGGTATTGCAACAGTAAAAGTTGAATATTTAGCTGAAGAAAGTCATAACTTAAGAAAGAAATTAAAATTAAAAATTCCAAAACAACGCTCTAAACCTTTGGTTTTGATTACGAAAACTAATGACCAAGTAACTAATAATCAGCAGCCAATTTATTACTTAAGTATTGGAAAATATATGAATAAACAAGAAGCATCTTCGGTTTATTTTGCAATTGAGCGGAAATACCCGGTCAAACTTATTCACTCTTCTTCACAAGGAAAAGTTTTTTATGAGGTTGAGTTGAAAAAGAAATTCACAAATATTGTTGAAGCTCAGCAATTTTTACAAAGTATAAAAACTTTAGGGTTTAAAAAAGCAAAAATTTTAAAAGCATAAAGGAAATAGAAGTATGTTTAAAAAAATATCATTCATTTTTATATTTATAATTTTATCAAGTATTCGTGCTAATGCACTAGATACCGTAGCTGAGTATGCAGTTTTAATAGATGCGACTACTAATGAAGTTTTGTTTGAAAAAAATGCTCATGAGAAAATGGCCCCTTCTTCAATGAGTAAAATGATGACAGTATATGCAATACTTGATGCTTTAAAGCAAGGTGAAATCAATATTGATAATATAGTCACTCACTCCGAAAACGCATGGAAGCAAGAAGGTTCACGCATGTTTATTCCTCTGGGTAAGCAAATTACTGTTGATGAGCTTTTAAGAGGAGTAATAATTCAATCAGGTAATGATGCAGCAGTTAGTTTAGCCGAATTACTTTCAGGTTCAGAACAAGAATTTGCAAATCGTTTAAATGTACATGCAAAGAAATTAAATTTATTAAATTCATCGTTTGTTAATGCTACAGGGTTACCAAATGATAATCATTATACTACAGCATATGATTTAGCAAAAATAGCTCAGTATACTATTAAAAATTTTCCTGAGCATTATGCCTTATATAGTGAAAAAGATTATACCTACAATGGTATAAAACAGGCTAATAGAAACATATTACTTTCAACATTTGAAGGTGTAGATGGTTTAAAAACTGGCCACACAGATAAAGCTGGTTATGGACTTACATCTTCTGCAATTAAAGATGGGCGCAGATTAATAGCTGTAGTTAATGGATTAAGTACTAATAGGCTTGCAGCTCAAGAAAGTGAAAAGTTGCTAAAATATGGCTATTCACATTTTAAGATAAATGAAATTGCTAAAAAAGCACAAGTTCTTGGTGAGGCGGTTGTTCAGAATGGTGAGCAGAGTAAATTAGAGATTATAACTTTAGAAGATATTATAATTAATACTGAAAGAGCAAAAGATATTAAGATTACTTATAGGGTAAATATTAAAGCCCCTCTAATAGCACCTATCACTAAGAATGCTGAAGTTGGTAAGATTGAAGTTATTGATGAAGAGCAAAAATTATTAAAAGAATTCCCTGCTTATGCTAAGTCGGAGATAAAAAAAGCTGGTATATTTAAGAAAATTGGGCGACAATTTCTAGATATATTTAGATAAGCCTTAAGTATAGTAGATTAAGTGAAGAGTTGTGCTGGGCAAGTGAAGAGCAAGCTAGGAAAATCTAGCTAAATGAGGATTAAAGATGCACAAAGTCCAAATGAATTTACTATTAAATCTTAAGATGTGAGGTTAGTGTAATAATGGTAAGAATAATAAAGTTTAAAAAACTAATAGTTCTATTATTATTTGCTAGCGTTTTGTTAAGCATTAATGCAAATGCTTTTTTCTGGAGTAAACGTGGTCTTTATGAAAAAGGTGATTTTGTTTATGTATACAGAGACAAATGGCGACCAGCTAAGATTCTTAAGAAAATCTTTCATAATAGTGAGAATTACTATCAAGTAACGTTCGTTGGTCTAAGTAAAAATTATGATGTTTGGACAAAAGAAGGAAGAATGCATGTTATGCAGTAATAGTAAGCTATGATGGTGTTAGCTTATAATAAAATTATATAAATTTAGTTGGATTTTGTACGTCGTCAATCGTTGTTTAGCTAGTTTTAACAGGCCTGCACTCCTTTATCCTAGCGCAATTCTTAAACTGAATTCACTATAACAATGAGTCGCATTGGACTTAAAGTAACTTATGAGTTCAAACCCAACAGACTTTTATATACTTCATGACTATATATTTGATAAAGTAGTAATTAATGAGTTTATATCAAGTAAAGAATTTTGCTTGGAAGCATGTTTTAATACATGTTTTTGGATTTTGAGCGCTGCATCTTCTCTAAATTCTTTAATAATAAGTGCTTTTTTCTGAGAAGTAGTAAAGTTCGTTTTTTGTTGTAACTCTTTCTCATAAAGAGCTATATCAGAGTTTAAATTCTCTATTATATCTTCAAGTTCTCTTTCGCAGTGATTTAGAAGATACTTGATTTCTTTTTCTAAGTTTGCACAATCCATATGAACATGCTCCACTTCAAGAACAGCATCTTTTTTCATATCTTCAATATCTACAAATTTATACTTAATAGTTTCAATTTTATTATCAATAAACAAGATTATATTTTTTGCTGAAGTTTTATAAATAAAAACTATTAAAATAATAAAAGAGACAAAAAGTAAATTACTTGCATTAAGAATCATATTTATCATCCTGTATAGAATTTAAAATATTTTCATAATCAATAGTTATGTTAAACACTCGCTTAAGAATTAAAGATGAAGATTTTGCTATCTCTAAATTAGCATTTTGTTTTAGATTATTTTTGAGATCTTGTAATTCAAGATTAGCTTCTTTTAACATTAAAGCATTTTTTTGATCAATAAGTAGTTTATTGCGAATAAAGCTCTTCTGTGCACTAGCTCTTGCCTGCTCAATTTGTATTAAAACAGTTTTTTTAACTTGCAAAAGTTCTTCTTGCTTTGCTTTTAAAAGCTCTTGAGCAGAGCTTATATTGTCATTAGCTATTGTTTTTGCTTTATTTAAAAACAATTCACGGTTTTTTAAAATTCTAGCAAATTTTGGTAAAATTATAAATTTTAAAAATAAATATAAAACACTGTAACATATTACCAGCCAAAAAAACTGAGAAGGATAATAACTAAAATCTAGCTGTGGTAGCTGCATTTTATTTTAACTAAATATTAAAATCAATGAAATTACTAAAGCAAATAAGCCAATTGCTTCTGTCATACCAGCGCCAATAAGAGCATATTTAGCTACTTTTTCTTCTATAGAAGGATTTCTTGAAATTGAATTAATCAGTGCTGCAAAGATATTACTTACACCCATAGCAGCTCCAAACATTGCAACTGACATAAGCCCTATAGCGATATATTTTAACGAAACTAAATCCATTTTTTTCTCCTATTAATTGTTTTAAATAATAATTTAATGCAAGTTTAGCGCATCATTTAAATATACACAAGTTAATATAGTAAATATATAAGCTTGTAAAAAAGCTACAAAAATTTCAAAGCCGGTTAATATCGATATTAAAGGTATTGCAAATACACTACCAATAACTCCAGTTGAAACAACAAGAGTAGCAATTACTTTTAATAACACATGCCCAGCAATCATATTAGAAGTAAGCCTTACTGCTAGGCTTATTGGGCGCGCTAAATAAGAAAAAAGCTCAATTAATATCATGATTGGCATCAGCCATGTTGGAGTTCCCTCTGGCATAAAAAGCTTCAGAAAATGCTTACCATTTATTATAATACCAGTAATTGTGATAAATATAAAAAATGTAGCAGCAAGCGCAAAGCAAATACTAATATGGCTAGTAACAGTAAAGCTAAATGGTAAAATACCAAGTAAATTACAGTTAATGATAAATAGAAATGTTGTAAAGACCTCAGGAAAATATCTTAAGCTTTTTTTACCTACAGTATTTATGAATGTTTTTTCAATGAATTCATATATTATTTCGGCAAAACATTGTAATCTTGATGGAATAATTGCAACTTTACGTGTTGCATAAAACATAAAGCTAATTGCAAGAATTGAAGCTATAGTCATAAACAAAGCTGAATTTGTATAAGCAATAGAAACATTAGACAGCTTTAAATCAATAAGCGGCTTTAATTCAAATTGTGTAAAAGGTGATCCTGACATTTTTTATCGCCTCTCTTTCATTTGTTTGTAAATATTTAACATAGCCCCTATAAAACCTAGAAACATACAAATTAGCATAAAGATAAAGTTTGTTTTAAAAGCGCTATCTAAAAAAAAGCCTAAAGCAATTCCTGCAATTACTCCAGAGGAGATCTCTGTCACGCCCCGCAAAAATAATTCGGAACTTAAATCTTTTTGAGTATTGCTTCTCTTAGAGTTAAACTTATCGACTTTCTTTGCAATTTTTTCAAATGATTCCACAGTATTACCCTGAAGATTTACTTCAATAAAGATTTAAATTGTAAGGCATTAGCTATATTGCTTTGTTTGCCATTGATATAAAAAGCCGGAGTTCCAAGTAATTTTAAAATGTTTGCAGCATTTTTTCTTGTATCTATAATTTCATTTTCTATAATTTTATTATTAGTACATTCATTAAAAGAACTTTTAGAATTTCCTGCTAATAAAAAAATATTCTCAATTATATTTAAAGGTTTATTTCCTGTAGTCCAGGCAGATTGATTAGATAAATATAAATTTAGCAATGGATAAAATTTTTTATTTGAATCACATTTAGCAAGCATCGCTATATTAAGAGATGGTGCATCATTTACATATATTCTAGTTACCCATTTTACACTGCCTGTATCAATATATGTTTTTTTTATTTCAGGAAAAACACTCAGATGAAAAGTAGCGCAATGGAAACAAGAAGGGCTAATATACTCAATAACAGTATTAGGTGCGTTTTGCTTGCCTAAGACCACGTCTTGTGCTGAAATAGCTAAAAGATTATCAATGGCTAATTTATCTTCTGAATAAGCATGCGTACTTGAAAGTATGAGTATAATAAAAAAAAATATCTTGCTGCTCATTTTATTCATGAGTGGTATTCTTTCTTATTTGTTCAATATGATTCCTTAATGCAGTTTCGTCCATAGATCCAACTAAATCATTGCCAATAATAAGCGATGGTGTGCCACTAAGACCAATAGTAGTTGCAAGCTTGGTAACTTCTGCAAGTTGCTCTTGCACTTCAGAACTTTCCATCTTAGCTAAAACTTCTGCTTGAGGAATTTCTAAAGAGTCTAAAATATTTTTAAAATCAACTTCTTCAGATGTCATTAGATTATTATGAAAAGCTATATATTTATCAGGAGCCACAAAATGCACAGCAAGAGCAGCTTTAGCTAGTTGAGTAGATTGTGGGCCCAGTATAGGAAGTTCTTTGTATACTAGTTTAATATCCTTATCTGAAGCAAGAATATTATTAAGTATAGTGTTTGCTTTGTGACAATAACCACAATTATAATCAAAAAAGTAAGCTAAGGTAACCGAACTTTGAGGATTACCAGCTATAGGGGAGTTTTTAGAAGAATAGAGATCACTTTGATATTGTGATATTTTTTCACTTGCTTCTTCTTTTTGACGCTTAATTTGTTTTAATTGAGCCTCTTTTAAAGCATTTAAAAAATAATCTAAATCATCAATTATAAGATCTTTAATCATTTCTTTTAATTTAGCAGGAGATGGAGTAGTTAGTTTTTTTAAAAATTGATTTATTTTTCCACTACTATAAAAAGAAACCGCAGCTATAAGAAAAACAAAAACTAGAAAAATTTTGAATTTTCTACTTTTTCTTTCGTGGGTCCTACTTCTCATTCCTTTCTCTCCTAATAATTCAAAGTTTTTTTAATTAAATCTTCGGTTTTCTGAATGCCATAAAGCATTACAAATGTACCAAGCCTAGGTCCATTTTCTTGTCCTAAAAGTAATTGGTAAATATTTTTAAAGAATAGTTTAAGGTCAGTATAATTAAGCTCTCTTGCTATGTCGTAAAAAAGATTTTGAGTGTTTTCTGCATCTATGGGCGAAGTTTTCAGGCCTTCTAAAATTCTATTTAGTAAAATAATATCTTCACTTGTCGGAGTTTTATAAATTTTATTAGGTTTTATAAAATCATTATAATATCTTATAGCATATCCAGTTAAGCGGTCTAAAAATGGTGCAGATGATGGCGATGCTTCATGACAATATTCTTGTATAAAACTCCAAAGATTAGATTTATCTTCAGGATTACAGGCGCAAGCAAGATTAAGTAATAAGCTAAAATTAATACCAAAATCTTTGCTTTTAGCTACATTTCCTGAATGAATATGCCAAATAGGATTGTCGTATTTATCTTCGCTATCTTCGTTATATTTACTTGTAAAAGTAATGTAATCATCAACATTTTTAGGTATTGCAGCAAAATAAAGCTTTTTAGCTTTTTTTGGAGATTGATACATATATAAGGAAAGGCTTTCAGTAGGAGCGTATGTTAACCACTCATCAATTGTAAGGCCATTACCTTTAGATTTAGAGATTTTTTGTCCTTTTTCATCTAAAAATAATTCATAATGATAGGTTACTGGAGGAGTCTTGCCAAGAATTTCACATATCTGAGCTGATAATTTTTCTGAAGGAATAAGATCTTTCCCATGCATCTCGTAATCTACTTCGAAAGCTGCCCATCTTAATGCCCAATCTGCTTTCCATTGCATCTTACAATTGCCACCTTTAATAGATACCAAAACTTCACGACCTTCTTCATTTAAGTATGTAATTGTGCCTTGGTCTATATCTCTTTTGATAATTGCAACTTGAAGTACTTTACCACTAATTGGGCAAATTGGTAAAAAAGGACTATATGTCTCTTGCCTTTCAGAGCCAAGGGTCGGCAACATAACGTTTTGAATCGCATCAAAATTTTCTAAGGCGTTCATTAAAGTTTTATCAAAAACACCACTTTTATAATTTTTTGTAGCGCTACTAAGCTCATATTCAAAACCAAACTGGTCTAAGAATTCGCATAGTTTATTATTCATATAAGCAGCAAAGCTTTCAAATTTACCAAAAGGATCAGGGACCGAGGTTAAAGGCTTATGTAGATGATGCGCAAGCATTTCTTGATTAGGTAGATTTGTCGGTATTTTTCTTAATCCATCAAGATCATCAGAAAAAGCTATTAATTTTATAGGGATATTTGAAAGTTTTTTAAAAGCATTCATTACCATAGTAGTTCTTGCAACTTCGCCAAAAGTACCAATATGAGGTAGACCAGATGGGCCGTAACCTGTAGCAAAAAGAACATAACCTTTTGCAGGAGTTTTATGATTTATTTTATCTAAGATTCTGCGGGCTTCTTCAAATGGCCAAGATTTACTATTAATCATAATATTTAATATTTACCGTAATTTTTATATTGCTATAATTAGCATATTATCATATATGCAACCATTTATCATGTCAAAGATAAAACAAAAGATAGCTTCTTTAAAGAAAATTTATAATAAGAGAGAGTTTATCTTAGCTACAGGGGCAATTATTGCATTAAGTGTAGCATTTATTGCTGAGAGATTTTTTGGAATAAAACCATGTAAATTATGTCTCTATGAACGGTATATTTATCTAAGCATAATTGGTTTCTCAGTTAGCTCTTTAAAGTTTTCTAGAACGCGAGTGCTAAAGTATATTTTAGCTATTAGTTTATTAGGGCTATCTTTATTATCTTTTTATCATGTGTTATATGAAAGAGACTATATAAAAACTTCTATCATTTGTGACTCAAAGCTTAATCTTGATAATTTAAGCAGAGATGAAATTAGAGAAATAATCTTAAAAGAAAACGTTCTTGATTGCAAAGCTCCTGTATATGTGTTTAATAAAGTTTCTTTTGCTGAGCTTAATTTTTATTATAGCTGTATATTACTTGGAATTTTTATAATTAGAAAAAATGAAAAATATTAGATTACCAAAATTAAAAAATAATATCTCAGAAATTATTAGAGTAAATTATGCTGGCGAATATGGCGCTAAGCGGATTTATGAGGGGCAATTAGCTGTGCTTGCTAATAGCGAATATGGGTCTGAGATAAAGCATATGGCAGCTCAAGAAGAAGAACATTTAGAATATTTTAAAGAAGAAATGCTTAAAAGAAGGGTTAGGCCCTCTTTACTGAGTCCACTGTGGCATCATGGTGGATTTTTGCTTGGTAAAGTTACGGCAAAGCTTGGAGTAAATATGGCAATGATCTGCACTGAAGCTGTAGAAGATGTGATAGACAAGCATTACTTAAAGCAAATAGAGATTATAAGAGAAAGAGAGAGAATACTTCGGGATAAAATTATCAAATTTAGAGAAGATGAGCTTGAACATAAAGAAATCGCAAGTAATTTTAATAAAAACAAGACATTAATGAATGCCTCGGTAAGTAAGGTAATAAAGTTCTTTTGTATAATATCAATTCAATTAGCAAAAAAAATTTAAATTAATGCTTGTAATAAAGTAAAAATATATTATCTTTCAAAGTATCTACTTAAAACTACTGCGGGTGTAGCTCAGGGGTAGAGCGTTACCTTGCCAAGGTAAATGTCGTGAGTTCGAATCTCATCACCCGCTCCAAATTTTCATTATTGTTTTTTCTAAGTTTTATTTGCAACAAAGAAATAATTCTATCCATAAACACAATCCTATTTATTATAAATCTTTTTATCCTTTGAAGTTAAAGATTATCTAGGTCGTGCTTTCTCAAATATTTTACTATTAAATAAAACAGATCACCTAATTCGAATAGGAGAGATCATCGATAATAATTAAAGATTTTTTATAAATAAAATTTACATCTTTGCTTGAAACTATAGTAGTTCATAACTATATAAGTAAGTGTAAAACAATTTATAAGAGGTACAATATGTCGTTTAGACCGTTAGGTGATAGAGTTGCAGTGGAAGTTGCTGCAAAGGAAGAAAAAACTGCCGGTGGTATCATAATACCAGATTCAGCTAAGGAAAAGCCAATGGAAGGCAAAATAATTGCTGTTGGTACAGGCCTCAGAGATGACTCAGGAAAAAGAATACCATTAGATGTTAATGTTGGTGATATTGTGCTTTTTGGTAAATGGGCCGGCACAGAAATTAAAATTAATGGCAAAGAAATTTTAATCATGAAAGAATCTGATATTATGGGAGTAAAAGAATAATGGCTAAGCAAATTTTAAGCGGTTTACACGCAAGAGAAGAATTATTAAAAGGTATTGATGAACTTGCAAATGCAGTTGCAGTAACTTTAGGTCCTAAAGGTAGAAATGTTATTATAGGGAAGTCTTTTGGTGATCCAAAAATTACTAAAGATGGTGTAACAGTTGCTAAAGAAATCGAACTTGATGATCCTTATAGAGATCTTGGCGCAAAATTAATGCGATCAGTAGCAAACAAAACTGCTGATTTAGCTGGTGATGGGACTACTACTTCTACAGTACTTGCAAGATCAATTGCTCGTGAAGGAAATAAATATGTAGCTGCTGGCATGAATCCAATGGATTTAAAAAGAGGGATTGATAAGGCTGTAGCTGCTGTAGTTGCTGATGTTTTAAAGAAAAGTAAACAAATAAGCTCTAAAGAAGAAATAGCTCAAGTTGGAACGATTTCAGCAAATGGCGACAGAGAAGTTGGTGAAAAATTAGCTGAAGCTATGGAAAAAGTTGGTAAAGAAGGCGTTATTACAATTGAAGAAGGTAAGGGCTTTGAGTTCGAGCTTGATGTAGTTGAAGGCATGATGTTTGATAGAGGATATTTATCACCTTATTTTATTACAAATTCAGAAAAAATGATTACTGAACTTGAAAATCCTTTTATTCTAATTGTTGAGAAAAAAATCTCTTCATTACAACAAATGGTTCCTTTGCTTGAAGCTGTGGTACAATCTGGTAGACCTTTATTAATTATTGCTGAAGATATTGAAGGCGAAGCATTAGCTACTTTAGTAGTAAATAAACTAAGAGGTGGCTTAAAAGTTGCTGCTGTGAAAGCTCCAGGCTTTGGTGATAGAAGAAAAGCTATGCTTGAAGATATTGCTATTTTAACTGAAGGACAATTAATTAGTGAAGATCTTGGTATGTCTCTAGAAAATGTAGACCTTACTTCTTTAGGCCAAGCAAAAAGAGTCACTATTTCAAAAGAAAACACTACAATTGTTGATGGTAAGGGTAGTAAAACTGAAATTGATACAAGATGTGCGCAAATAAAAGCACAAATTGCAGAAAGTACTTCTGATTATGACAAAGAAAAACTACAAGAACGCTTAGCAAAACTTGCTGGTGGTGTAGCGGTACTTAAGATTGGTGGAGCTACTGAAGTTGAAGTAAAAGAAAGAAAGGATAGAGTTGAAGATGCACTTCATGCAACTCGTGCTGCTGTTCAGGAAGGTATTGTTCCTGGTGGCGGAACCACATTACTTTATGCTTCAAAAGTTTTAGATACTTTAAAAGTTGATAACGATGATCAAGCTGCTGGTGTAAATATTATTAAAAAAGCACTTCAAGCACCAATTAGAAAAATCTGTGAAAATGCAGGAATCGATGGTGCGGTAGTAGTTGGTAAATTACTTGAAGGCAGCGATACTAATCTAGGTTTTGATGCTCAAAATTTAGAGTATGTAAATATGTTACAAGCTGGAATCGTTGATCCTACTAAAGTAGTAAGATTATGCTTGCAAGATGCAGCATCTATTGCAAGTTTAGTTATTACAACTGAAACTTTAATTGTTGATAAGCCAGAACCTGCTTCATCTAAAGGCATGCCAGACATGGGCGGCATGGGTGGTGTGGGTGGTATGGGCGGCTTCTAGTCACTTTTATATTACTTTTACGAGAGCAAAAGGGAAGAAAGCATCTGCTTTTTTCCCTTTTTTGTTAGATTTTCTAATGTATCCCTTACGTTCCTTGATTTCCAAATTTAATTAAATATATTGCAGCGCGTCATTCGTTATGCTATGCTTTGAATCAGGTAAAAAAAAACATATGGGAGAGGGAAGATGAATAATTTTGAAAATTACTTTAATATGATGAATCCAATGAATAATTGGGCTAAAAACGCTGAAGGAGCTAAAATGTGGGATTTTTGGACAGAAAGTTTTAATGAATTAAAAAAAATGACTAATCCAACGGCAGCTAGTTTTAATCAAGGTTTTTTAGAGTTACAGCAAAAAATGATGAAGTCGTATACTGAAATGATGGATAGTTCTATTAAATCTTCGGCTGATGGTGGAGAACCTTTATCATTCTTTAAAGAATATGCAAATCTAATGAGTCAAAATCTTGAAAAAATGCAAAAAATGGCTCTTGAAACTTCTAAAACCTATCAAGATGATATTGTAAAAAAATGGAAGAATTTAGAAAAACAAGTCTTAGAAAGCATGACTGAATATAAAGATATTTGTACAGCTCATAAAACTGATGCAAGTATTAATTTGCATGTGGATTATATTAAGAATAGCATTCACAATAGTATTACTAATATGCAAGAAATGCTAAAAATGATGAGTGAAGCTAGTTTGAGAGCTACAGATTCTGCTAAAGATGTAGCTAAGGATGCCTATAAAGAAATGCAAGAAAGTTTTTGTGAAGTAAAAAAAGAAAAAAATAATAAATAATAGACTTTAGGAAACATTATTAAATTAGTAAAACTAGTGCTTGAATTAAATCAAGCACTAGTCATTTGTTTAGTAAATCAGCACTGGTTTAATACGTCGTTAATCTTTGCTAAGCTAAAATTACCTAGTTAATTCTCAACATAACTCGCTATTGATGTAATCTGTAATTTTTGCCAGAGCTTCAATATAGCCGGCTATCCCTTTACCCATAATTACTTCTTGTGCTGCAAGAGCAGTTAGAGATTTTTGTCTAAAATCTTCTCTTTTTTTTATATCAGTTAAATGTACTTCAATAATTGGAATAGTGAGAAATTTCATAGCATCAAGAATTGCAATTGAAGTATGGCTATAACCAGCTGGATTAATGATTAATCCTTTAGCGTAGTTATTTGCTTCTTGAATAAAATCAATTATATCACCTTCATGATTTGATTGTTTTATTTCTACCTTTGTTCCTAAACTATTTGCTGCATGAATACAGCTATCAATTAAAGTTTGATAGGTTTGTAATCCATATATTTTAGGCTCTCTTTGTCCAAGGAGGTTTAAGTTAGGGCCATTTATTATTAAAATCATCTCTTACCTTGAATTAACACAGAGGTTCATATAATATTATATTGTTCAAATTTTTAAAGTAAATTAATGATTGGTAAGTTACGAGGCAAGTTAGAAGAGGTATTAAGAGATCATATAATGATTGATGTTGGCGGTGTTGGATATCTGGTACTTGTTTCAACGGCTACTATTAGTAAAATGCCAACAATCGGTACAGAAGTTAGCCTTAAAATCTATATGCAAGTTCGTGAGGATGATATTAGTTTATATGGTTTTTTAAATGATGAAGAAAAAAATTGGTTCCATCGTTTAATTTCAGTCAAAGGAATTGGCCCACGCATGGGACTAGTGGTGTTATCTCACTTAGCGCCAAATGATTTGTTAAATGCTATTTTAGCTCGTGATATAAAAATGTTTCAAAACATCTCTGGTGTAGGTAAAAAAATAGCAGAAAGGATAGTTACAGAGCTTAAAGATAACAAAGCTATTTTAGCACAGCCACATGAGATAGATGGCACTAGTGCTAATGATTTATCAAAAGATTCAGTATTTAATGATGCTATTTTAGCGCTTAACTCCTTAGGCTATAATAATAAAGATTGTTATCGGGTTTGTTATAAAATTTATGGGGAGGATTTAAGTATCTCTCTTAGTGAACTAATTAAAAGCACCCTGAAGGAGCTTTCTAAGCAATGAATGATCGTATAATAAGCTCGGATAAGCTTGAAACAGAAGAAGACTCATTTATTTTAAGACCTAACTTTTTAAATGAGTTTGTAGGGCAAAACCAAGCTACTGAAAATTTAGAAGTATTTATAAAATCAGCTAAAGAGCGTAATGAGCCTTTAGATCATGTAATATTTTATGGACCACCAGGGCTTGGCAAAACTACTCTAGCTCAAGTCATAGCTAAAGAGATGCGTGTAAATTTCCGTTCAACATCTGGGCCAATTATAACAAAGGCTGGTGACTTAGCTGCGATTTTAACTAATCTAGAAAAAAATGATATATTATTTATTGATGAAATTCACAGATTAAATACATCTGTTGAAGAAATTTTATATTCCGCGATGGAAGATTATCAAATAGATATAATTATTGGTGAAGGCCCAGCAGCACGCACGGTTAAAATAGAATTACCGACATTTACTTTAATAGGGGCAACTACTAGAATTGGTTTATTATCAGCCCCATTAAGAGATAGGTTTGGTATACCTATTAGGCTAAATTTTTATAATGTTGAAGATCTTCAAAGAGTTATAAAAAGAGCCGCAAAAATAATTGGAATTGCAATTGAAGATAGTGGAACTCGTGAAATAGCGCAAAGGTCACGAGGCACTCCCAGAATAGCACTGCGCTTGCTTAATAGAGTGCGAGATTTTGTAATTGTTTCGGGAGAGAGTATAATAAATTCACAAAATGCAAAAATTTCTTTAAATAGGCTTGAAGTTGATTCACTAGGGCTAGATGGTAATGATCGTCGATATATTGAGTTTGTTATAAAATATTATAATGGTGGTCCAGTAGGGATTGAAACAATTTGTGCAGGTCTTTCAGAGCAGCGTGATACAATTGAAGAGACGGTAGAGCCATATTTAATCCAAGTTGGTGTTTTGCAACGCACGCCTAGAGGAAGAATGCTTACAAAACTTGGGCTCGATCATTTTGAAATAAATTTGAGTTCTTATCAAACATAACAAGTTTTAAGTCTTTACGAAAATTAATCAATATAACTTGTGCTTTAATCAAATACAATATAAATTATTAATAATAATTTAATTTTTTTTAGAGATATATGCAAGCAT
>DITT01000025.1 GCA_002422875.1 Rickettsiales bacterium UBA6177 | reverse complement strand
TGCTGCTGTAGAAACAGCTGAAGTTACAGAAGAAGTGGCGCAAGTTATTGTTGCTGCTGTAGAAACAGTTGAAGCTGCAAAACTGACTACTGAAGTTGCTGAGGCTATTGTTGCTGCTGTAGAAACAACTGAAGTTGAAACTGCAAAACTGACTGCTGAAGTTACAGAAGAAGTTGCTAATGTTATAGAGGTAAATGATAATATTACTCTTTCAGGTGATAATTCATCTTATCTTGCAGACGAGTTATAAGATTAAGTATTAAATTTTAATACAACTACTTAAGGAGTAGTTTCTGCTACTCTTTGAGTAGTATTATGCTTTAATAACTATTTTTTAATATTTATTATTTAAGCTATGTTCCAAATATAGTATTTAGGTGTTTTAAAATGAGCTTTGATATAGATGATATCTTAAATGAAATCAAACAAAAAGAACAAAGTAAATCTGAAGTTACAGCGTATCTAGATAGATATTTTCTAGATGGAATGATCAAAGAATATTATGAAAGCATTAAAGGTAGCAAAGATTCTATTTATACTTCAAGTTTAGTTGATATTACAGAGTATAATTTTACAGGTGCTGATTTTAGAGGTATTAATTCTCAAGATTTTGAGATATTTGATTTTTCACATTGTGATATTTCATCTGTAATGCTTGACCGAGCAGGAATTGAATATTTTATTCCTTATATAAGAGATAGAAAAGTAATCTATCCTAATCTAATTCTTGATTATGCAAACCTGGCTCCTAAAATATATAGACATCCTAAAATGGGTATTGATTGTAAAATCTTCTTAAATTTAGGGTTTTTAGACTTAAGCGGTGTAAGTTTTAAAAATTGCAATATGTTGAATGTAATTTTCGAAGGAGCTATGATAAATGGTTGTAATTTTACAAATTCTTTAAACTTAGAGCCTAAGAGTTTTATTGATTCAATTGGATATGAAAAAGCAATTTTCTTTAATGACAAAATCATTGATGAACAATTTAAATTAAAAATTAATGAACTAACATCAGCAATACCTTTCGAAGAAGAAGAAAATAATAATACTTTTTTAACTAAAATAGCTTATCTTTTTGATTTGAAAAACCCAAAAAGATTAGATATTAAATCTTTTTAAAATTATTAATATTAGTAGCGCACACAGCGGACTTGAGCTGTATTATTGTCATTACGCACCCTACCATCAGCAAAATTGATACTCCAAGTAGAAGGGGAGAAACCAGCAACGACACTTGATGCCAAAAAAGTATTTACTATAGTACCAGGAAAGGCTGATATATTAATTGTAGGTCCAGGAGAAGCTATAGTATAATCTACCAAAGTTGCTAGCTCTTTGATTGTTGGCAAATGCCAGCTTTGCCCTCCAAGAGTAAGAGAACTGCAATAACTTTTAGCATTACTCCAACTATATGTTGAAGGTGCTTGATCTCTTTGCCATATTAATCCAGTTTGTTGATCTTTTACTTGAGTGCTCCCACCTGTCAGGATAGCCCCATTTTCATCTGTATAGCGAATAGATTCAGCACTGTTTGAACCACGTACACACCAAGAATATCCGTCCAAAGGAGCACAACTGACCCATCCTGGAGATTTAGTATAAATAAGACCTCCTTTACAAGCAACACTTCCAAAACTTACATACCATGGAATAGTACTACTGCCAGCGATAGGTAAGGAAGTATAATAGTAACTTGTTGATATCCCAGTAAATACCGTGGTATTAATAGTTGGCCCATTGTAATTAACTGTATAATCTACTAAAGACTGTAGCTCGAGTGGTGCTGGCAAGCGCCAATCATTATAACCACCTTTACGCAAATTTTGACAATATTCTTGTGCAGATCCTGTTCCTCCTGATAAGCTCCAACTTGTTTGAGTAGTAGATGGATTTTGTTCCCAAATTAGTCCTGTTAGTTTATCCTGGACTACATGGTTGCAATCATCAATAATATATCGTTCTGGTTGATTTGTTGCATCCATATAAGATGATATTGACCACTTAGTAACATTAACAAATGAAATAAGTGAACAGCTTTTAGTAGTAGTTTGACTATTCATGTTTGAAATTGAGCTGCTTTGACTATTTACATCAGATATTGATGCAGTATTTGTTACAGTTTGACTAGACGTTTGCGTTAGTGACTCTTCATCACTTGTTGAAAACGTAGCATCGATAGATTTAGATATAGAATTCGTTGCTTGTACACTATCTGAATGCGAAACAGGCTTGCTACTTGTTGCAGTTTGATTAGACGTTTGTGTTGATGATTTTATATCACTATCAGTTAAGTCATTAGAGATAGATATAGACTGCTTAATACTTTCGGTAATAGTAGCAGTAGTTCTTGGATACATCCAATATAATATATGTGGATGTTCTTTTGGCACGAGCCCTACAACTATATTTGTTATTAAAATATTATCTCGAGAAATAAACTGATTTTCAACTTCAGGTAATCCAACCTCTCCTTCATATGACAAGCTTTGGACATTATCAAATTGCGTACTACAATAAATCTCTCTGATCTCAGTGTTAAAATAAACTGAGCAATTAACCCCAAAAGGTATTTTAAATCCCTCTTGCTCCTGTATAATTGGAAATATTAATGCTATTAATTTAGATAGACTTGTGTATGTCGCATTAATTGTCGAGCATTTGTCAGTACTTAAATCAGCAGATAAGTCACTAAAGTCTTCATCTAGTGATTCGAAATTATCTTGTAATGTAAACGCAGCTTCAGCACCATAATAAGCTAAAAGGCTAGTAAGTGCTATAATTTCTCCTAATAACATAATATCTATCCTTTATTTATATCAAATTTCTTCAAATTCAACAATTTCACCATTAACTCTAAAATTTTCTAATAGCGACTGTTCTGGTGAATCTGGTACTTGTTCTAGCAACTGACTGAAGGGATTCCTGTTTTCTTCTATCTTTAACTCAGCATGAGTGTATTCTAAATTTATTGATGTAGAACCAGAATTCTGAGAGAAATCATCATTTGCAAGAACTATATCTAAATTAGGCAAAGATGTTTCTGGTAAAGGATTTTTAGGTAAAACATGATCATAACTACTAGATAAACTTTCTTTCTCTAAAGTAAGATCATTTACCCCTTCTGTATCAATAGAAAACTCTACCAACTTCTGTGATATTTCATCATTTGAATCATCAGACAAAACATGATTTTTATGTGTACTTTGATAAGCCTTGTAAAAGTTCTTTGCTTCTTTAACTATATCATAAATACTTTTTGCTGCAGTAATAAATTGTAAAGCAACAGGTATTACTTCTGCCGTAGTTTTTAGGACAGTATTATTTCTTAAAGATGGGAAAGCTTTTTGAATAGAGCCCAGAAATAATGATGTAAATTCAGCCACAGCAATACTACCATAAAACACCTTATCAAAGCCATTTAAATGTGGACGCATAAATATTATACTACCAGCATAAACACCATGAATAACAGTCGACATATAAAGAGCAATCCCGCAATCTATCTCATCCTGGAAAGCACCTAATACCCCAGTTGTCATTGTCATAATCTGTTCTGGCACCATAAATCCATAGGATTTTTGCTTATAGTCTTGAAATAAATACCTATATTTTGGTACAAAATCTGGATTTGATGGTAGAGAATGCCACTCTTTACTGATTAGACTTTTTTCATGATTTGATGATGTAATCTCAACTGATTTTATTTCTGCTGCGAAATCTTTCCATAAAAATTTTGTTAAAAATGCTAATTTACTAGCTTGCGCAAGTAATAATATTCCGCCACCTACTTTTTCAGCAATATTACCAAATCTTACCATAGTTGTAGATATTTGCAAATTTGGAGCAGTAAAAAATAAATCTCCTAATATTAGCCAACTTGGAAAGATACTTGTTGCTGAGCTAAAATATTTAGCAATTGACGCATGGATAGCAAACACCCCTCCAAATATCAACATATTACCAATGGCACCACCATTAATATATTTTAGTAATCCATCTCCTACTGCAAGCTGTGTAGGGCTAATATTCCAATCTAATGGCTCAGCATAAAATTTAGATTCAGAATCACATGTGAGTAATTTAGAAATAGCGCTAATACGATTAGCTTGTACTATATTAGCTGTAGAGATTGACGCTATACTTCCAATATATCCGGCTGTTTTAGCTGCTTCAGCAAGGGTTTTAGGGATAGTGCTTATTGGTATATCAACAATATCTTGCAACGGTACTGGTTGCAAAGATATACTGTTTGAATTTGTTATCGTGAAATTAAGCGCGAAAGGTAAATCAACAAAAAACTCTCCAGAACAACTACTTGTGATTCTATATTCTTCCTGCATTATAATCTCTTAATATTATTAAATATCAAAATTTCTAATCTCTACAATTATAATTTTCAATATATACACATTTTCTTAATATATCAACAAATATTATTACTTACTTAACTAAAATCAACTATTAGCAAATTTTATTGATAATTCACTTAAAATCTCCAATTAAAATAGTTAATATTTTAATTATTATTAAGAGAATATTAATTATTAACCTGATATACTAAGATATAGTGAATTAGGTTGAATTTTGCACTATGCACAATAAATGTAAGCTATAAAAAGAGTAACTTACAAGAAAAGTAACAGAGTATAAAATACTACTTAACTTACTACAGTAAACTATAAATGGGAGAAAATTATGTCTAGCTACACAAACTTCAATAATACTAATCTTAATATAAGAATTGCAGATGTAGAACAACTTGCGGGATATAAATGGGCTATTGCAAAATTCCTATCAGCCTCTTATACATATAATATTATTGAATCTACCAAATCTTATGCAAATCAAGGATGGGACTATTTGCTAGATTTTACTAAATTAATTGTTGAAAATCAATATATTGAGAAAACAAGCGGTTTATCATTTGTTGTTGATAGAGCAGTAGAAAAACTACATCAGTTTGGTGACCAAAATATCAACTCTACAATCGATTATATTATAGCAAAGATTGATGATTTTATTGATCCTAATGTCAATCATTATATTTCACATCAAGATCAAGCAGGAAAGGTTATGATTTATGTGGATTAAACTAAAAATTCATAACTTTAAAATAGTTGTTTAAATTAGAGAGCTATAAAAAAGCTCTCTAGCTTAAGTATTTAATAGATTAATAATTGTCTTCTACATATTTATTTACTATCTGTGTAAACTCTACAAAAATATTATCACCTCGTAAAGTATGTTTTTTATTACCATCTATAAACACTGGCATAATTGGCTGTTCACCATCTCCAGGTAGACTAATGCCAATATTTGCGTGTTTGCTCTCTCCAGGGCCATTAACGATACAGCCCATTACTGCAACTTTCATATTTACTACCTTAGGATAGTTTTTTTGCCAGATTGGCATCATATCTTGTATATAATTTTGTACTTTCTCAGCTAAATCTTGAAAAATGCTGCTTGTAGTTCTACCGCATCCTGGACATGAAGTGATTTGAGGTGCGTAGTTTTTAAAACCAATAGCTTGCAAGATTTCTTTGCATAATTCTACTTCATTAGTTCTGCTTTCACTAATTTTAGGGGTAATAGATGCTCTGATCGTGTCACCTATACCTTGTGATAACAAAATTGAAAGCGCTGCCGTAGTTGCAACTGTTGCTTTTAAACCAAGTCCTGCTTCTGTTAAGCCTAAATGGAGAGCGTAGTTACAATTTTGGCTCAGCATTTGATAAACTTCGACTAAGTCAGTTACATTACTTACTTTGCAAGATACAACAATTTTATTTCGGCTTAAGCCAATCTTTTCTGCATGATTTGCACTAGAAATTGCTGACATCACAAGAGCATCTTTTAGAACTTCTTTTGCAGTCTTTGGAATAATAAGTTTAGAGTTGTCATCCATTAATTTTGTCGCCAGATCTTTATCTAGACTGCCCCAATTTACACCAATTCTTACAGGTTTATTATGAGTAATAGCTTGTTCAATAATTTCTTCAAATTGACGGTCTTTTTTATTTCCAAAACCAACATTACCAGGATTTATACGGTATTTATCAAGCGCTAGTGCTAAATCCTTACAATTTTTAAGTAGCTGGTGACCATTATAATGAAAACAACCAACGAGTGGTGTAGTGTAATTATTTTTTAGTAAAATTTCTTTAATTATGGGTACAGCATTTGCAGCTTTTTCATCATTTACAGTAATTCTTACAATTTCTGACCCAGCATCTGCTAAAGCCATTATTTGATTAGCTGTTTTGTCAGCATCTGCAGTACTTGTATTAGTCATCGACTGAATGAGTACTGGATGACTGCCGCCAATAAATTTATTACCAATTTTAACTTCTGGTGTTTTTTTTCTTTCTTCCATGAACTACATACTTAATTAGAATATTAAGAGCTGCAAGGTTAGCAGCAATATATTATTGATTAATACCACAATACTTATATCAAATTAAACAAAAACCTTACCATTTTTTAAAAAGAATTCTTTAGCACGTTTTAGCCATATGATTGATAAAAGTCATATTAAAGCTTAGTTTTAAACCCTATAAAATGATAAATAATGATATTACCATAACAAATTCAATAAATTGCAAAACACCTTACAATCTGCAACTTAATACTATATATTGTATTGAAGTGTAGTATTATATACAATATATGTTATTTTTATAGACAGTAAATTTTTAATATATATAATTAAAAACGCAAGAAGCGTAAAAGAGGAAACAATGCCGGGTACAGAATATAGAAATGCAAAAAAAAGTTGGAAGACTGGCTCAACTGATTATTTAGTAACAAAAAATGATGAATATAATAAACATTTAACTGATTTTGGTAAAGCAGTCCTAGCTGATAGATATTTACTTGATGGTGAAACCTTTCAAGATCTTTTTATTAGAGTTGCAACATATTATGGTGATAATAAAGAACATTCTCAACGTTTATATGATTATATTGGTAAATTATGGTTTATGCCATCTACGCCAGTTCTTAGTAACGGTGGTAGCGATAGAGGCTTACCTATTTCTTGCTATTTAAATGAGATAGAAGATTCTTTAGATGGTATTGTAAACAAATGGAATGAGAATGTATGGCTTGCCTCACGTGGTGGCGGCATAGGTACTTATTGGGGCAATATTCGTTCTATTGGTGAAAAAGTTAAATATAATGGTAAAACTTCAGGGATAATTCCTTTTATCTGCGTGCAAGATTCAATGACTCTTGCAATCTCGCAAGGTAGCTTAAGGCGTGGTAGCTCAGCAATGTATTTGCAAATTGATCACCCGGAAATAGAAGAATTTATTGATCTAAGACGCCCAACAGGTGGTGATCCTAACCGCAAAGCTCTAAATATCCACCATGGAGTGGTAATTACAGATGCTTTTATGCACGCAGTAGAGCAAGATCTTGATTGGGAACTTAAGAGCCCTAGAACTAAAGAAGTTATTAGTATAATAAAAGCGAGGGAGTTATGGATAAAACTATTACTTGCCCGCATTGAGACAGGTGAACCATATATAATATTTATTGATAGGGTAAATGAAAATATACCACTACATCATAAAAAATTAGGCTTGAATGTTAAAATGTCTAATTTATGTAGTGAAATAACTTTACCTACAGGCAAAGATCATTTAGGCAATGATAGAACAGCAGTATGTTGTTTATCGTCTTTGAATCTGGAAACTTATGAAGAATGGAAAAATGATTCACAATTTATAGAAGATATAATGCGCTTTTTAGATAATGTTTTACAAGACTATATAGAAAAGGCACCAGATAGTATGGCAAGTGCTAGATATGCGGCTGAACGCGAACGTAGTGTAGGTTTAGGCGTAATGGGCTTCCATTCTTTCTTACAAAAAAATATGATCCCTTTTGAATCTGTAATGTCAAAAGTTTGGAATAAACAAATTTTTGAATATATTAGTAAGCAAGTAAATTTAGCTTCTAAAAAACTAGCTGAAGAAAAAGGCCCATGCCCTGATGCTGCAGAATGTGGTATTATGGAAAGATTTAGTAATAAAACTGCTATTGCACCTACTGCTTCAATTTCAGTAATTTGTGGCAATTCTTCACCTGGTATAGAACCATATGCAGCAAATAGTTTTACACAGAAAACTCTTTCAGGTTCTTTTACAGTAAGAAATAAGCATTTAAAAGAACTACTTACTGCTAAAGAAATGGATAATGACCAAATTTGGAGTTCTATTTCCACTCATGAAGGATCTGTACAACAATTAGAGTTTTTAAGCTTAGAAGAGAAAGATGTTTTCAAAACAGCTCAAGAAATAGATCAAAGATGGGTAATAGAGTTGGCAGCTGATCGAACTAAATTTATTGATCAAGCACAATCTGTCAATTTATTTGTGAAAGGAAATATCAGTAAAAGAGATCTTCATAAATTACATTTTGATGCCTGGAAAAAAGGCATGAAGTCACTTTATTACTGCAGATCTGTATCTATTCAAAGAGCTGATAAAGTATCACATAAAATTGTATCACAACAAATTGAATTTAATACAATAGGTGATAGCCTACCAAGTAGAAAATCAGAATATGAAGATAATAAATACGAAGAATGCTTAGCTTGTCAATGATTTAGCTAAATGAATAAACTATATAGTTAGCAAAAATATTTTAAAATAAGGAACTGAAAATGTCATTACTTGATTCAAAACCAATCTACAAGCCGTTTCATTACCCATGGGCATTTGAAGCATGGCAATTACAACAGCAATTACACTGGCTACCCGAAGAAGTAACCATGGCTGATGATGTTCAAGATTGGAAGAAAAAACTTACTCCTGGAGAAAAACATCTTCTAACTCAAATATTTAGATTTTTTACCCAAGCAGATATTGAAGTAAATAATTGTTATATGAAGCATTACTCACGAGTATTCCAACCTGTGGAAGTGCAAATGATGCTTGCAGCCTTTTCAAATATGGAAACTATACATATAGCCGCATATTCACACCTTTTAGATACAATTGGCATTCCAGAAGTTGAATATCAAGCTTTCATGAAATATAAAGAGATGAAAGATAAATATGATTATATGCAAAAATTTGGTGTTAGTACCAAAAAAGATATTGCTACTACACTTGCAGTATTTGGTGCTTTTACTGAAGGGTTACAATTATTTGCTTCTTTTGCAATTTTACTTAATTTTCCAAGATTTAATAAAATGAAAGGAATGGGGCAAATCGTTACTTGGTCTGTAAGAGATGAAACATTGCACACACAATCAATCATCAAATTATTTAGAACTTTTATTCAAGAAAACCCAGAAGTATGGGATGAAGATCTAAGAGGTAATTTGTATGAAGCATGCACTACGATTATCCATTTTGAAGATGCATTTATTGATCTTGCTTTTGAAGTAGGTGATATTGAAGGTTTAAAAGCTCGCGAAGTAAAACAATATATTAGATATATTGCTGATAGACGCTTGATGCAGCTTGGCTTAAAAGAAATTTATATGGTCGAGTCAAACCCCCTTCCTTGGCTTGATGAAATTTTGAATGGTGTAGAACATACAAATTTTTTTGAAAATAGAGTGACTGAATATAGTAAAGCAGCAACTACCGGCTCTTGGGAAGAAGCATTCGAAGATATTATTAGTAAGTCATAAAATGATCTAAAATATTTGTTTTTATTTATATTAGAATTTTGTAATATGCTGAACTCTAGTTTAAGATTATTAGGATAGAATTAAAGCAAAGAATATAGTGAATTTAAATTTTAGAATCGTGCTAAGAAACATGTGTACCGGCCTAGCTAAATGAAGATTAACGGCATACGAAACAAAACTGAACTCACTAAAAAAGCATGGGGCCATAGCTCAATTGGCAGAGCGT
>DITT01000034.1 GCA_002422875.1 Rickettsiales bacterium UBA6177 | reverse complement strand
TTCAATCCTAGCCCTCAGGCAGCCAATGGCTATTGATTTAAGAAAATCGCTTGCTGCTCTTAAAATGGCAGTTATCCTTGAAAGAATGGGCGATATCTTAAAGAACATTGCATCGCGAGGTCAAAACTCAGGAAATTATATCAATGAAGAATCACAAGTAATGATTGAGAATATCTTTGCCATCAACCTAGAAATGCTTGAAAAAACAATTACTTCATATCAAAATAGCGATTATCAATTAGCCAATGTAGTGTTTTTACAAGATAATGAGATTGATAGTATTTACTCCACACTTATAAATAGCTTAAAGGAACAGCTTAAAAATAACGTTAATATTACAGAATCGCTGGTTAAAGTTCTTTTTGCTGCAAAAAATCTCGAAAGACTCGGTGATTATACTACAAAATTAGTAAGTTTAATTAGTTACATTATTACAGGTAAAAAACTTTCTGAATAATAATGAATTCATATATATAATAAATTATAACTTGCGGTACTTTCGAATATACTTTATTACAGATATTATGGAGAAATAAAACTTAAAAATCATATGAGTAACAAAGAAAAGCAAGCTTTACTTTGCGTTCTTGATGGCTGGGGCGTAACCGAAGATCATAGTGGCAATGCCATCACAAAAGCATCCACACCTACCTGGGACTCTTTACTTAAAAAATACCCTAATAGTTTATTAAGTGCATCTGGTGAAGATGTTGGTCTGCCAGCTAATCAAATGGGCAACTCGGAAGTAGGTCACCTGACTATTGGTGCTGGGCGCACGATTAATCAATCACTACAAAATATTAATCTTGCTATACTTAATAAAACCTTTGAACAAGATTTAGATTTAAATAAAATTTTAACTTTAACAAAAAATAACAATGGAATTTGCCATTTATTTGGTATGCTTTCAGATGGCGGAGTGCACGGCCATATCGATCATTTAATATATTTTGCTAAATTTATAAGCACACTTAATATCAAAGTTAGCTTACATCTTTTTTTAGATGGAAGAGATGCGGCACAAGCTTCTGCTTATAATTTTTTAGAATATTTACAAAATCAAATAAAACCTTATTCCAATATAGAAATCTCTAGTGTTTCAGGAAGATTTTATGCAATGGACCGAGATAATAATTGGGAAAGAACATACACTTATTTTGAAGCAATATACAATAAGCAATGCTCTCATAAAACCAATGATTTTAAAAAATATATAGCTGAAAATTATCAAAAAAATATATTTGATGAGTTTATCATGCCAGCTATTAGTAATAAATATGCAGGTATTAGTAATGGCGATAGCATAATTTTTACTAATTTTAGAGCTGATAGAATAATCCAGCTTTGCTCTATTTTTACTAATGATCAAACTCATTCACACATAATTAATCCAAATATTACCTTAAGCGGTAAAGTAATGATGACAGAATATGCAACAGACCTTGCAAAAAGCTTTATTTCATTAATTAAAAAACAGCATGTTAATAATAATTTAGGCGAAGTTTTTGCTAACTTTCACTACAAACAAAAAAGAATAGCGGAAACAGAAAAATTTGCTCATGTAACTTATTTTTTTAATGGCGGCAAAGAAGCACCTTATCCAGGCGAAGAACGATGTCTTATTCCCTCAATAAAAACTAAAGCTTTTGCAGATCACCCCGAAATGCGTACAAGAGAAGTAGCTAGTGAAATTATTGAGGCTATACAAAGCCTTGAATATAAGTTTATCTTGGCTAATTTCTCAGCTCCTGATATGCTTGGCCATACTGGTAATTTTAGCGCGACTATTGCTGCTATAGAATGTATTGATGTTGAATTAAGTAAAATTATCAATACTGCGCTTAATCATAATATTACAGTTATTATTACTGCTGATCATGGCAATTGTGAAAATATGAGATCAGATGGTAAAGTTTGCACATCGCATACAAGCAATCCCGTACCTCTTGTAATTATTGATAATGAATATAATCTTGATAATACAGAACTTAAAAACGGTAGCTTAAGAGATATCGCACCAACTATACTCACTATACTTAATCTTAAAATCCCTATAGAAATGCAAGGAGAATCTTTAATAAGCCTATGACAGACATTTTCAACAAATTAAAAACTAATCCAGAAACAAAAGAATTTTTTAAATCCTTTTCAATAGCAATAGTGATGGCAATTTTAATTCGCTCACTTATATGCGAACCTTTTAGCATTCCTAGCCCTTCAATGGAGCCAAACTATATTGAGGGAGATTATTTCTTTGTTTCTAAATTTAAATATGGTTTTAATAGATATTCATTTCCTTATAACATTGGTATTAATGAACAAAAGATATTAAGCCTTAAAAAACCACAACGTGGTGATGTTTTTGTTTTCAGAACTCCAAAAAACCCTAATATCTTTTATATAAAAAGAATTGTCGGCACTCAAAACGATACCATTAGGGTGATTAATGGTGATTTATATGTTAATGGTGAAAAACTAAAAAAAGAATTTCTTGGTAACGAAATAAATACCAGCGGCATTAGAGTTCAAACTTTTTTAGAAACAAATAGCGATGGTGCTTCATATAAAATATACAATGAGAGCAATGATTCTCAATTTGATAATACTTCTGAGTTTAAAGTACCAGAAAATCATTATTTTTTTATGGGAGACAATCGTGACAACTCCCTAGACAGCAGGCTTAGCAGTGGCCCAGTTGGATATGTTGACGAGAAATATTTAATAGGTAAACCAGAAATTTTATTATTTTCAAATAAAGAATCTTTATTAAATTTACCTAAGTGGCTTACTTCTTTTAAAATAGAGCGATTCTTTAAAAGATTATAAGCTATAAAATATTAACTTATGCTAGATTTGATATAGAAGATTAAGTTGAGATTTGCTCTTAATATAGTTTTTTTAGTTGTACGATTGGATCTTGTAGCGATGCTAGTTCTTGATCAAATTTTATTTGACCACCCTTCAGAACAATAACTCGAGTTGCAATCTTAGTTAGAAAATCTAAATCATGCGAAGCAATTATCATTGTTACTCCTGTTAATGACACTTCTTTAAGTAGGTCTACTACTTCATTAATAGTTGCAACATCAAGCCCAGAAGTTGGCTCGTCACATAATAGCAAATCAGGTTTCATAATCAATGCACGAGCTAATGCCAAACGTTGTTTTTGTCCGCCAGACAGATTTTTAGGCATAACTAGTTTATAATCAATAAGTCCTAATTTGTTTAATAAATCATCAGCTTTTTTTACAAAATCAAATGTTACTTTATTAGTTTTTGGAGCATAAATTATATTTTCAAAAACTGTTAGATGTGGAAAAAGCTGAAAATCTTGGAACATAAATCCAACTCTGCCATTTACTTTCATCGTACCTGAATTAAAAGAATCAAGTTTTTGGATTATTCTTAATAACGTTGATTTCCCGGTGCCAGAACCACCAGCAAGTCCAATTATTTCATGATTTTCTACATTTAAAGAAATATTATCAAGTATTTTTTTATCTTCGAATTCTTTAGATAGATTAATAATTTCAAGCATAATTTATTCTTTTCTCTATTACTCTACCAATATATTCTATAATAATTACCAGAGTGTAATAATAAGCACCAGCTATTAATAACGGGCCAAAATAAGTAAATCTCTCGGCGGCTAGCAATTGTGCAGTTCGTGAAATATCAGCAATACTAATCATACCTATAATTGCTGTTTCTTTTAAAAGAGCTATTACTTCATTTATTAAAGAAGGTAGGGTATTTCTAAAAACTTGAGGTAAGATTAAATCTCTCCACATAAAATATGGCTTTATCTCAAGGGCTTTAGCAACTTCAAACTGCCCCTTAGGGATAGTGCTAATTCCTGCTCTAAAAATTTCAGCTACATATGCTGAGCTATTTAAACTAAAAGTAAGAATACCTGCGCTAATAGCAGTGAGTTGAATATTAAATAATTGTGGGAATGAAAAATATACCAAGCTTAACTGCAAAACTATCGGGGTACCTCTTATAATAGACACCCAGGAATTCACCACTGGCAATAACACTCTATTATATCTAAGTACTGCTATGATAGTACCTAAAACTAAACCTATTAGAATAGAACTTATTACTAATTGTGCTGTAACAAGCAAACCTGTGCCTATATATAAGAAGTCGCCCAGTACCTCATGCATAAATTAGCCTTTCATCCATTTAGTAATTATTTCTTCTAATTTACCATTTGCCTTTAGTTTAGCTAACGCTGTATTTATTTCTTCTTTTAAAGCAGAACCTTTTTTAGTGGCAATTACATATCCAGGATTCTCAGAAGGTATAATTTTATATTCTAAACCACTATTATTAGTAATAAATGATTGAGCTTGAGCGCCATCTACTACAACTGCAGATACATGCCCTGCTTTTAATGATTCAATTGCTTGATTAGCATGATTTATAGCTATTAATTCAGCTTCTTTAATATTTTGCTTTATCCAGTTTTCTATATTCATAGCACCTAGTTGATAGGCTATTTTCTGACCTTTAAGTTTTTCTTCATTATATTGATCATTAGTCTTAGTAATAAGAGCTAACGTCTCTTTATAGTAAACATCAGAAAAATCAAATAATTTAGCTCTTTCTTCGGTAGCAACAATAGTAGCTATTACCGCATCTACACTACCATTTTTTAGAGATTCAAATAAAGTATTGAACTGCATATCCTTAAATTCTATTTTTTTAGATATTTCTTGCGAAATCGCGTGAGAAAGTTCAATATCTAATCCTGTAATTTGACCATCATCTTTAAACTCAAATGGAGGATAATCTGCAGAAGTAGCAAATACTAATGTATCGGTTTTCTTTTGTTCAGTACAAGACATTAAGAAAAGCAGTGATAATAAACCTAATTTTTTACGCATTATATATATCCAAAAATAATTAGAATTATTTAGCAGAGACCATACTCTTGTCAAGAATAAACTACATTTTAGAATGCACCTTAATTAAGGTATATCTATTAAAAATTAAAAAAAAATTTAAAATATAAGCATAAATGTATTTAACTACTTGTATAAATGTAAAAATTGCATTACAATAACCGCGATAATGCGTTTATTTGCCGTTTAGGTAAGTTTTAAGTTAGACTAAGAATCTTTGGTTTCATTAATAAAAATTTCCAAAAAAACCCTGGCTACTTTAATTTCACCCAAATTGCATAATTATTTTCATTATTGCAATAATAATAAAAAAATTTAAGGTATGTTATATGGAAAATGGTACAGTAAAGTGGTTTAACAAAACAAAAGGTTTTGGCTTTATACAACCTGCTAGTGGAAATAAAGATGTGTTCATTCACATTTCTGCTTTAATTAAAGCAGGAATCGATCACCTTGATGAAGGTCAACAAGTTCAGTATGAATTAGTTTCTCATAAAGGTAAAGAATCAGCTGATAACTTAAGAGTTTTATAAACTCTTAAGCTAAAGCTACCCGTATTTTGAGAGCTCTTGGATTTTACCTACTAATCAGATGAATTATTTCCGGTGAGTATCTCATATATTAATAATAATGTGATTACTAGGTAAAATATGAAAAGTTTTAAAGACTTGGGCTTATCCCTTGATGTTATCAAAAATTTAGAAGTTCTAAATTTTAAAGAACCAACTCCTATTCAAAGCGAAGCAATTCCAGTTGCATTACAAGGCTTAGATATTCTAGGTACTGCCCAAACAGGAACTGGTAAGACTGGAGCGTATTCTATTCCATTAATTTCAAAAATCTTAAATGATTCTGAAGTTCATGGTCTAATAATGCTTCCTACTCGTGAACTTGCAGCACAAGTTTACAAAGCTGTAAAAGAATTTATCGGCAAAAAAAATATTAACATGGCACTACTTATTGGTGGTGAAGAAATGGGCAAGCAATTTAAGCAACTTAAATCCTTCCCTAGAATTGTAATTGGTACTCCTGGTAGAATCAATGACCATTTAGATAGAAAAACTCTTAAACTTGATAATACAAATTTTGTTGTTTTAGATGAAGTAGATAGAATGCTCGACATGGGCTTTGGTATCCAACTTGAAGAAATTATGAGACGTATCAAAAAAGTGAAACAAACTTTAATGTTCTCAGCTACTCTTCCAAACGAAATAACTAAACTTGCAGCAAAATATCTTAACGATCCAGTTAGAATATCAGTGGGTTCTACAAGAGCTCCTGCACAAAATTTGAAACAATCACATATTAAAATTTCAGATTCTGAAAAATACCCTAGATTAATGCAAGAAATTGCAGATAGAACAGGTTCAATAATTATTTTTGTAAAAACTAAAAGATCTGCTGATGATATGGCCAGAAAATTGAAAGATTCTAGCATTTATGCTGAAGCTTTACATGGTGATTTACGCCAAACTAGAAGAAATAAAGTTGTTGAAAGCTTTAGAAAACAAAAATATCGTATTTTAGTTGCAACAGATGTTGCATCAAGAGGCTTAGATATTCCTCATATTGAGCATGTAATTAACTATGATTTACCTCAATGCCCTGAAGATTATATCCATAGAATAGGTAGAACTGCAAGAGCTGGAGCTGAAGGCCATGCTTTAAGTTTTTTAAGCAATGCAGATAGCGCTAAATGGAGAGCTATTCAAATTTTACTTAATCCTGATGCTGTACAACCACCATCTAACAATCCTGGAACAAAGAAAAAGTCTAGCTTTAGTCCATTAAATAAAAAAAATAGTGCTGGTAAAGTACCTTTCTGGCAACTTAGGAAAAAAAGATCTGCTTAGAAATATTTAAGTTAGATTGATAAATAAAAAAGGAAGTTTTTTTAAAAAACTTCCTTTTTGTTTTTTATCATCATCTTTTGATCTAAATTTATAATATAGTCTTTTAGCTTTAAGAATTGCGCCTCGGGGAAAGTAGTAGACGCTACGACGATATGCTTAAAATCCAAATGAATTTATAATAACTAATAAATTAAACAGCAGATGTTTGTAACCAGTATAAGAATGCTCCACCACCTGTAGACACATATGAGAAATCTTGCTTAACTAAAGCTATATCAAGAGATGCTATTGTATCTCCACCACCAGCAACTACAATAATATCATGATGCTTGCAAAGCTTACTTAAGATTTTTGCTAGATGTATAGTGCCATTGCTAAATAACTCATATTCAAAGGCACCAACAGGACCATTCCAAACTATAGTTGTACATTTTTTGAGTACCTCATTAAAAAGCTCTACTGTCTTAGGCCCTATATCAAAAATAGCATAAGAATTAATCTCATCACCGAGTTCTTTAACTATGCTGCTAGTTGAGTTTATATTCGTAGCACAAATAAAATCTTGAGGAATTATTATTTTACAATTATGTTCTTTAGCAATTTTATACAACTCTTCTAAATCTTTGAAAGAATCTTTTTCAACCAAAGAATTCCCAATATTATAACCATTAAATTCTAAGAAACTATTAGCCATAGCTCCACCAATAAGTAAATAATCAGTTTTTTTAGCTAAATTATTAAGTAATAAAAGTTTTGTAGAGACTTTACTACCACCAATAATAGCGGCGTAAGGTCTGATAGGATGCTTTAAAAACGTAGTTAACTCCGCTGTTTCTTTTTCCATTAGCAATCCATTGTAGGAAGGTAAAAACTCTTTTATTTTATCAATTGAAGCATGTTTACGATGAATACAAGCAAAAGCATCATTCACATAATATTCTCCACACTGGCTAAGAAGCTTCGCAAAAACTCTATCATTAGCTTCTTCTTCTTTATAAAACCTTATATTTTCAAGTAATATTAGCGAGCCTAAAGGCTTATGATCAAGCTCTTCTTTAAGAGATAGCGTAATAGGAGTGGTAATAAATTCACAATTTGAAAATTTATCTCTTAAATATTGAGCTACTATTTTTAAAGACATTTCTTCTATTGCCTTACCATTTGGACGCCCAAAATGGGAAACTAAAATAACTGTATTATTATTTTGTAAAAGATAATTTATAGTAGCAAAAGTTTGCTCAATTCTAGTAGTATTACTAATTATACCATTAATTATTGGTACATTATAATCAACTCTTACTAACACTTTACTATTAGTAATTCTTGTATCTTTAATACTTTCTAGCATGAGCTACCAATATATTTAGTAAGATCTAGCATTCTATTTGCAAATGCCCATTCATTATCATACCAAGCAAGAACACGAACAAATTTATTACCAATAACTTTAGTTTCAAATGGATCAAATACTGTACTAAAGCTTGAATGATTGATGTCTATTGAAACTAATTTTTCTTCTAAATAATCAATAACTCTATATTTATCATTTACTGCGGCCAGTTTAAATAATTCATTTATTGCAGAGATGGATGTATCAGTTTTAGCTATAAAAGAAAAATCAATTAATGAAACATTACTTACTGGAACTCGTATTGCCGAGCCATCTAGCTTACCAGCCAGATTTTTAAGTACTAAGCCAATTGATTTTGCTGCACCAGTTGAAGTTGGAATCATAGAAGTAGCACAAGCTCTTGCTCTTCTTAAATCTTTATGTGAGTTATCCAAAATATTCTGATCACTCGTATAAGCATGTACTGTAGTAACAAAACCACTTTCTATTCCAACCGATTGATCTAAGATTTGCGCTAGAGGAGCTAAACAATTTGTAGTACATGAGCCAATTGAAATAACTTGATGAGAATTTAAGATTTCATGATGATTAACACCATATACCGCTGTAATATCTGCATTATCGCATGGCGCTGATACTAATACTTTTCTCACATTTTTTTGAATATGTTTAACAGCCTCATCATGCTTATTAAATTTACCACTACATTCAAGTACTATATCAACATTAAAATCATGCCAATTTATTTCTTCTATTTTTTTAAAAGAAGTTTTATGAATAATTTTATCTTCTATTTTAATATTCCCATCAATCTCATATGCTTTTTTAGCAAACTTACCATGATTTGAATCATAATTAATAAGATGCACATAAGTAGCTGTATCAGAAGGTGCATTTACTGCAACAAGTTCAATATATTGATCATAATTATTTTCATATAGAGCACGAATCACGCATCTACCTATTCTACCAAGCCCATTTATACCTATTCTAATCTTTTTCACTATATTCCCTTATGCCTTAAGTTTAAGCCTTGTTTTACTTTAGCAATTACATCATCAACAGTAATATTAAAATAATTATATAAATCATCAGCAGGAGCAGATTCACCAAAACTAGATATTCCTACAAAAGCACCGTCTGCACCTAAATACTTATCCCAACCAAATTTACATGCTGCTTCTATTACTACTTTAAATGAACTACAATCAATTACAGATTTTTTATAAATTTCATCTTGTTCTTCAAATATTTCCATACATGGCATCGATACTACTCTTGTAGTAATATTTTCTTCCTCAAGCTTTTTGCTTGCTTGAATTGCTATCAAAACTTCTGACCCGGTAGCAATAATAGTTACTGCTGGTTTGATTCCTGTATTTTTAAGAATATATGCGCCTTTAGCACTTAAATTTTCTGATGATTCTTTCTCTCTTAAAAGTGGTAAATCTTGACGCGACAATGATAAAACACTCGGCGCTTTACTAAGCAAAAGCGCTACTTGCCAACATTCAATAGTTTCAATCGCATCAGCTGGCCTTAAAACATATAAATTCGGCATTGCTCTTAAGCTTGCTAAATGCTCAATTGGTTGATGCGTAGGCCCGTCTTCGCCAAGCCCTATTGAATCATGAGTCATTACTAGAATTATTTGTTGTTTCATAAGAGCTGCAAGCCTAATACTTGGCCTGCAATAATCGCTGAATACTAAGAATGTTCCTCCATAAGGAAGATATGCTTTACTTAAAGCAATACCATTCATTATAGCAACCATTGCATGCTCTCTAACTCCATAATAGAGATAATTTCCTGCAAAATTATCTTTTGTAATAGCCCTCATTTGTGGTGATAAAGTATTATTAGATCCTGAAAGATCTGCGCTTCCGCCAATTATTTTATCAGTATAATCATTTAAAAATTCGATTACTGAACCAGATGTTTTTCTTGATGCCTCAGGCTTATTTTGTGTATAATATTTGTCTTTTAAGCAATCAAGATTCTTTTGTAAATCAACAAAAGATTGGCTCGATAAAAATGTATTTAAGCTATGATCGATATTATTTTGCCATTTTTGATAATCACTAATGCATCTCTTATGCCTACTGCGCCATAAATCCATTATATCATCAGGAACTAGAAATTCATCTAATGGCCAATCAAGTTTCTGTTTTGTAAGTTTTATTTCATCAAATCCAAGTGGTGCACCGTGACTCTTCTCAGAACCTTGTTTGCTTGGGGATCCAAAACCAATTTTAGTTCTAGCTGCAATAAGCGTAGGCTTATCAGAACGCTTAGCTTTAAAGAGTGCAGCACGAATTTGCGCATAATCATGACCATTAATTTCAATATAGTTCCAATTATAGCTCAGAAACCTTTCTTTATAATTATCTGAAATAGTAAGTGAAGTAGGACCATCTATAGAAATCTGATTGTCATCATGAATTAAAACTAATTTATTTAATTTTAAGTGGCCAGCAAGAGAAATAGCTTCGTGAGATATACCTTCCATTAAGCAACCATCACCGCACACAACATATGTATGATAATCGATTTGATCATTGCCAAATTTTGATGCTAACTTTCTTTCAGCAATTGCCATACCAACAGCATTTGCTATTCCTTGTCCTAAAGGGCCAGTAGAAGTTTCTACAGCTTCAATCAAGCCATATTCTGGATGACCTGCTGTTTTTGCATGTAACTGCCTAAATTTTTTTATATCTTCTAGAGTAGGGCTTTGGTAACCAGTTAGATATAGCAAAGAATATAACAACATAGAACCATGGCCAGCAGATAGAACTAGCCTATCTCTATTTGGCCAAGCTGGATCACTCGGATTAAAATTAATAAACTCCGAATATAGCACCGTCATTACGTCAGCCATACCCATTGGCATTCCTGGGTGGCCTGAATTTGCTTTTTGCACTGCATCAATACTAAGTGCTCTAATAGCATTAGCCATTTTATAATATTGATTATCGCTTAACACTTAAGGTAATAATTTAAAATTCCTACTGTTTATTATAGCCAGAAGTATAATATTTTACAATAGTTTATCCCTTAAGCAAAAGCTTTAGGTTAAATTATTTCTATAGACGCTTGAGTAATTTCGCCCTGCACTGCTAGCTGTAAATTCTCAGTATAAATTATAGTATAATTCAAGCCATTATAATCCTTATACGTTAAATGTATTGAATTATCATTTCCGGAATTAATTTGTATTATATCATACAAAGGATCAAACTCTTGTACTTCAGTAATGTATCCATCTACTTTGTGCATATATTGATCCGTAACTGTAATAACATCATTATTAACACTACATTTAAACAATGAAAGACCTTTATACTCTCCATCATCAATAGTCTTAATTTTGATATCTTTAGAGTTATGATTATATTCTAGCAAATCAAAATCCGCTAACATTGAAGCAGGCTTAGGCCCCTCTTCTTTATATTGAAAGGCCATCATATTATTTATTTTTTCATGCAAATTAAAAACATAACTAAGACCTACAGCTCCAACACTTCCAACTAAAATCTTACCTTGGGTTGGTAATTTGGCAAACACTAAGCTTGCTATGGTCACACCTAAAGGAATAAGTAATTTTACAATAGGTGATTCAGGGCAAGCAGGAATTTGCCCTTTACTAGCACAACTACAAACCATAAAACATCACAATTAATTTCTGCTTAACATAGTAATGCTTTGTATATTTGTAAAGTTTTTGTTTTATATTCTTCTAAAGAAAACTCTGATTTTACGTATACTTGAGCATCCAATGACATCTTAATAAGATCACCTTGAGACATATTTATAGTGAATTAGATTAAAAATTACATAAGGCACGATCAAGCTTAGGCTATAATAATAGGCGAATAAGGAGTATCAACATAAGCATTAAATATACAAAAGCCACCTAAAGACTTAAGTGGCTTTTATTTTCTACAATAAAGAAATAGTAGTTTTATTTTGTAGGTAACTGCATAAAAATATTAGTACCAGCTCTATTAATCCATAACATTACAGAATCTTGACCAGAACTTTTTGCTACCTCAAAAACTTCTTTAAATTCCTTTACAGTATTAATTTTCCTCTGGTTAACCGCGACTATTACGTCACCTATACGGATGCCATTTTTACCAGCAGCACTTTTTCTTTTTACTTCACTTATTAAAATACCAGTTTGCTCATTTGGTATTTTATATTTTGATTTAATTTCAGGTATTAAATCAATTAGTGCCATTCCTTGAAAAATATCATTTTTAACTTTATTTTTATCAGGTAAAGTTCCTTTATCACTAGATTCTTTAAACTCTTCCATAGTAACATATACTTCTTTTCTTTTTCCTGAGCTTAATAATTCTACTTTTACCTTTTTACCGATCTGAACTTCAGAAACTATACGTGGTAGCTTTTGGCTTGAAATAATTTCTTTCTCATCAAATTTTAATATTATATCACCAACAGATACGCCGCTTTTCTCTGCAGGGCTCCCTTTAGCTATCGACACTACTAAAGCACCTTTATTGTCTTTTATCCCTAAGCCCTCAGCTATACCCTTTGTTGATTGAATAGTTACTCCAAGCCAACCTCTACGAACTTTACCTTTTGTTTTTAATTGTTGAATTACTGGCTCAGCAATTGATGAAGGCATAGCAAAACCAATACCAACATTTCCACCAGAAGGTGAATATATAGCTGAATTTATACCTATTACTTCACCAGCCATATTAAACATAGGACCACCTGAATTACCTTTATTAATGGCAGCATCAGTTTGAATATAATTATCTACAAGTGATGAAGCTTCTATTTTAATATCTCTTGCAATTGCTGATATTACACCTGTAGTTACAGTGCTACCAAGACCAAATGGATTACCAATAGCAACAATTTCATCACCTACTCTAATTTCTTCTGATTTAGCAAATTTAATAAAAGGTAGTTTATTTTTTACGTCAATTTTAAGCAAAGCTAAATCTGTTCTACTATCAGTTCCAATAAGCTTTGCATCATATTTTTGATCATTATTTAAAGTAATAGTAATTTTCTCAGCGTCCATAATAACATGATTATTAGTTACGATATATCCTTCTTCATTAATAATAAAACCAGAACCTGCTGAAAATTGCTCTAGATCATCTTTTTTATTATTGGGATTACTATCCTCTTCTTCCTCTTCATCATGTTTATCCATATTATTTGGGTTCATACCAAATTTTTCAAAAAACTGATTAAATTCTTCAAAAGGAGATCCTTCCGGGAAGGCTAAATTCCTGCGGCTTTTTATGACCGAAGAAGACTGAAATGTAGAAATATTAACTACAGCTGGTAATAATGGCTCTACAAGATCTGCATAACCTCGTTTACAAACCTCAGCTACTGCATGAGAATGAATGACACAAGATACTAATAGTACTAATGCCTTAAGTTGTTTCTTTATCATCATTAATTTATGCTTCCATTAAAATATTTCATGAAATTGCTTTCTGGTGTTAAAACCATTTTAGTATTTTCTTTTTTTAAACCCTCTTCATAAACTTGCATTGATTTACTAAATTCATAAAAATCTTTATCAAGATTATAAGCCTCTGCATAATTTTTAGTTGCTATAGCATCACCATTACCTCTAATTATTTCAGACTGTTTATCTGCTTCAGCATAGATTATTTTTACTTCTTTATCAGCTTGGGACTTAATAATATTTGACTCTTCAACACCTTGAGCACGGTATTCTTTTGCTTCCATTTCACGGTCTGACTTCATTCTTTGATATATAGCATCACTATTTTCTTTAGGAAGATCTGCTCTTAAAATCCTTACATCAATTATATCAATACCAAATCTTTTTGATTTTTCGCTTACGATATCTTCAATGCTTTGCATCATTTTTATTCTGTCATGCGAAAGAAGATTAATCATTGGATTTTGCCCTATAACTTGTCTTAGAGAAGAATCTAGAATAGAATTAAGTCTAGTTGATTCATCACCTTGAACCCCGATGGCTTGATAAAACTTTAAAGAATCAGCTATCTGATATTTAACAAACGCACTAACTATTATACGCTTTTTATCTTTAGCTTGAATCTCTTGATCCTTCAGATTATAGTTTAGAATTCTTTTATCAAAAAAATTTACATTTTGAATGAAAGGCACTTTAAAATGCAAGCCCGCATCTTTAATTACTCGAACAGACTCACCAAATTGTAGTATAATTGCTTGGTTCCACTGATTTACAATAAATACTGAATTTAAGAATACAATTAATGATGTAAGTACTATAAATACTAGCTTTTTTCTAAATATTTCCATGTTTAACTCACTTATTTTTAAGTTCAGGTAAAGGTAAATAAGGCACTACACCGTTACTATTTTTTCCATTAATAAATACTTTTTCTGTCCCGCTTAGAATCTTATTCATTGTATCTAAATAAATTCTTTTACGAGTAACTTCAGGAGCTTTTTTATATTCTTGATATATTTCAATAAATCTCTTTGCTTCACCTGTTGATCTTTCTATCACTTCTTGTTTATAAGCTTTAGCCTGATTAATAATTCTTGCAGCCACACCGCGAGCTTCAGGTAATACGGCCCGTTCATGCGCCTTAGCTAAATTAATCTCGCGTTCTTTATCAGCTTTAGCGTTCTGTACCTCACGGAAAGACTCTATTACTTCTGCAGGGGGATCTACTTTCATTAATTGAAAAGATGTAATTTCAACGCCAGCCTTATATGATCCAAGCGCCTCTTGAGCAATCGACTTAACTTCAAACTCAAGATCAGATCTACCATCAGTATAAGCGCGAGCTAAAGTACTATTACCAACTGCCTCTCTAAGCGCACTCTCGCACACATTAATTACTGTGTCTCTATTGTCTTGCAAATTAAAAATGTAATCACGCAAATTACTAATTTTCCACTGCACAACATAATTAATATCAAGAATATTTTCATCACCAGTTAATACAAGGTTATCAATCACATTGCTTGAAGAGATTTTAGTTTCACCATATTTATATGTTTTTGGCGTTTTTCTAATATCAGTGCTATTTTCTCTACGAATTAAGCCAGTTTTCTCTTTAATAATTTCTTCTATCGGTGCTGGTATATGGTAATTCAACCCCCTATTAGAAGTTCTTACATATTTACCAAATCTTAAAACAACAGCTTCTTCACCTTCTTGAATTTGATAGATACCAGATGCAAGCCATACTAGAACAATCCCTAGTAAAATTTTCATTAGAAATTTTTTATCATGTAAATTAGGCTGACCAGTAAACTGATTATTTAATTTATTAAAATTCTTACTAAAAATGTTAAATAAATCATCAGCATTATTTTGCTTATGGCTCTTTTTAGAAGCATTAAAAGCCCCTTCATTCTGACTTTCCCAAGGAGAGCTTGGTTGTTTTCCAGATTTCTTCTCAGGGTTTTCATCCCATGGCATATGTTTAATCCCTTGAAATATGTTATATTTTATGTTTCTTATTAAAGAATATAACTATATGTAAAATAAATTTCAAGCTAATGTCCATAACTCTTGAAGAAAAAATTAAAATAATACTTAGTCAAAAGCTGCAAATAGCTTCTGAAAAAATTTTAACTATAAAGCAAAATAATACTGAAGTTACTATCGTAATTAGCGATAACTCAAATATTAAGATTCAGACTAAACAAATAGAAAATGAATTATTGTTATCTTTACCTAATTATCATTTTAATATTGTTTTTACTGCTGAATCACCACAAACAACTCAGCCATTAAAACCAAGTAATATCAAGAAAATATATACTATATCAGCATGTAAAGGTGGGGTAGGTAAATCCTCAGTTACAGCTATGCTTGCCTTAAGCTTAGCACAAACTTTAAAAGTTGGTATTGTAGATGCTGATATTTACGGACCTTCTATCCCAAGTATTTTTGGTGCTAATCAAAGAGCAAGTTTGGAGAATAATTCAATCATTCCTCTTTGTGTAAAAAATATTGAGATTATATCGATGGGGAATTTAATTGATCCAGACAAAGCAGCTATTTGGCGCGGACCAATGATTAGTAAAGCAATTTACCAATTAATTAATCAAACTAAATGGTCGGATCTTGATATATTGCTAATTGATATGCCGCCAGGAACTGGTGATATTGCCTTAACATTACATAAAAATTTTCAGATTGATGGTACATTTATAGTAACAACCCCTGAGAAATTATCTCTTGAAGAGACTACTAGAAATATATTCTTTTATCAGAAGATAAATTTACCAATAATGGGAGTAATAGCTAATATGAGTTATTACCTAGACTCTACAGGAGAGAGAAGATATATTTTTGGTAAAAATAATCTAGTAGAATATTGTAACTTAAATAAATTAAACCTCTGCGCTGAAATCCCTCTAATAGAAGAATTAAATAAGAAAATTTTTAGCGAACACCAAAAATATATCAACTCCGATGAAATACTAAAATTACTTATATAAACAAGCCATTAGTATATCTCTTACCAGAATCGATAGGAATAATTGCACCCGTTAAAGAACGACTGCGCACAATATATTTGATGGTGCTTAAAACCTCTGCAACTGTTGTATTTATTTGGAGTGGTGATTGCTTATAAGATCTTATAAAATTTTCCTCGGATTGCTTATCAGATTTCATAACCGCCCCAAGAGCAATGCCATTAATTCTAACAAACGGTGCAAGGAGCTTAGCGTTTACTTCAATTAGATTTTTCTGTGCCATTTTTGACAATGTATAAGAATAGAAATTATCAGGGTATGAGTAAATACAATAATCTAAAATATTGATTATATTACCTTTATTATCTTCATTAAAAATATTTTGATTAAAAAACTTATGAATTAAAATAGCACTG
The DNA here is from genome assembly GCA_002422875.1 of Rickettsiales bacterium UBA6177. Taxonomy (GTDB): domain Bacteria; phylum Pseudomonadota; class Alphaproteobacteria; order Rickettsiales; family UBA6177; genus UBA6177. Next base: position 38,997 of record DITT01000034.1, on the reverse strand, counting down.
GCAATATAATTCACATTATTATTATAAATGAAGCTTTCAAGTGAAAATTCATCAAATTTATCATTAATAAATGCAGAAGCATTGTTAATTAAAAGCGAAAATTTACCAAACGCACTAGAAATTTCACTAAAAAACCGATCTACTTTTTTAGGATCATTAAAATCACATTTTACTGCTATGCAATCAACTTTAGATTTTTTAATTTCCCGCACTAGATCGCTCACCTCATTTATTGAGTTATGATAATGCACAACAACGTTCCAACCGTTGTCTGCAAGTGACTTCGCTATTTCAGCTCCTATTCTTTTACCAGCTCCAGTAACTAAAGCGTTTTTAGTAGATCTATTCATAAAACAATGTTAATATTTCTTCTGCAAAAAAGATTAGAACATAAGACAGAGCAAAAGTAAATTATGGAAGATCATAGCGCGATACTTAGTACAGTAGTTATTATTATTATTACCGCTGTTTTGTTTATTTCTATCTTCAAAAAATTAAAACTAAGCCCTATTTTAGGATATTTTCTTGCAGGAAGCATTTTAGGCGAACATGGCTTGTGCGTTGTCAAATCTGAGCAAACTGAATTTTTTGGTGAGATTGGTGTAGCATTCTTACTATTTGCTACTGGCTCGGCACTTACTATTAGTCGCTTAAAGGCTATGAAATCTTTTGTATTGGGCCTTGGCTCCACCCAAATAATTATAACTGCTCTTTGCATAACTTTAGCTACTACTTTTATTGGAACAAACTATATTGAATCGATAATAATTGGTATTAGTGCTGCATTTTCTTCAACTGCTATTGCATTGCAATTAATAGCTGAAAAAGAAGTAGCCCGGAGCAAAACTAGAAAATTATCATTATCTATCCTTTTAATGCAAGATTTTGCAGTGATACCAATCATCATTATCATCCCAGTTTTATGCCAGGATAGCACCTCTGTTGCAACATCCATTGCTCAAGCATCTATAAAATCCTTATGTACGGTATTTGCAATATTCATTATCGGTAAAGCATTTTTAAAACCAATATACAAACAAATTCATAGCTTATCTCCTTCTACAAGCAGCGAGTTATTCATAGCTACTACTCTAGCTATTGCACTTGGTACATCCTGGCTTACATCATTTATGGGCTTATCCCTTGAACTTGGAGCTTTTATTTCTGGTGTAGTTGTAGCTGAAGCTGAATTACATAATCAGGCAGAAAAAAGTATTAAACCCTTTCAATCATTATTACTTGGGTTGTTTTTTATGACAATTGGGATGACGATTGATATAGATATTTTAAAAGAAAATTTTATTATCGTATGTGCAAGTGCAATAGGAATCATGGCTATAAAAATTATCATTATCTTCTTCTTATGCAAAGCCTATAAATTCTCAAATATGATTTCTTTTAAAACAGGCTTGTTTCTTTGTCAAATAGGTGAATTTGCCTTTATTGTTTTCCGCTTAGCAGAGGAATATAATTTAATTACTTCAGATAATTACCAATTGCTTTTAATTATCATCACTACCACAATGGCTCTTACACCTATATTTACTAAAATTTCTTATAGATATTTTATAAAGCATCATTAATATAATCAAATTCTAAAAATATTGACCCAAATCATATCATAATATTAGTTGAGGAACGCAATACAATCGCGATTGAAGCGCCTAGTAACAGCGGAGCTTGCATGAAGAATTAAGAATGTATCAAACTTAACCTCATCTACTATGAATTATTACATGAACTTAAGATTATTAGTAGAAGTTTTTTTATTATATGCTAGTATTTAATATAAGTAATTATTCAACTCTAAAGACTACCTAAATATTATTTTATGTCACATCAAGCTAACTTACTAAATATAATTGTTATTATATTTTCAACTGCAGTACTAGTAGTTGCTATTTTTAAAAAACTAAAGCTTAGCCCAGTTCTAGGCTATTTTGTAGCTGGCGGAGTTATTGGTGAACATGGTTTTAAAATTGTATCATCACAGCAAACTGAATTTTTTGGCGAAATAGGAGTAGTTTTTCTATTATTTGCTATCGGACTAGAGTTAACTTTTGAAAGGCTCAAAGCCATGAGGGTCCATGTTTTTGGCTTTGGATCACTACAAGTAATTATCTCAGCTGTAGTAATTATAGGAGCAATCTTGATATTTGGTCTCAAGCTTAATGCCGCAATTATTATTGGTGGTGGCCTTGCTTTATCATCTACAGCTATTGTTTTACAAGTTATTGAAGAAAGACGAGAACAATCTACACAAGTTGGCAGATTAACACTCGCAATACTCTTAATGCAAGACTTTGCAGTAGTGCCTTTACTTGTTATGGTACCGATCCTTTCGGGTGAACATGCAAGCCCTTTGATGCCAATATTACTAGCATTTATGAAGGCAGTTATAACAATAATCGTAATTTTCTTAGTTGGAAGAATTTGTTTTAGACCATTATACCGCAGTATTACTTCATCTAACTCTTCAAGTAATGAATTGTTTATTGCAACTACTCTTCTTATTGCCTTAGGTACTGCATGGCTTACTCAAACGATGGGTTTATCTTTAGCATTAGGAGCTTTTGCTGCAGGTTTACTTGTTGCTGAAACTGAATTTCAATTACAAGCCGAAGAAAGTATTGCTCCTTTTAAATCACTCTTACTTGGGTTATTTTTCATGAGCGTTGGGATGGCAATAGATCTACAAGTTATTGCTGAGAAAATACTATTAATTTCTGGCTTTTGTTTGGCCCTTATTGTTACTAAAGCAACTATTATTGCTTCTTTGTGCTTATTGTTTAAATTTTCACTTGCGACAGGGATTTATAACGGTTTATTACTATCCCAAGGTGGTGAATTTGCCTTTATTCTTTTCCGTTTGGCTCACCAAAAAGGTATTATTGGCGATGAACATGCACAAATTTTATTACTTGTAGTGACTATTACTATGGCTATTACACCACTACTTGCGAGTCTTGGTCGATATATATTTAATAAACTTGAAAGCCTAGATAAAGCTTCAGATATTGAGAAAATATCTCAGGAAGTTGCTGATCTTGATAATCATGTAATTATTATTGGGTTTGGTAAAGTTGGCAGAATGGTTGCAAGGCTTCTTGAAGCAGAGAATACAAATTATATTATTATTGATATCGATCCAGAAAACGTTAGCCAGCAAAAACAAGAAGGTTTCCCTATTTATTTAGGTGATGGTAGTAATTTAAACATGCTTAAAACTATTAGCATAGAAAGAGCTAAATCATTAATAATTACTCTTGATAATAAAATTACTATTTATAAAATTTGTAAATTATTAAAAACCTATTTCTCAAATTTACCTGTTATTGTAAGAGCTCATGACCTCTCTAATAGCAAAGAACTCTATGAGGCTGGAGCATATATTATTGTTCCGGAAACATATGAAATTGGTTTACAATTAGGTGGCGCAGTACTTAGATCTATAGGGATTAATGAACTTGAAATTATTCGTATAAAAAATAGATTCAGAACGGGTAATTATATTTATTTACCCGAAGTAATTTCCGAAGAGAAATTAAACAATAAAGAGGATGATGATGTTAAAAAAAATATTAATTATAACATCTAAAATAATATTTTTATTTTCATCTTTAACTACTGAAGCTAAGATTTCTGAAGGATTCATTATTACCAAGCCATTTTTTATGTCGACAAAATCATCTGAAGTAAACGTCAGAATTGGTCCTAATAATAGATATCCTATAAAATGGGTTTTTACTAGAAAATATGAGCCAGTAGAAATTATAGCAATTTTTGATAAATGGTATAAAATACGTGATATTACAGGTGATGAAGGATGGATTTCGAACAAGATGCTCTCTAAAAAACAAATTGGTTTGGCCGTTGGAGAAAAAATAATTAATATGTATAAAGAAGATAATATTAATGCAAAAATAGTAGCTAAAGCTGAAAACTCAGCCTCTTTTGAAATACTGAAATGCTCTAAAGATTTTTGCCTTGTTACTACGAATAAAATCGAAGGTTGGATTGAGAAAAAAAATATCTGGGGCGTTACAAAGGATTAACTATGACCTTACTTACCCACATCATTTCTTAAATTTATAGTATATGGATTTAGATCTCTCAAAGCTATTTCAAAGATTGTTTTATTGGTTAAAAAATCATAGTAAAACAATTAAGATAATAAGCCTTATTTTTTTAGTGATTGCTGCATGCTTCTTATTCCAACTTACATATAAGAATATTTATCAAGCCGCCAAACCCAACCCGAGTAGAGTTATCAAGTTAATTTTGCTAGACTTGCTATTAGTCTTCTCAATTATAAGTATTACTTTAACTAGCTATTTTAAGCACTCATCTTTTAAAGATGATTCATTTGCTAATAATAAAATTCAACGCCGTACTGTCATGTACTTCAGCTTTATTGCAGCTATTCCTGCTATTGCTGTATCTATTTATTCTTTTTATTTTTTTCATCATGGTATAGAAAATTGGTTTAACTCTATGATTCGAAGCTCATTTGAAGAGTCTGTTAGAATTGCCAAATCATATTTAGATGATCACGAACGCCAAATTAATAGCGAAGCAAGATCTATTTCTTTTTTTATTGATCATTTAAAAACAAACCCATATTTTGATGTCGAGATTTTAAATAACTACCTAACCAAAACTGCAGAAGAGAAAAGTTTAGTCGATGTTATTGTTTTCCAATCAAAGCCTTTTTTAACTATAGGTAAAAGCAGATTTAGTTTTAGTCTTGCTAAAATTCCAGATAGCCATTTCTTAAAGCTTATTGATGCAGCAGAACATAATGTACTAGTTACTAGCAATCATACCAATAAAATTACTACGATTATTCGCCTTGATAATTTTGAGAGTAATACTTACTTACTAATTAGTAAGCAAGTTGATCATGGAATACTAGATTATCTACAGAAAACTAAAGATTCTTATAATGAGTTTATCAATCTTAATGCCAATACTAATACTTTAAAGTTAGAATTCTATGCAACTTTTGTTGTGATTTTAGCTATTTTAGTATTTTGCGCTTATTTTATTGGGCACTATCTGGCACGTTCAATTTTAAAGCCATTACTTGAGCTAATACATGCAACAAAAGAAATTCAGAAAGGTAATTATGCTATTTCTCTTATTCCCAAAGAAGAAAATGAAATTTCAACCCTTATAAATGCTTTTAATATTATGGCACATCAAATATCTGAGCAGCGTAATGATTTAATTCAAGCTAATTATAAAGTAGCATTTAGAAGCCATTTTAATGAAACTGTAATTTCAAATATTTCTTCAGGAATAATTGTAGTTAATTATGATTATGATATAAAAGTAATTAACCCTCCAGCAAAAAGCGCTTTATATATTCATGATGCAGAAGTAACAGGCAAAAAAATTAATAGTTATTTTCCTGAAGTTATAGATTTACTTGAACGTAAGGTTAACTCTCCATCTAATACTATTTTACAAGAGCAATTAACAATTTCTCGTAATAAGCATAGTTTTATTTTACTTATTAGAATTTCATCAGAAAGTTTTGAAGGGTTCAGTGATAATTTCTTTATAACTTTTGATGACATTACAACATTAGTTAGAGCACAAGAACATGCAGCTTGGTCTGACTTAGCACGTAGAATTGCTCATGAGATCAAAAATCCTCTTACACCAATTCATCTTGCGGCCCAGAGAATAGAAAAAAAATACTCAAAAGAAGTAAGTGATCCTAATATGTTAATTAAATATACTCAGACAATCACTCGTCATGTTATTCAGATAGGGCATATAATTGAAGATTTTGTATCTTTTGCAAGGAATAAAACTCCTAATATACAAACTATTAATATTAATAAGCTTATTGATGAGGCTGTGTTCTCACGCAAGTGCCTTGATAAGGATATAGAGTATAATATAAATCTAAATGACAAAGTGTTTTTACTTGAATGCGACCCTAATCAAATCAATCAAGTTTTAATTAATATTATAAAAAACTCAGAAGAGTCATTTAAAAAAGATAATATTAATTCATTAATCAAGCAGATTGATATTTCTTCTTATATTAGCGATGATAGTTTCACAATTATAATTGAAGATAATGGAACTGGCTTTCATATTGACATGTACAATAAACTTACAGAACCATATATTACTAATAAAACACACGGTTCTGGACTTGGTCTAGCAATTGTCAAAAAAATTATTGATGATCATAAAGCAACTATTAACTTTGAAAATCGTACTTCAGGTGGAGCACGAGTAATAATAAAATTTAGAAGAAAAAATAAATCTTAAATATACGAATAAATTATGAAGGCAAAAATACTTGTTATCGATGATGAAGAAGATATCAGAACCTTAATTCAAGATATTCTTGAAGATGCAAATTATAGCGTGCATTTAGCCGCAGCTAGCAAAGAGGCCATAATAGCAGCTGAAGAAACTGAACCAAATGTAATACTACTGGATATATGGCTTGAGGGTAGCGCTATTGATGGCTTAAAAATATTAGAGCATTTTATTAAAAAACATCCTTTTATTCCAGTAATTATGATTAGCGGACATGGTAACATTGAAACAGCTGTTAAAGCAATGAAAATTGGTGCTTATGATTATCTTCAAAAACCTTTTACTGAAGAAAATCTTTTATTCACTTTAAATAGAGCTTATGAAAAAAATCAATTAACTCTTGAAAACTTATCTTATAAAAATAATTTGAAAGAAAAATTAGAATTAATAGGTGAATCAGCTCAAATACAGAAAATAAAAAATATCATTAGCAAAACTGCGAATTCTTCATCTAGGGTTTTTATTTCTGGTGCACCTGGTAGTGGTAAAACCCTGATTGCAAAATCCTTACACCAAGCATCTAGTAAGGCAAGTTCTCCTTTTCATATTTTTGACCCTACATATGATTCAGATAGACAATTTTTTGATATATCAAGTGATTCTATCCTTATAAAAGCACAGGGTGGTACGTTATTTATAAAAAATATAGAAAATTTTTTATTAGAAACACAAGGGCAATTTCTTAAATTTATATATCATAACCAACAATTACCACCAGAACAAACTATCAGAATTATTACTTCTTCATCTTATACAGCTCAAGAAATTATTACTGCTAAACAAATCAGAGAAGATTTATTTTTTAGGCTATCAGTTGTAAATATTGAACTATCTAGTTTATTTGAGCGTAAAAATGATATCCCTTTATTAATTGATTTCTTTTTAAATAAATTACAAGGAAAACAACATAAACTAAAAGCAATTAACAGTTACGCTTTATCAATTTTACAAACATACTCATGGCCAGGAAATGTACGACAACTAAAAAATTTAATAGAGTGGTTAATTACAATGTATGCAGATGATACTACGATAACAGAAATCTCAAGTGCTATGCTGCCTAAAGAAATAACAGATCCTATTGATATATATGATGATGAATATTTCAAAAAAATGTTATTACTTCCTATTAGAGAAGCACGAGAAGATTTTGAAAATAAATATTTAAAATTCCAATTAGCTAGATTTAATAACAATATTTCAAACCTTGCAAAAGAAATAGGGATGGACAGATCAGCTTTACATAGAAAACTTAAAACTTTGAATTTAGCAGAATGAATAATCTACAAAAAATTAATGCTGTAATTTTTGATTTTGATGATACTTTAGTTGATTCTTTGAATATTATTTATCAAGCATATCATAAAACAGCTACCTGCTTTGGCTTGGTACCTGTAGCAATCGAAAAGCTTCGACACACGTTAGATATAAGTAACTTTTTTGAGCATCAATGGGATCAAGCACAACAATTATACTTAGATAATTATAAAGAACTTGCAGTACAACTAAAACCATACGAGCATACAGAAGAAATTCTGCAAATATTTAAAAAACTTAATGTTCCAATAGTAATTATTAGTAAAAAAAGAAGCTCTATATTAAGGCATGAAATAACAAATATCCTAAACTGGGATCATTACTTTGATTTAATTATTGGTGGCGACGATACTGAGCCCAAACCCTCTACTATACCTGTTAAATACGCCGCGAAGAGACTTGAGTTTGAAATATCCAAAGATGTATTATTTATTGGTGATAGCTTAATTGATATCGAATGTGCCATAGAGTCTGGTTGCAGCGCGATACTTATTGGAGAAATGACCTCACAAATTATTAATAGCAGATATAAGCCAGATTTACATTTTGAAAATCACCAGAAACTTCTTAGAACTCTTAAAGGAATATTATGAATTTTATTATTAAAGTTTTACTCATAATGTCTATTGCTAAAGTAAGTATAGCACATGAGGATGCTAGCCAAGATTATAACAATACTTCTAACGATGAAGCAGTCAGTCAATCATTTGACTTTAACGATGCAATTACTCAGGAAATTGATAATTACAATAATAATATTGCCTCAGAGATTCTTGGTGATGAGCATGACAGTAATAATAATATCTCTACTGAAAATATAACTATAAAGCCAACATCTAAGAAATTTGATCTGCAATATGCTTTTATAACAATACTCAACAAGATTACAGCTAAGCACGAGAATTTTGTCCTTGAAATAAATAATGCTTATAAATATAAAAATTTATCTCTTGAGGTGACCAGTTGTCATAAAAGCGAAAATAATGATTTTGAAGATAGGGCTCTAATTAAAATTATTGAAGTTGACACTAAAACTGATCAACCTAAAGAGCTCTTTTCAGGATGGCTTTTTAGCAAATCATCAATAACGTCCCTTGCCCATCCTATATATGATATTACCCTTACTAAATGCAGTGCTTCAGAAAAATGATAATAAGCTATGGTTGAATTAAAACTGTAATTTATGCATATTTAGTATGATAATAGTTATTGGGTAGGTTGAAATCTATACTAGTTACAAGAAATTTAGTTAAAGAAACATAGCTCTCTAACTAAGAGTAATAAAGTATAAAAATCAACCTAACTCATTGTCTAACTTAATCTACAATAGCTTTAAGCTGGATCAACCCAAGAAATATTGCCATCTTTTCTATAATAAACAACATTAAGCTTTCTGGTAGCTTCATTCTTAAATAATAAAGCTGGAACATTTGTTAGATCCATCTTCATAATAGCTTCGCTTACAGTTAATGTTTCAATTTGTGTATCTTTTTCAGCAATAGTAACAGGATAATCTTGAATATTTTCTTCTTCACGCTGAGTATTGATAACATATTTGACCCCAGCCATTGATTCAGTAATATTATGTTGTTTTTGTTTTCTATATTTTGAGATTATCTTTTCTTTATATTTTCTAAGTAATTTTTCTACTTTTATTAAAGCACCATCAAAGGCATTATAAATTTCATCACTTTCAACAGATGCCTTAACTGTTGAAGCTTTACCATCATGAATAATAACATCAGCATGAAATAAATAATGATTCTTAGATAAAATTACTTCTGCCCAAACTACTTCATCTAAGAAATGGTTGGAGCTTTTTGTAAGCCTTTCATGAACATAGTTTCTTAAAGATTCACCTACTTCCATTTGTTTGCCAGCTACGCTAATTTTCATATTTTGCTCCGATAAACTAATTGTTTTTATTATTCTTCACAATTTATTGTAACATTTTTTTAATAACTCATTCAATTTATTTTTTCATTTTGTTGACGATGGATGGATTATATAATTTTCATGTTTTAATTGGATTTCTAAAAATCTTCACCTAAATACACTTCACGTACTTTTTTATTATTAATAATATCTGCAGGAGCACCTTCCATAATTACTGAACCATTATGGATGATATAAGCCCGATCAATAATTTTTAGTGCTTCAAAAACATTATGATCTGTAATTAGAATCCCTATATTTTTTTCTTTAAGTGTTAAAACTAGCTTTCTTATATCTTCAATAGCAATTGGGTCAATACCTGCGAATGGCTCGTCTAGCATGATGTAATGAGGTTTTGATGCTAAACATCTTGCAATTTCTACCCTCCTTCTTTCACCACCTGATAATTTTGTAGCATTTAGGTCTTTAATGTGATTAATTGAAAAATCAGTTAAGATTTCATCAAGCAAAGTTACTACACGATCTTCACTAAAATTTAATTCTAATACAAGCCTAATATTCTCACTTACGGTAAGGCCTCTGAATATAGATGATTCTTGCGGCAAATAACCGAGGCCACAGCGAGCTCTTTGATACATAGGGAATTGTGTTACATCAGCGCCATCAATTAGAACTTTACCTTCTTGTGGCTTTACAAGTCCACTTGCAATATAAAAACTTGTAGTTTTACCAGCGCCATTAGGTCCTAAAATACCGACTATCTCACCACGTTTGATATTAAAGCTAACATCATTGACAACTTTCCTACCAGAGTAGGTTTTACTAATATTAGTTACTTCAAAAATATGTTGATGATCCATTTTTCACTTATTTATAAGAATTTGTACTCTATTGCTTTTATTATAACCACCAACCATTGAAGATTCGTGATTATTATAGTCATAAACAAATTTTTGCCCTTTAACTACTGCAGAATTTTGTTTTTTAATTACGACATTATCGTTTAAATATAATTTTTTAGTTGCTAAATCTATATAGCCTGCTTTTGCTGTTATATCTTCTTGAGTAGTTATGAGTCTAGTATTACCTATCAGATGAATTATATTCTTATTTCTATCAAATAAAAGTTTATGTGTAGTTAATTTCTGATCTTCCATAAATACTTTTACCTCATTTTCTAAAGCAATATTATTTCCATTATTATATATCTTAAGAATCTGCCCTTCAAAAGAAATTTCTTTATCATTTTGATCATAATATTTACCAGTTATTACTCCAAATAATGTTGCGGTTTTATCCTTTGAATTTACTACAAAGCCTTTAGGTGAATTAAGGTAAGACTTATTCCAAATAATTTTAGTAAATTTATCAGAAGTAGCTTCCATAGTTTTTAGATCGATTTCAGCTTCATCATTAAATAGCTTCAGATTTTCTTGATAGATTAATTCTATTTTATTTTTTAGTTTTAATTTTTGTCTTTCAGAAGATAAAATACCCTGTTCAGCATTGATAATAGTATCTAAATGATGATTATCAAATAAATGCAGAATTGGTTGATCAACTACACCAATATTACTAAGCTCTGTATATTTAGAAGCAAAGAACTTATACTCTTTTGCTATACCAAAAGCTTGAGTGAATATGAAATTTGAGATCTTATATTTAGAATTAGACGTGTTATTCTGGTTATTATCATTATAAAGTGCTTTCTCTTTAGATTCATTCAGCACCATATTAATAAGCAAATAAATTGATAAGAAAAACATGATAGCTATAAAGATATTCTTCAAATACTTTATTTTTCTAAGATAATCTTTACTAGATTTAATAATTTTAGTTGGTCTCTGCATGTGAATCAAACTGAGAATTTGCCCCTGCTTTTAAACAATCATGTATATGTATGATACCGACTACTTTTCTATTATGATAATTATTTACTACAAAGATATTGGTGATTTGCTTTTTATTCATTAAATCAAGAGCCTCGACTACTAATTTATTTTCTTCAATAATAATAGGATTCTGTGACATAATTTTATTGATATCTTTTACTTCATCAAAAAAATTTCTTCTAATATCGCCATCAGTAATCACACCTTTAAGCACCGACTCTGAATCTACGATAGCTATACAACCTTTTTTAAATAACGAGATTGATTTAATAACTTCTGCATATGAAGCATTCTCTAAAATAAATGGCAAACTCGTGCCTATACTCATGATGTCTTTAACTTTATAAAAAGAAGAACCAAGACGACCTCCAGGATGGAAGATTTGGAAATCATCTCTATTAAAATTTTTCCTTTTTAGCACCGACATTGCTATAGCATCACCAAGCACTAACATCATAGTTGTAGAGGTAGTAGGTGCATCAAAGAGCAAAGCTTCTGATACTTTAGGAATAATTATTTTTATGTCTGCATGATTTATTAATGTTGAATCTTTATTACGAGCCACACCTACTAGAGTTATGCCATATCTTTTACAGTAATTGATAATATCAGATAATTCTTTTGTTTCACCAGAATTTGATAGTAAGATTACAATATCAGTAGCAGCAATCATTCCTAGATCACCGTGACTTGCTTCTCCAGGATGAATAAAAAAAGACGGAGTCCCAGTTGAAGCAAGAGTAGCAGCAATTTTACGTGCTATATGACCACTTTTCCCCATACCGCTTAAGATTACTTTGCCTGAAATTGTAGCAATTGCATCTATTAATTTAGTATACTCAACATCAACAAAATGATTTTTAAGAGCTTGTATTCCTTCTATTGCAGCGTCTGCAACTTCACTAGATATAATATAGTCCTGATTTTTCATATGTTTTTACGCTTAATGTGCAAAAATATCAATATCTTCCCATCCACTAATATCAAGAATAGATCTGACAGGAATAAACTCAAAGCACTTTGTACTCAATTCTAATCTTCCTTCCCTAATTAACATCCTGGTTAAGCTCTCTTTTAACTTATGTAAATATAAAACATCACCTGCAGCATAATTAAGCTGATCTTTACTAACTTGGCTATCCCCCCAATAAGAAGATTGCTGCTGTTTTGATAAATTGATATTTAACAATTCTCTACATAAATCCTTTAAACCATGACTGTCAGTATATGTTCTTACAAGTTTAGAGGCAATTTTAGTACAAAATATATCTTCAACTAAAACATTTAAATATTTATGAATCACAGCTACATCAAATCTAGCAAAATGAAAAATAAATGTTCTTTTCGAACTTAGCAATTCTATTAAATTATGGGCTTTAAGATATTCTTTTTCAGTAAAGTGAACAAGATGTATTTCCCCGTTTTCATCACATAACTGAACCATGCATAATCTATCTCTAGCATGCTTTAAGCCCATTGTTTCAGTATCAACAGCGATTGCTCCCTTTAAGTCAAGACCGCTAGGGAGATCATTCTGGTGTAAATAAATACCTATTTTGCCTCTCCTTTAACATTCACAAGAATTTCAATATTATTATCTTTTTCAATATTTGCGACATATGCTTGGATTGCTTGATTTGTAAGTTGCATTTTTATTTTAGGTTCCATTTGTTCAAAAGTTGAAGGTTTTATTTTTCTTTTTTCGATCAATTTTATTATATGCCAACCAAAATCAGTTTTAATAGGGCTTGATATTTTAGCTGTATCTAAAGAAAAAGCTACATCAGCAAACTCTCTAGGCATTTGTTCTTTAGTGAAATAACCAATTTCTTCAGGCTTTTTACCAGACTTATTATCTTTGTTAGTTGCATAAGAATCAAAAGAGCTAGCATCAGTGATAATTTTTTCTGCAGCTTTTACTTCTTCTTCATTAGCGAATACAAACTGGGAAACTTTTACTTCTTCTTTACCTTGTTCACTTATTGTATATTCTTGATAAGCTTTCTTTAATTTACTGTCATTTACAGCAGCACTAATAACATCATCAATTAGAATTTTTTGTAGTACTTGGCTTTTTTCAAATTCCATTAATTTTAAAAACTTATCACTTTGGTCTAATTTTTTTTCTTTAGCCGTTTTTTCCATTAAATCACCAAGAATAATAGTTTTAACAGCATTTCCCTTCATTTCAGGAGTCATACTTTCATAACTTAATCCCTTTTCTATCATGCCGACCTCAAGCATTAGATCAATTTTCTTTTTAACTTCTGATTCATGCACAGGATTACCTGCAACTGTTGCAACTATTTTATCATTAGCGATTTTATTATAAGCAAATACACCTGCACCACAAATGCTTACAGCTATTACTGAAAGAATTATTTTTTTCTTCATTATCTACGACCATTAATTGTTAATAAAACTAACATATAATTAACTTATATAATCTTCAAGTTTTAAATTTCATGTTATTAATAAAGATTACTACCATAAAGTTATTGCAAAATAAAATGTTAGTTTTAAGGTTATCAAATAAAAAGCATAAAATTGGTGAATAGATTTTGGAAAACTCTGAAAAATTTATAGCAGATCCAGCATATTCCTTTTGGGTTAATGCTTCAGCTGGGACTGGTAAAACTACAATTTTAGTTAAACGAGTGCTTGGGCTACTTGCAAATCGAGTAGAAGCTAAAAAAATTCTCTGTATCACTTATACCAAAGCTGCAGCACTTGAAATGAAAGAGCGGATAAAAAAAGAACTTACAAGTTGGATTTTTCTAAATGAAGAGGAGCTAATTAAAACCCTAATTAGTTTACTTAATAGGCAAATAACTAAAGATGATATTGCTTATGCTCGTAAGCTTTTTATTTTAGTGCTTGAGACCGAAAACTCCCTTAATATTCAGACTATTCACTCTTTTTGTCAGAAAATTATTAGAAATTTTGCTTTCGAAATAGGCATTGCTTCAGATTTTGATTTAATAACAGAAGAAAATTATAGTGAGTTTATTAACGATATAAAGTTAGAAATTTATAATGAATCTTTCAATGACCTTATACTTTTTAAAGCTTTTGAAGACATTACTTTATATGGCAGTGAATTTACACTGAATGAAGTTTTAAAAGAAATTTCAAGAAAAATCTCAATTTTTACAAAAATATTTAAGCAATTTTCTTATATAGAATTAAACAATAATTTGAAAACAAAGCTTAAAATTACAGCCATAGATATTTTAGCAATTAATACTAATTTTATTAAACATGCTCCAGACTTTAAATATATACATGATGTGCTGAGTATTGGATCAAAAACCGATCAAAATAAGGGGTGTTTTTTAAAACATTGGGATTTACTAGAACCAAACGAAAAAGCAAAAGTACTTCAAGATTATTTAGAAATTTTCCTAACAAAAGAAAATGACCCGAGAAAAAACATAGTTTCTGCTACTACTAAACAATTAATGCCTGATATAGAAAGCATCTTACTTTCAGAGCAAGAAAGAGTTCTTGAATTTATAGCCGAGCTTAATAATTTTAAGTTATGGAAATTTTCAGCAGCATTAACAACAGTAGCCTCTTATTTTACTAATAGCTTTAATAAAATTAAAAAAGATAAAAACCTACTTGATTACAATGATTTAATTTACTACACCCAGAATTTATTTATAAATCACTCAGCTAAAGATTTTGTATTATATAAAATAGATAACCGCCTTGATCATATCTTAATAGATGAAGCTCAAGATACTTCACCAGAGCAATGGGATATTATTACAAAACTTACTGAAGATTATTTTTCTGGAGAAAGCTATGAAAGTTTAAAATCACTATTTGTTGTCGGCGACGAAAAACAGTCTATTTATAGTTTTCAAGGAGCGGATCATTCTTTTTATTATAGCGCTTATAACTATTTTAAACAAAAAATCCTATCTTCAAATCGCAAATTGATAGAGCTTAATTTAAACCATTCATATCGCTCTTCATCACTTGTACTTAAATTAGTAGATATAATTTTTAATCAGCAAACAATTAAAACCCGAGTTAGCGCAAAGCAAGTAGTTATTAGACATATTTCTATGCGTGGTAATGATTTTGGTAAAATAGAAATTTTACCTTGTATAGAAAATAATGACTCAGCTGCTCAAACTCTAGCGACTAATATTGCTCAAAAAGTAAAATTAATTCTTGATTCTAAATATATCATCGATGGTTATAATATCACGCCTAGAGATATTATGATTATTGTAAAAACACGCGATGAATTTTATTATAAATTAATTGATGAATGTAATCATCTTAATATCCCAATAAATGGCCTAGATAGAATTAACCTTAATGACTATATTGCTATTGAAGATTTAATTTTAATTATCAAGTTTGCTCTATTCCCTGAAGATGATTTAAATCTTGCAAGTCTTTTAAAATCGCCATTATTTAATATTTCTGAAGAGCATTTACTAGAGCTTTGCGCCCATAGAAAAAACAGTGTGTGGCAAGAAATTCAAATGATGTCTGATAATGAAGCATTTAGTGAAATTTATACTACACTCTCTATTATTCTTGAAAAAAATTATATAAAACCTACAGAATTCTTAAATTTTATTTTAAATAATTTTAAAGCAAAAGAAAAATTCATTTCGCGATTCGGTGTAGAGTTTATAAATTTTTTTAATAGTTTTTGGGAACTTGTTTTACAATTTGAGCAAGATAATATTCCAAGTTTACATATATTTTTTGAATGGTTTAGTAAATCAACTCATCAGGCTAAAAAAACATTTAGTCCTGAAGAAGATAAAGTTCAGATTTTAACGACTCATGGCGCAAAAGGGCTACAGGCAAAGATAGTTATTTTACCAGATACAACTAAAATGTTTTCATCAAAAGCCGATGCTCTTCTTGAATTTTCAGAAAATATTTTATATTGGAATGGTGATAACAAATATCAGAATGATTTTATTACAGCCAAAAAACTTATTACAAAAGAACAAAAATATGATGAATATTTAAGACTTTTATACGTAGCTTTAACTCGAGCAGAAAATTACTTAATAATTGCAGGCTTTACAAATTCTAAATTAAGTAAGAACTGCTGGTATTCTTTAATTGTAGATGCAGTAATGTCATTAGATCCACACATTAACTCCGAAAATATTATTACAGTGGATAAATATAAAAAACCAACTCTTTAACGCCTCAGTCTTTATAGATAACTAATAAAATTATTTTCATTAACTATCTTTTATGATAACTTGTTTGCGAGCATTAATAATTTATTAATTTTATGATTTAAATCGAAAATTTATAAATTAATAAAAAGCAAAGAGGGAATATATGCGAAAAGATTTGAATGAATATCTCTTTACAAGCGAGTCAGTGGCTCCTGGCCATCCAGACAAAGTATGCGATCAAATTTCTGACGGTATTTTAGATCTTTTTCTTACACATGATAAAAATGCTAGAGTAGCAGTTGAAGCAATGGTTACGCCTAAGAAAGTTATTATTGCTGGCGAAACTAGAGGCCCCGATAATATTACAGCTGAAATGATTGAAATAAACATTCGTAACACCATCAAAAAAATTGGTTATGAACAAGAATTATTTCACTGGAATAAAGTGCAAATTGAAAATCTTTTAATCAAACAATCAGCAGATATTGCTATTGGTGTTGATGCTGCCTTAGGCAAAGAAGAAGGAGCTGGAGACCAAGGAATTATGTTCGGCTTTGCTTGCAATGAAACTACAAGTTTTATGCCAGCAGCTATTTTTTATGCTCATAGAATTCTAATTAACATTCAGCATGCCATTGATACTAAACTTCTTATTGGTCTTGGACCAGATGCTAAAAGCCAAGTTACTCTACAATATGAAAATGGTATACCTATTAAAGCAAATTCAGTAGTAGTATCAATTCAGCATACCAAAGAATATAATCAACGCCAAGTTAAGGAACTCATTAGAGAATATGTTATATCGGCATTTCCTGATAATTCTTGGATGTGCAGCGAAGAGAATTTTTTTGTAAATCCTACAGGAATTTTTACTATTGGTGGGCCAGAAAGCGATTCAGGATTAACCGGGCGCAAAATTATTGTTGATACGTACGGCGGTGCTGCACCACATGGTGGAGGAGCTTTTTCTGGGAAAGATCCTTCAAAAGTTGATCGCTCAGCAGCTTATGCAGCTAGATATTTAGCTAAAAATATTGTTGCCTCAGGAGCAGCAAGCAGATGTACTATCCAATTATCATATGCTATTGGCCTAACTAAGCCATTGTCATTTTATATTGATATGCACAATACAAACATAATTAATGAAAAAGAATTAGTGAAAGAATTACATAAGATGTTTGATTTATCTCCTAGTGGTATTAAAAATGCTCTTATGCTGGCGAGACCTATTTACCAAAAAACTGCAACTTTTGGCCATTTTGGTAGAGAACCCGAAAGCGATGGTAGTTTTTCATGGGAGAGAACTGATCTAAGCCAAATAATAAAGTCGCGTTTTGGCTTATGAGAAAAATCCTATCATTTGCACGCAGAGTAGGTAAATCTTTATCTATATACCAAAAAGACATCATCCATGATTTTTTGCCTCAAATAAATCATGCAACATCTTTAGTTGTTGCAGAAGATAAAATTTTTCTAAAACAAACAGAACAAAAAATAGCTAAAATTATCTTTGAAATAGGTTTTGGAAACGGCTTACACTTAGCAAAAAGAGCTTTAAACAATAGTAATAATTTATTTATTGGTTGTGAACCATTTTTAAATGGTGTCGCAGCACTTCTTAAAGAGATAAAAGAACATAATATTTCTAACATTTATATCTGGAATAATGATGCTAATATTTTACTAGATAAAATCTCTGATGATTTTCTAGACGAAGTTCATATTTTTTTCCCTGATCCATGGCCTAAAAAAAAACATCATAAAAGAAGAATAATCAATGATGATTCTTTAAAACTCCTAAGTAAAAAACTTAAAAATAATGCTGAAATAAAAATCGCTACTGATCATGCAGAATATGCAAAACATATTTTACTTACCCTAATAAAGTCAGATAATTTTACAACAAGTGCTTCAAATATTTCTCAGTGGCAAATTTTTCCTGAAGATTGGATCAAAACTAAATATCAGCTTAAAGCTGAAAAAGAAGGTTATAAATGCTTTTATTTTAACTTCGTTAATATAAAGTAATTGTGACTTAGAAATAACAACACATAAGAATTGAATAGAAATGGCAATATTAATACTTGGTATCGAGTCAAGTTGTGACGATTCATCAGTTGCAATCATCAATGACAAAAAAGAAATTTTAGCACATGTCACATATACTCAAAAAATAGAACATACTCCTTATGGCGGAGTTGTACCTGAGATTGCGGCGAGATCACATTTAAGCTACCTTCCAGAATTAATTAAACAAGCTTTAGCAGATGCTAAGATCAACTTAAGTGATTTATCAGCAATTTCCGTAACAAGCGGCCCAGGTTTAATAGGAGGGTTAATAGTTGGAGTAGTACTTGCTCAGTCTATGGCTAGTGCTCTAAACATCCCGATTATTCCAATTAATCATCTTGAAGGACATGCCTTAGCTCCTATGATTACTGAAAATATTACTTTTCCTTATTTACTATTATTAGTTTCTGGTGGGCACACTCAATGCCTAATAGCTCATGAAATAGGAAAATATGAGATGCTTGGATCTACACTTGATGATGCATTAGGAGAGACCTTTGATAAACTTGCTAAAATGCTAAATCTAGAATATCCTGGCGGTCCGGCAGTTGAAAAACTGGCAAAACTTGGAGATAGTAATAGGTATAATTTGCCTATGCCCTTATACAAAAGAGAAGGGTGTAACTTTTCTTTTTCTGGTCTAAAAACATCACTTAAAAACACTATAGAACAACAAAAGCTCAATAAAGCGCTTGATAGCCAAAATATTAATGATATCTGCGCTTCATTCCAAAAGACTATTCTAAATATTTTACAAGATAGATTAAAAAATGCCTTTAAGATCTATGAGCAAACTACTACAGATAAAAATCTAGTAATTTCTGGTGGAGTTGCAGCCAATCAATTTTTAAAAAGCAATATTAGTAAATTTGGCTTTGAGCATGGTTATAATGTTTTTTTCCCACCTCTTAAATTATGCACAGATAATGGTGCTATGATTGCTTGGGCTGGTATGGAAAGATATAGGCTTGGAGCTTATGACAAACAACTTAGAATTATCGAACCAAAAGCTAGATGGCCACTCAGTGAGCTTTAAAATTAGATTAATAATTAGTTTTTATGCAAATTAGTTAGGCGCAGTAATTTCTGTTCAATAAACCGAGTTTCTAATAATAAGCAAAGATTATAAAGATAATACAATACACAACCAATAATACAAAATATTAAGGGCCTTAACATTGAAATATGAATAGCAGGCCCACTTAATTTTAAAATACTTGCAGGCTGATGCAAAGTATTCCATATATCGACTGAAAATTTTACTATAGGAACATTTATAAGGCCAAAGATAAGCAAAATTGCAGGGCTTTTATGTGTGGGATATTCTTTTAGAGCTTTATTTAAGACTATATACCCTATATAAAATAAGAATAAGATTAACATCGATGTAAGCCTTGCATCCCACACCCACCAGCTACCCCAAATTGGCTTTCCCCATAAAGAACCTGTAAAAAGGGCAATAAATGAAAACATAGCACCCATCATACTCGAACTCTTAGCAATTTCATTAGCAAGAACAATATTCGAAATTAAATAAACCACACTACATATGGCCATAATAGTATAGATTCCCAGTGCAAGCCACGCTGCAGGCACGTGTACATACATAATCTTAACTGCATTTCCTTGTAAGTAATCATTAGGCACTAAAAATAGTACTTCTCCAAAACCTACGGCAAAAGATAATATCATTAATATAAATATTAGATTTAAATTCTTATTAATGGTGGCCCTAGCCTTGCTTGGTACAAAAATATACTTAAAAATCATGATTTTATTTGAATTAAAGAAATTAGCGATTGTTTTTCATTTATATTATTTAAAGTATTACGACGATAACTAAAGAATTTATCAGCATTTGCTAGAGTATCTTGATTAACATTAAACACTTCTTTTATCTTAGAATTATTCAATTTTGTTGTTACATAACTTGGTAAATCAAATAAATAATGATTCTGTTTCTGAGTTGTAATAAAAAAATATTCATTTAAAGGATTTTCATCTAAAAACTCATCCCTAAAATCATTGCTTACTTCGTAGCTTTGCTGGTGAATACATGGGCCAATAACTGCATAGATCTCTTTTGCACCTAGCTCTTGCATTTTGTTAATAGTTGCTTCAATAATACCTCTTTTAGCACCTTTCCAACCTGCATGGGCAGCACCAATTATCTTACGCTTAGGATCAGCAAATAATATTGGCACACAATCTGCAGTATATACCGCACATATTAAGCCTTCCTTATTAGTAACTAGCCCATCAGCTTCAGACTCATGACCGATCGCTATATCTTGGTCTAATGTGACTACAAGATTACTATGAACTTGTCTTACGATATTCACAAAATGACTCTCACCAATAAAGCTTTTAGCAGCTAATTCTCTATTATTGGAAATTTCTACTTCATTTTCAGCAGTAGCATTCATATTAGTTAAATATTTATACGAACTACCGGGAATATTAGCTGTCAGAAATGCATGTTCAATATTAGCAAAGCAAAATTCTGGATGTTGAATTTTATTTTTCATAATTTACAATCCTCTTTATAGTTTCCTCTTTACCTATAGCTACCATAATATCAAAAACACTTGGAGCATTTTCTTCACCTGTTAAAAGAATACGGTAATATTTTGCAAGATCAGCTAATTTTTTGTTTCTGCTGCTAATAAAATTTTTAGCAGCATCCATTAATTCAGCACGTTCCCAATTTTCTTTATTTTTAAGTAAATCTGAGAACTCTGAATAAATAGCTATATTTTCTTCTAAGAATGGTTTTAATTCCTCTGGTATTTTTATCTCGGTACCTAAAATAAATATTCTAGCTTTTGCTACTAATTGAGTAATGGTTTTTACTCTTTCTCTTAAAAAAGGTAATCCAGATTTTAATGCATTCAAAGAATCTTGGCTTAAATCTTGATATATTACCGTTATTTCTGCTAGAAGCACATCTTCACTTACACTTTTAAGATAATGTGCATTTAAACTATCAAGCTTTTTAAAATCTAATCTTGATGGGGATTTCCCTATATTTTCAATCATAAATTTTGCTATCGCTTCACTACGATCAATAATTTCTTGATCTCCAAAGCTAAGACCTAGCCTTAATAAATAGTTATTTATGGTTTCTTTTAAATATCCCATAGTTTTATATTCTTCAACTGCTAGTGCTCCATGTCTTTTAGATAATTTTGCACCGTCTTCGCCGTGAATAAGAGGTATATGAGCAAATTGAGGCAACTGCCACCCCATTGCATCATATATAATAATTTGCTTAGGAGTATTTGATAAATGATCATCACCTCTAATAATATTAGTTACTCCCATATCATGATCATCTACTACTACTGCAAGCATATAAGTAGGCGTACCATCTGATCTAAGTAGTACTAAATCTTCTAAAGTATCATTATTAAAAACTACTTCGCCTTGAACATTATCTACAAATTTTGTTACTCCTGTTAAAGGAGCTTTTATTCTAATTACATATTCTGTATTTTGAGGATGCTCAGCTTCAGGTTTATCACGCCAAATACTTGTAATTGTTGTATTTGTAGCTCGTGCTTGTTCTTTTAAAAGAATTAATTCTTCTTTTGTATGGAAACATTTATAAGCTTTATTAGTTGCTAATAATTGCTGTGCTACTTGTTGATGTCTTTGGATATTATGAGATTGATAAACTATTTCCCCGTCCCAATTAATATCTAGCCACTCAAGCCCTTTTAAAATAGTTTCTATCGACTGCTGCGTTGATCTTTGCTTATCTGTATCTTCTATACGAAGTAAGAATTTACCATTATGCTTTTTAGCATAAAGATAATTAAATAAGGCTGTGCGCGCTGAACCAATATGTAAATAACCTGTCGGAGAAGGCGCAAATCTTGTAACAATTGTATTCATTTATTACTAATCTAATATTTATTTTTTACCTTAGCAAAAACGCTCTTCTTTGTCTAACTGAAGTTTTAATAAGTTCTAGATTATATTTTATTCAAAGGATGTTTTTGGAATACAATCTCTTTTAAGCGTGAATTTTCAACTTTTGTATAAATTTGCGTAGTTGAAATATCGCTATGACCTAAAAGTTCTTGAATAACTTTTAAATCAGCACCATTTTCAAGTAAATGAGTAGCAAAAGAATGACGAAAGACATGCGGTGATACCTTTGCAGGGTCAAGGCCACAATTAAGAGCAAGCTCCTTTAGAAGCTGTCCAAATCTTTGCCGAGTAATGTGCCCTTCTTTACTTGAAGAAGGAAAAAGCCATTTATTTTGAGGGTTTTTACTAAATTGATCGATAGTTTTTAAATAAATATATAATGAATCTATCGCATTTTGATTAATTAATACTATTCTTTCCTTATTTCCTTTGCCTAAAACGTATAAATATGGCTTTATTTTGTTATGAATTTTATCATATTGAATTGCTGTAATTTTTAATGTAACAAGTTCTGAGACTCTGATACCAGAAGCATATAAAATTTCTAACATACAAGTCAGCCTTATATTTTCAGAACTTTGTATATTTCTAGCAAAAGTTAGCATTAGGTTAATTTCTTCAAAAGTTAGGTTCTTAGGTAAATATTGACTAAACTTAGGTAACTCAACTGCTAATGTTGGATTATGATCAATAATTTGCTCTGAATAAAGAAATTTAAAGAATGCACGCAATGATGACATCTTACGCAGAATACTTCGTTTGCTAATATTTTTATCAGTAAGATATACTTGATAACTGCGTATTATATCTGTATTAAGCTTATGCACAGCACCATTTTTAAGAAAGATATTAAAATCTTCTAAATCTCGGCGATAGCTAGTAATTGTATTAGCTGAGGCTGCATTTTCAGCGGCAATCTTTTCTAAAAACGCCTCAAGATATTGCATATTTTATATCTTTTTCTCTTCACCACAAAATAATCTTTTAATATTATCTATATGTTTAATTAATATCAATATCGATATAATTAAATAAGCAGCAACTATACTCGATGAATAATCAAATATAGCTGCAAGTAATGGTAAAAAGATAGTTGCAACAATTGATGCAAGAGATGATATTTTTTTACATATAAACATTATTAGCCATATCATCATAACTACTAAGCCAATCAAAGGAGTGATAGTAATGACAACTGCAATGGCTGTTGCCACACCTTTACCACCTTTAAATTTTAACCAAAATGGGTATATGTGCCCAATAATAGATAAGCAACCACACATTATTATTTGTGTTTCTTGTAAGTTCATCTGTTTTGCAAGTAAGATTGCTAAAAATCCCTTAAAGCAATCCAAAATTAAAGTAGCTATTGCAATTAGTTTATTTCCAGTACGGTATACATTTGTTGCACCTATATTCCCAGATCCTATAGTTCTAATATCAAGTCCTAAAAAGCATTTAGAGAGTATTAAGCCAAACGGTATGCTGCCAAGCAAGTAGGCTAAAATAAAAATAATATAATTCAAATAGTTCATGATTTAACAGCACCTTTTAATATTCTACGATAATTTGCAACATGCTGATTATGATCAACTAACTTTGTAGAAAAATTATGCCCTCCACTACCCGTTGCTACCATAAATATCTCATCAGTTTTAACTGGATTTAAAACTGCTTTAATCGATGTTTTACTTGGGTTGCAAATTGGTGTAGGTGGCAAGCCTTTGTTGACATAAGTATTAAATGGTGAAATCTTTTTAAGATCTGATTTAGTTAGTTTACGATTAAATAATGCACCTTCTGTAATAGCATAAATCACTGTGGGATCTGCTTGCAGTGGCATATTTCTTCTTAACCGATTTATATATAATGCAGCTATACGTGTTTTTTCACTTTCTAAGCCACTTTCTTTTTCAATAATTGATGCAAGAATTAAAGCTTCTTCTTTATTTTGAAGTGGTAAATTTGGTTGTCTTGCTTCCCAAAGCGTATTAAGTTCTATTTCCATTTTATTTTGCATAAGATCTAAAATCTTTTGCTTACTATCACCTTGTATATATTGATAGGTATCAGGGAGCAATGATCCTTCACGGTACTTTGCAGTTATATTACCTGCTAATATATTATTTTCTGTTAACAAGCGTATTACTTCAAAGTTAGTTATCCCTTCAGGAAAAGTAATTTTCCTAATAATTATTTTATGATTAATTAATGTTTCAAGAATGGCAGCTAAAGTTGAATTTTTAATAAATTTATATTCACCATAATAAATTTTATTATTATAGAGTAATTTCGAAAATAACCAGAATAAGTAAGCGTTTGTAACGATATTTTTTTCTGTTAAAAGCTTTCCTATTTCTAAAGAACTTGTTCCTTTTGTAATAACGATGCTAATATCTTCTGAGAGCGGACCTTGTTTAAAAAGATAAGTTACTGTCGTTGTTGCTACTGAAATAGCAACTATAGCAATTAACAATAATACTGAAATCGCATTCTTAATGCGGCTTTTATATAAAGTTAGCAAATGATTTCCTTTTATATCTTTCTTAGAATAAGCGTAGCATTAGTGCCGCCGAAACCAAAAGAATTAGACATTGCAATATTAACTTTTCTTTCTAAAGCTGTGTTTGCAACTAAATTCATTATATTCCCTTCTGGAGGATTTTTAAGATTTAGGGTAGGAGGAACAATTCCTGAGTTTATAGCTAGAATAGAGAAAATAGCCTCTACGCTTCCAGCTGCTCCAAGTAAATGACCAATAGACGATTTAGTTGATGACATTACTGCTTTACTTGCATGGCTACCGAGTAATTTTGTAACTGAATTTAACTCAATTTCATCACCCATCGGTGTAGAAGTGCCATGAGCATTAATATAATCTATTTGTTCAGGATTAATCCCTGCTTTATTTAAAGCCATTTGCATAGATCTAAAACCACCTCTACCTTCTGGATGAGGCGCAGTGACATGATAACCATCTCCTGTTAGACCATAGCCAACAACTTCCGCATAAATTTTAGCACCACGTTTTTTGGCATGCTCATATTCTTCAAGCACTACAACTCCAGCACCCTCTCCCATTACAAAACCATCTCTATCACGATCCCATGGTCTTGAAGCAGCTTCAGGTGTGTCATTAAAAGATGTAGATAAAGCACGAGCTGCAGCAAAGCCAGCCATTCCTATTCTACAAATAGCCCCTTCAGTACCACCTGCAATCATTACGTCAGCTTCACCTGATTGAATAATTTTTGCACCATCACCTATGGCATGAGCACCTGTAGAACAAGCAGTTACTACCGAATGATTAGGCCCTGAAAACCCGTATTTTATCGATAGATTACCTGAAACAAGGTTAATTAGAGTAGATGGAATAAAAAACGGGCTAATCTTTTTATTTGGATCTGCATGTAAAGCAATAGCATTTGCTTCAATTGCAGGAAGGCCGCCAATACCAGAACCGATTATTACACCGGTCATATCAAGATCTTCTTGAGCGGTAGGCATCCATCCAGAATCTTCTACTGCTGCAATTGCTGCAGCCATTCCATAAATTATGAATTGATCCATTTTTTTCTGGTCTTTAAAAGAAAGATATTTTTCTGGATTAAACTGACCTTCCTCAGTTCCATAAGTAATTTCGCCTGCTATGTGGCACGGCAAAGTACTTGCATCAAACCTAGTAATTTTTTTTATACCAGATTTACCAGAAATAATTTTATTCCAAACATCATTGGTGTTGTCACCAAGAGATGTTACGAGTCCAAGACCAGTTACAACAACTCTTCTCATAATTTTTTAACTTAAGTTATTAATTAGATTTAGTCATATCAGATACGTGTTTAATCGCATCAGAAACTTTAACTATTTTTTCTGCAATATCATCAGAGATTTCTACTTTGAACTCTTCTTCAAAAGCCATAACAAGCTCAACAAGGTCTAAACTATCAGCACCAAGATCATCTACAAAACTTGACTCTAAGCCTATTGTTTCAATATCTTGACTTAGGTGCTCAGCAACAATTTTTTTTACTCTTGATTCGATATCACTCATAAATTATCCTTTTTTTTCTTTATTTATTTATTAATAATTAATAATTTGCTCATAAAATATAGCTGATATATTTTTTTTATCAACTATTTAATTCACATACATGCCTCCATTAACATGCATATTATGACCATTTACATAGGAAGCTTCGTCAGATGCCAAGAAAAGAGCTGCCGCTGCAACATCTGCAGCTATCCCTAATTTTCGTGCTGGGATCTTCTCAATTAACGCTGCTTTATATTCTTCTTTTAAAGATTCTGTCATGGGTGAAATAATAAAACCTGGGGCTATAGTATTGGCTGTTATCCCTCTTGAAGCAACCTCTTGTGCTATTGTTTTAGTTAGCGCTTGGAGGCCAGCTTTTGAAGCCGCATAATTTGCTTGACCTGGGTTACCCGTTGATGCAATAACTGATGAAATATTAATTACCCTACCCCATTTTTGCTTCATCATTTTTTTGACAGCATCTCTATTAAGCACAAATGAAGCAAGTAAATTAACATTAATAACTTCAAAAAAATCTTCTTCTTTCATTGTAATTAATAATTTATCACGAGTAATTCCTGCATTACAAACTAAAATATCTATTTTTCCTGTATGGCTAGCTGCTCTGTCAATTAACGTAGCAACTTCTTCTTTTTTTGCTAAATTACATGTTTCAATATAAACATTTTTACCAAGCTGCTGTTGTAAAATTTCAAGTTTTTCTCTTTTAGTACCAGAAATTATAATTGATGCTCCAGCTTTGTGGTATGTTTTTGCTATTTCTTCGCCTATTCCACCACTTGCTCCAGTTATTAAAGCAGTTTTACCTGTTAAATCAAACATTTGCTTCTCCTTGATTAATATTCGCTATCAGACTCAGTATCATTAGCAAGAGCTATCTGATTTATAGATAGACTTGCTCTAATTTTATTTTCTATTTCATTTGAAATTTCAGGGTTTTCTTTTAAGAAAATTTTAACATTTTCTCTACCCTGCCCTATTCTTTGCTCGTTATATGAGAACCATGAACCTGACTTTTCTATAACATTTGCTTTCACACCAAGATCTATAATTTCGCCTTCTTTAGAAATACCTTCGCCATACATAATATCAAAATCAACTACTTTAAATGGTGGGGCTACTTTGTTTTTAACAATTTTTACTCTTGTTTGATTACCAACAACTTCTTCTTTGTTTTTGATTGCACCAACTCTTCTAATATCTAATCTTACTGAAGCATAAAATTTAAGTGCATTACCACCTGTAGTAGTTTCAGGATTACCAAACATTACGCCAATTTTCATTCTAATTTGATTAATAAATACAACCATACAGTTAGTACGTGAGATTGAAGCTGTAAGCTTTCTTAGTGCTTGGCTCATAAGCCTTGCTTGCAATCCCATATGTGAGTCACCCATTTCACCGTCTATTTCAGCTTTAGGAACAAGGGCTGCCACACTGTCAATTATGACTAAATCTATTGCTTCAGAGCGAACCAATGTATCTGTTATTTCTAGAGCTTGCTCACCTGTATCTGGTTGAGAAATTACTAAATTATTGATATTTACGCCCAATTTTTTTGCATACGAAGGATCTAGTGCATGTTCAGCATCTATAAAGGCACAGTTACCACCTTTTTTTTGTGCTTCAGCAATTAAATGTAACGTAAGCGTTGTTTTACCAGAGCTTTCTGGGCCAAATATTTCAATTACTCTACCCTTTGGTAACCCTCCGATTCCAAGAGCTATATCAAGACCAAGTGAACCAGTTGAAACTGATTCAATATCAATAACAGGTCTTTGACCTAGCCTCATAACCGAACCTTTACCAAAAGATTTCTCTATTTGACTTAAGGCTGCTTCAAGCGCTTTTTCTTTATCCATTTTATCCTCACTTTATTTTAAAATTTATCCTCTACCACGATAATTTGGCACATCTTGTTCAGGTATCCAAATATTTTCAGGCTTCTGACCTGTTTGATAAAATATATCAATTGGAATCCCACCTCTTGGGTACCAGTATCCACCAATTCTTAACCATTTAGGTTCTATCATATTAATAATTCGTCTTGCTATATCAACAGTGCATGCCTCGTGAAATGCACCATGATTTCTAAAAGAAACTAGAAATAATTTTAAAGACTTACTCTCTACAATATATTTAGATGGTACATAATCTATGATAATATGCGCAAAATCTGGTTGATTTGTCTTAGGGCAAAGAGATGTAAATTCTGGGCAAGTAAATCTAATTAAGTAATCTTCAGAGTTAGGATTAGTAACTTTTTCAAGTATTGCATCTTGAGGTGATGAGAAATTACTAACGTTTTCTTTGTTACCAAGTATATTTAATTTTTGATATAATTCTTCACTCATTTAAACATCCTTAGTTTTTGCATACATATAAGAGTTTTTTATCCTACCATCTTTTACAGCATAATTCTTTAATAATCCTTCATTTTTAAAATCAAGTTTTTCAAGAACTCTAATTGAAGCATTATTTTCACATAGCACAGTAGCTTGTATCCTATATACATCTAGTTTAATAAATGCAAAATTACAAATTTCATTTAAAATTCTTGTCATCAAACCTCTATTCCAATAATCAAAATCAAGATCATAACTTATTTCCACCCTTTTATGATGAACATTCCAGCTATTAAAGCCACAAGTTCCAATTAGTTTATTAGAACTTGCTTCTGCTACTGCCCAATAGACACTATATTTCTGATAAAAAAGATTTTTCCAATAGCCAAGCTCCTTTTGAGCTTCACCTAAGGTGTTTGGTATATCATCATCACTCAAGAAATTTTTAACTTTAGAGTGATTGATATAAGCAAAAAAATGATTAACATCTTCTAAAATAAATTCTCTTAAAACTACATCATTAAATTTTAAAATTGGAAATTTATTATAGATGTTGGGAATGCTCATTTAAAATTTATATTTATTATTATGATTAACGTACTTATATCAAAATTTAATAATGATTACTAGTATTATTATTTTTTGAATAAAATTATTTACAAACTTTACTATAACTTGCTGGATCAGATATACCTACTTTATTAAAATTCTCTAATCTTACACTGCATGATAAGCAACTACCACAAGCATCACCATTATCATCTGGAGCGTAGCAACTAATTGTTTTACCATAGTCTACCCCAAGCTCTAGTCCTGTTTTTATAATGTCAGTTTTTTCCATCTCAATTAACGGAGTTTCAACTTTAATAATACTACCATTAACTCCTGCAACTGTTGCATATTTAGATATTTGATTAAAACTATCAAAAAACTCTTTTCTACAATCAGGGTAGTTATGGTAGTCAGATTTATTAGCACCACAATAAATTACTTGCGCTTTAATTACTTCAGCATAAGACATAGCAACTGATAAGAAAACTAAATTCCTAGCAGGAACATATGAAGAGGTAAATGCTTCAGGTACAGAATTATTATATTTTTGCACCTCAATATTTTCATCTGTTAATGATGAACCACCTATTGCTCTTAAATCTAAGTTTATAATCTTATGCTCAATATTATAAATCTTTGCAATTTCTATTGCTCTCTTAATTTCTTGATGATGTCTTTGAGCATAATTAAATGTGATCCCAAAAACTTCTTCTTTTCTAGCTTTTGCAATAGCAAGAATCGTTGTAGAATCAAGCCCACCACTCATTAAAACTAAACTTTTCATTTATCTTACACCTATTATTTTATGTAATTGTAGTGACAATTTATAACCTTTTTTAAGACTTAAATCGATGCAGTAATTTAAATTTTCCTTATTTTTATTTTCGCACAATTCATCCATGGGCTGAATATATATTTCTTTTTCTTCATATTCTTTGTACTCAGGAACAAAATTATAATTATTATCAAATTTAGAAATAATAAATTTCAACGCTGACACTCGATCAAGAATGTCGTTTCTAATTATTGAATATCCTGTTATCCCGGCTTTAGGTGAACAAATAATAAATACTTCAGGATTAATCTCTCTATATATTGTCCCATTTGTTTCAATTTGAACTTTATATTTTGCCTTTATTAACTGATCGCATAAATTCTCAATAGGCTGCAAAAAAGGCTCCCCACCTGTTATTACTATAAGTTTTCGAACTCTTTTTCCTTCGTTTAATGATAATTGATTGATAGTAGTTAGCAGCAGGTCTAAAGACATTTCCTGAGAATTGTCAAAATCAGTATCGCAAAATTTACATTGTAAATTACAACCACCTAAACGCACAAATACTGAAGGTTCTCCAGCAAAGGGCCCTTCACCTTGAATAGTAGCAAAAATCTCTTTTATTGCTAGAATAGAACCATCGCCAAATCTAGGTTTAGTAATTTTATTTTTACCAAACATTATTCGCCTATAAATATCATTAATCCAAGCACAGCAAAAATAACCGCAAGGATCCAAAATCTAATGACTATTTTACTCTCGCTCCATCCTAATTTCTCAAAATGATGATGTATTGGTGCCATTTTAAAAAATCTTTTTCCACCAGTAAATTTAAAATAATAAACTTGAATAATTACAGAAAGCGCTTCAATTACAAAGACACCACCGATAATTGCAAGTAAAATTTCTTTTTTTAAAATTACCGCAATCATTCCAATTACTCCACCAAGAGACAAGCTTCCTACATCTCCCATAAAAATTTGAGCTGGTGTACAATTAAGCCATAAAAAGCTAAGTGCCGCACCTAGTATTGCAGCGCTTAAAATAACTATTTCATTTGCGCCATCAATATATACTAAATTATACTTTAAGGCATCAGCTTCGCACCCAGTAAGATATGCTATAAAAGCAAAGCAGCTTATGCTTACTGCAATAGGAAAGATTGATAACCCATCAAGGCCATCTGTTAAATTCACAGCATTCGAAGCCCCGATGATCACTATAGTTGCAAATATGTAGTAAAATAATCCTAAATTGATACTTAACTCTTTTAGCATTGGAAAATTCAACCAAGTAAAATGTGTATAATTAGTATAATTAAGCAATAAATAACAACTAACTATGCTTGTTAAAGCTTGAATAAGTATTTTTAACTTACCCCTTACTCCAGCAACATTTTTATGCTTTATTTTAAGGTAATCATCTACCCCACCCAATGCACCGTATACTAACATCACCATTAAAGTAATAAATATATAAATATTACTCTTAGCCCATAATAAAGTAGCAGCAAGTGTAGCTATAATTATTGCAACACCACCCATTGTAGGTATTTGTTTTTTAGACTGATGCTCAATATTACATTCTCTTATAGGTTGAAAATTCATTCTTTGAGTATGATACTTAATAATAAAGCGCAAAAGAATACTGCAAATTATTAAAGATGTAAAAAAAGCTCCAAAGCCTCGTGCGATAATTGTTTCTATTGCGCTATTATCAAACAAATAACTAATCAAAGGATTATTCATTTTCATACTCCTTTAAATAACTGCATAAGCTTATATAAGCCTGTACCATGAGACCCCTTAAATAAAGCTAAATCTCCTGATTCAATATTTCCTGCTAAAAAACTCTCTAAATCCTCAAGTGTTTCAGCATGATACATCTGCACCGCAGCCGGTAAGGATAAGTATAAATTTTTCATATAATCACCATAGGTAATAACTTTATCTATATCATTGTTACTTATTTCTTTAAGCATAGCTAAATGAAAATTATTGGCCTCATCGCCAAGTTCAAGCATATCTGATAAAACAGCTATCTTACGCTTAGCATTAAATAAATTTAATCTCTTTAGAGCTGCTCTTAATGACTCTGGGCTTGAATTATAACTATCATCAATAATCGTTATTTGTTTGCCCCATTTTTCTATCTTTAATATATCACCTCTTCCTGAATAATCAGAAATACTAGCAAATACTTTAGTTATTTTATTTAAATTAGTTTTTAAAACATCTAACAAAGCTAGTGTTAATAGGCTATTTGCAATTAAATGATGTGAATTAGTAGCTATTTTATAATTTATATAACCATTCTGTGTTTTGATTTCAACTTGAGAATTATTCTCTGTTAACAGCTCTAACTTTGAGATTTCATAAATGCCGTTATTACCACAATCTATAACATTTATTCCTGCTTTTTCTGCCTCTTTTTTTAAGATATGATAATAATCATTATCAGCATTCAAAATTGCTGTACTTCCTCTCTTCATTCCGTTAAACACTTCTGCTTTTGCTAGAGCAATATCACTAACTGTTGCAAAGAATTCTTTGTGCACTGCCGCAATATTTGTGATAATTACATAATCAGGCTTTAGCATTAAAGCAAGGTTTGTCATTTCGCCTTTCATACTCATGCCAAGTTCACAAATAACATATTCAGCATTATCAGGTATTGATGCCATCGTTAGCGGCAACCCTAACTGACCATTAAAATTTCCTTTAGTAGCAAAAACTATACCTACCTCTGCTAAACATTTTGCTAATATTTCTTTAGTCGTAGTTTTGCCTACACTACCTGTAATCCCAATAAAACAAGCTTTTACTGTTTGCCTTTTATAAGCGCTAAGCTTTATTACTGCCTCATATACGTCTGGTACTATCAACTGTGGTATATCTTCATTAATTTTTTTATTTACTATTGCTGCTGCAGCGCCATTTTCTTTGGCTGCTTTAACAAATTCATGGCCATCAGTTTTGCTACCCGGAAGAGCTACAAATATATCACCAGGTAATATATCTTTGCTATTAATTACCAGACCATTCCCTGCCCACTCACCATCTGTAATACCATTTGTAATGTCCTGCATTATTTTACTATGCCATATAGCCATGATTTACCTTGTAAATTTAATTGATAAATCTCATATCAACTGTATAATATTTAAAATTAAAGATAGCAATTTTATTTAATATCGCTAGATATTTCTTAAGTTAAAAGAAGGTTTATATGAAAATTATTACAAGGTTTGCTCCAAGCCCAACTGGATTTTTGCATGTTGGCAACGTCAGGACTGCCCTTATAAACTGGCTTTTTACTAAAAAAACCAATGGTACGTTTATTTTACGGATGGATGATACTGACAAACTCAGATCTAAACCTGAATATGCAGCACAAATAAAAGAAGATCTTATGTGGCTTGGTATCGATTATGACGTGTCGTTTAGCCAATCATCACGCGAAAATCATTACGCTAAAACAACAGATTTATTAATTGAAATGGGCCGTTTATATCCATGTTTTGAAACTCAAGAAGAGCTTGAAATAAAAAGAAAGTTTCTACTACAAGCAGGAAAACCACCTATTTATGATAGATCTTCTTTAAAACTAAGCTCTGAACAAATAGAACAAAAGAAAGCTAGCGGTTTAAGACCCCATTACCGTTTTAAGCTAAATAGCGGTAAAATAAATTGGCATGATTTAATTCGTGGAGAGATAGAATTTCAAGCTGAGAATCTCTCTGATCCAATTTTAATCAGAGAAGATGGTTCTTTAACCTATATGCTTTCTTCTGTAGTTGATGATATTGATTATAATATTACTCATATTGCAAGAGGTGAAGACCATATCACTAATACAGCTATTAGCTTACAAATTATTGAAGCATTAGGCGGCAAAGTCCCTAACCTTGCTCATTTATCACTTTTAAAAACCAAAGATAGCGAAATATCTAAAAGAGATGGTGGTTTTGATATAAAATCTTTAAAAACAGATAATATTGAACCTTTAACTATTCTTTCAATGCTTGCAAGAATGGGTAGTAAAAATAATATTGATATTGCCCGCAATACTTGCGAACTAATTAATGAGTTTGACTTTACTAATTACAGTAAATCACCAGTAATTTATGATATTCAAGAGTTATATCGTCTAAACCAAAAACTACTCGCTACATATTCTTATGCTGATATTCTGCCACAAATCACTAGCTTAGGTATGAAAATTTCTGAAGAATTATGGGATATCATAAAATCTTCATTACATAGCTTAAATGAGCTACAAGAATGGCAAAATATTTGTTACAAAGAAATTATACCAATTATAAAAGAAGCAGATCAAGAATTCTTAAACCTTGCTAAAGAATACTTACCTCCTGATTTAACAGTTAAGGGAGCTTATATGAATTGGCTTGAAATTATTAAGACAAAAACAGATCGTAAGGGCAAATCTTTATTTATGCCACTTAGGCTTGCAATAACTGCTAAAGAACATGGCCCTGAACTTGATCGTTTACTTGCTATTATTCCTAGACAACAAATTATATTAAGACTGAGTGGCTTAAAAGGATGAGAATAGCTTTTATTGTTTTTTTTGTTTTCATCGTAGGCAATAGCAAAGCAGGCGAGTACGGTAAATCTTGCAAAAATTGTTTAGATCATTTAAAAGTTGGCAATAGTATTATTAAAGAATTTGAAGAACAATATAAAGAAATCAAAACAATAAGCGCTACATTTAAGCAGGTTAGTGAAGATAATTCTGTAATTACAGGTGAGTTTTATTTGAAAAAGCCAAATAAAATTATCTGGAAATATTTAAAGCCTTATCCGGTTATTATTTTAATTAATGGCAATGTTCTTACATATTACGATCAAAAACTTGATGAGATCTCTTATAAAAACGTTAAAGACTCTATATTTTCTGTTATTTTAGGCAAAAATTCAAACTTATCTTCAAAAATAATCTCTACTTCTATAAAAGGCTCTCTTAAGCAAATAACCTTCAAAGATCAATTCCTAGATGAACCATTTACATTACGATTCTTTTTTACTAGCTCTCCATTTATATTAAAGAAATTATCACTAAATGACAGTAATCAAGAATTATCTAATATCACTTTTACAAATTTTCATAAAAACGTTGCCATTGATGATAAAAAATTTACCATCTCTAGGAAATTTCTAAAGAGAAATTAGGGGCATTCTTTATAAAGATAAGATCAAAACCTTATTATCATCTTCCAGTTAGATCATTGTATTTTTTAGATAGTTTTACTACCGCATATATCCATAAGCCACAGACTAAAATAAAAAACATCATTAGCACACCCGAAATATCGTTATAATTAACGCTAGGGAAGAATGAAAAAATAAATATCTGGATAATTGCTCCAGCAGACTTACCGACCTTAGCGCCTAGAATATCAGCTGATGCTTTACCTTTTGTCTTTAATTCATCATCTAAGGGAATATATGCTATTTCTTTAGTAGCATCATATAAAGAATATTTAAGGCCTTTAGTAAATACAAATTGAATAGCACCAATTAGAACTACAAATTTTATAGTTTCTTGATAGTCACCAAAATATTCTGCATGTGAAAGTATATTTTGCCCTAAGATTACAGAGTAAAATAATACCCCGGTGAGCAATGCTGCAAATGGAGTTAGAATTGCTGCAAGCAACCAGCCCATTTTACGCATTAAATTACTACCAATTAACGATCCCGTTATTGTAACAACACCAGTCCAAAATAATATTCTACCTTGATATGCAGCAAAAGTTTGTGGAGTGGAGTAAATTTCTTTTGTCTTAAACATCCACACTCCTTCAATCATATTCATAATAAAACTATATGAAAAAAGGATTATCGCAATATATCTAATATAAGGATTTTTACCAATAAGCTTTATGCTTTGAAGGAAACTTACTTTTTGTTTTTCTTTTTTAATTTTTGTCGGCTCGTAATTTCTAAGAATACGTACCTCTATATAGCGATGTATTATTAGAATTAACAATCCAGATAAAATTACTATTGTGCACAATGATTTAACCATTATTTCAAGAGAACTATTATTTGAGGGAAATAATGGCATTAAGAAATGTTTTCTAGAAGTAAAATACATAATTAGACTACCAGCTATTAAGCAATTTGCTTGACCAAAAATACTAAAAAATGGATAAAACCTAGATGCTTCCTCTACCTTAGTAATTTTATTAGCAAGCTGCCAAAATAATAAAGAGAATACTACTACTGGCCAAAGCTCGCCTAATATATACATTAATACAAAGCTCCACTTACCCCACATTACAATAAACCATTTTAAATGTGGATATTTATTAATTAAAAACTCTATATAATTAGCGTCTGGGTGTATGGCATCAGCATTGGGAAATAAGATAAAAGCAAAACAGAAGTAAAAAATTAAAAATACTAGCACAACAACTCTAAAAGCATTTTCATGATTAAATTTATTACATAGATAAGAATAGCCAGCTACAAATAATAGCCCTATTGGCATTTCACCCCATAATTTAATAAAATTTATAACTTCTGGACTGACAAGCGTCATAACCAAGCTATCTTTAAGACTTCTTACAATGTTTTGATTAAGCAAAATTGCAAACATCAAAAAAACCATAGGAGTAAACTTAAATAACTCGCTAGATCTAATAGGCCAAATTGAATGTCTTACTTTGCTGTTTCTAAATTTTTGATAGTAAGATTTTTTTTGCAAATCTAATACGCCTATAATTTTACTTAAACTTTTGCCATAGATTAAACAAGAACTCTATAGTAGTAAAGTATTGAATGACTTGATGAATAAAAAATTATTACTAAATATTACTATAATATTTACTCAAATTCCTAAGATTTAAAAATATTTAATTTATGGGTAATTTTTCGTGCTAAATGATGCACAATTACACCTAAAAAGACTGTTACACAAAAAGACAGCAGAAAAAATTTAAGAGGGTCAGTAATAATTGATTTAAAATATAAAATTGGCAAAGCATGCATAATTAACATAGAGTATGCATACCTACTAACTATATTAATTTTTGATTTTTTATTTAGAAAAATTGATATTATGCCACATGAATTATAAAAACTTATAATTAAACAAGAAGCAGCTATTAACAAAAACAAAATATTAGTTGGTTTGAATATTAGCCAAAAAATAAGTTTACATAACAAGAAAATTTCTAAGATAGTAAATATTATAATTGATGTTTGTGTTTTTACAAAATTAAGATTATTATTCAAAACTGCAGCTAATATCCCAAATCCTATTGCAACAATTCCCCTAGTTAAGCCAGTACCAATTACAGAATTATAGGTGCCACTTATATTGTCAAAAGGAGTAATTGGCTTAGTATTTATCATTAAACACAAACCTATATAGCATATAATTAATACATAAAGCATGTTATTATATTTTTTATCATGTAATATAAATATATATAAAACTGAAGACCAAAAATACACACCTATAGACCAGGCTCCAAAAGGAATAATCTGACCTGGAATAGATAATCCACATGTTAGTGATATTATACCAAAAATATTATCTAGTTTTGTGAGTCCTAATAGAAACAAACAAATAAATAATATTAGCAAATCAGGAATTAATCTAAGATATAATTTTTGTATAGTTATCGCAATACTAGCTTTATTAATATTATAATACAGAAAAAAACCAGAAATAATAAAAATAAAATCAGTTCGTAAAGAAATTTTAGCTGAGTATTCAAGTTTAAAATTAAGATAGTTCATCAAATTCTCACGCATCGAGAAATGATCTAATAAATGACCAATTATAATTGTAATAATAGCAAAAAGCTTAAGTAACTCTATTGAATTTTTTCTTTCTTTCATTTTAAATAATTATAAACTTATCAAAAAATTTAAACAAATCTGAAATTTACTAAAAAATTATTTTAAACTAAAGTCATTAAGGGTTATTTTAGAAATTTGTCTCGTAATATATTTGCTTAGTAAGTTTGGCAGCGACCTACTCTTCCGCACCTTAAGATGAAGTACCATCGGCGCAGTAGATTTTCACGTTCGAGTTCGAAATGGGATCGTGTGGTTCATCTACGCAATAACCACCAAACTAACTAAGCAAATATATATACGATAATAGTTATAAGATCTAATAATGTAAAATTTATGCTGCATGCACAGTAACCAAAATTTAAGCCAATCGAGCTATTAGTACCAGTTAGCTGAATATATTACTATACTTACACACCTGGCCTATCAACGTGATAGTCTCTCACGGCTCTAGTTGGGAAATCTAGTTTTAAGGTGGGTTTCCCACTTAGATGCTTTCAGCGGTTATCCCTTCCATACGTAGCTACCCAGCAATGCCACTGGCGTGACAACTGGTGCACCAGAGGTATGTCCATCCCGGTCCTCTCGTACTAGGGACAGCTCCCTTCAAATATCCTACGCCCACGACAGATAGGGACCGAACTGTCTCACGACGTTCTGAACCCAGCTCGCGTACCACTTTAATCGGCGAACAGCCGAACCCTTGGAACCTACTTCAGCTCCAGGATGTGGTGAGCCGACATCGAGGTGCCAAACCTCCCCGTCGATGTGGACTCTTGGGGGAGATAAGCCTGTTATCCCCAGGGTAGCTT
>DITT01000023.1 GCA_002422875.1 Rickettsiales bacterium UBA6177 | reverse complement strand
AATAATGAGCAGGAGTAGCCCAAGCGCTGCAACAATATAACTCAGATATATGGCAGCAGTTTTTTCTACTTTAGGCTTAAGATAATAATCTAGTACCTCAGATAATAGAACCTTTAACACTTTTCTTAACTTTTTCTTTTCATTAGGCAGCAAGCAAGAATCCCTAAACCAAAAGCACACATTAACATTTTTAGGGGGTTCTTGCGAGTAGCAGCATACATTAGCGCCATATTGTCCCTCCCTATTTCAACGCCCTTGTCCTTTAAGTCTCCTATTGCTGAAGATAGCCCTTCTATTTGCTCGGTTAAAGCTACAGCAGACTGATCTTTTAAATTACCTAAACGATGTACAAGACTTTGAATGTCGTTTTTAATACCTTCTACATCTTCATTATTATCTTTACCAAAAAAGCTATTTTCCATTTTTTTTCTCCTAATATATTTATTACTTTTGACTACTTATCTTTTAATAATAAGAAAGAGTTTTTACATAAAACCGATATCTAACTAAATAATTAATAATATCAATTTTATTATTTCCTATTTTTAAGAATAACAGCCTAAGAATATTAAAGTCAACTATAAATATAATAATAAAAATTAAGATAACCTTAGATATACTAAATAGACATTATAATATTTCCTTAAATACCAGCTATTAATATTTATATTAACTTTATTTATATAAGTTGACAGAATATTAAATTTAAATTAATGATTTAATCATATCAATAATTAAAGACTTTTATGAAAAATTTAGAACATAAAGAGACTAAAGAAACCAAAACAACTACTCAGCCTACAAGCACCTCAACTGAAAATATACAAAACTTTTTCCCACGACCTGGAGTCCTTGATGCTGCTGGCCAAAAAGTTCCAGAAAACGCAGTTTTTGATTTAGCAGTTAGAATAAAAACTACAAATCTTACATCAGTTAATTTTAACTCATCAACTCTAACGCAAGCAACATTGGAGTTAATAAGTACAGCCATCTTCGGAGGAAACCCAACTATTACTTCAATTGATATTGGCAATAATAGTAACCTGTTTAATTCTATTAATGCTGACATAGGGAATGTTTTTGTAGAAGCGGTAGGCAACCAAACTTCTCTTACTTCTATTAATCTTTCTTCAACAGATCTGTCCTCAACTGTAGCACACACATTAGCCCCTGCGTTGTCTGGCAAGCCTATTAAATACCTTAACCTGTCAAATAATATTATGCAATTTGAGGTGGTTAATTTCCTAAAAGCGATAGCACCGCAGTTCTTGGTTCACCTAGATTTGAGCTCGATAGAACCGTATAATATTTATTAATCTCATCCCTATTTTTCTCCGTCTCAATCTTGCAATTTAAGACCAGCTCATAAAGTTTGCTATTATTTATCTTCTCTTCCATTTTGAGCTCTTTTTTTATTATTATAACTAATTACTAGCCTTTTTGGGAAATATTAGCTTGTAACCAGCTTTTATGCTTCCTTTCATCGGCAAGGCCAGCAGAAATTACCTTAGCTATACCGCTATCTGCGGATTCGCCTACCCTAGCATCGACCCGCTCATAAGCAGTATTAGTATCCTCCTCATTACTTAACATAGCACTTAAAATATTCTGATCACCAAAAAGTGAAGCTAATTCTACTTTTCCCTTTACCAGAATCTTTTTTATATTATCAGGACCGCTAGGAGCAGTTTCATTGCATCTTGATAAAAATGCACTAAGCTCAGTTATATGACGTTGATGATCTAATTTAAATTCTTCAAATTTTTTCTTATATTCAGGGTTTTCCAGATTATTGATAGCTGATTCATATGCACCAAGAGCATCATAATCTAGCTCGACTAATTCCTTTATTGCCTCAGTAAAACTTTTTTGTGTTCCAACCATTGTAGCCATTTTATACCTCACTATTTAATTAATTTTTACATACCAAACCTTAAACCGGCACTTACTACATGAGCTCGGTAGTGGGTTTTACCGATTTGGTTTTTTCTACTATCTAATGCCGATTTGGTCTTACCGTAATCGTGATAATTATATGCTAAGTCAAATTTTACATTTTCATTTAAATCAAAACTACTGCCGATGACAAACTTATAAGCAAAGTTATTCTTTGCAAATATCTTTTGCGAACTTTTTTGCCAATTATAAAGCCCAGCTTGGCGAATAGCCCTAGATGCATCATCAGTACCAATCAGCGATGAAGATAAATTATCCCTTACC
Source organism: Rickettsiales bacterium UBA6177 (assembly GCA_002422875.1). Classification (GTDB taxonomy): domain Bacteria; phylum Pseudomonadota; class Alphaproteobacteria; order Rickettsiales; family UBA6177; genus UBA6177. Next base: position 25,759 of record DITT01000023.1, on the reverse strand, counting down.
CTTGCAAGTCCTACACCTGCGCCTATATAAGGGTTAAAGATGCTAACGTTACTTGCTATTTCATAATAGAGGTTTAAAAAATAGGCATCTATCAAAGGTTTGCGCTTTACTACCTCCCCGTTGTTATTAGTCGCCTTTAAAACCGGATCTAAATGACGAACCCAGGTAATATCTGAACGAAACTTATCACCAAAATTTATCCCAAGACCTAAACCCGCCGAGACCACACTGTTAGTCGCAGAATGTAGCTTTTTATTACCCACCGCATTTGGCAGGCCCTTGACCGGAAAGAAATGAGCCTGACCAAAATCTATCCGGAAATAAGGCAATAATTCCGCAGCAGAAAATTGCTCCTGGGCAAGACTGACAGGCACCGGAAGCCCAAATTGACCGGCACTAGCACTGGCTAGTAATAATAATATTATCTTTTTTTTACACTTATTTTTCATGTTTTCCTCCTTAAAATTAATAATGCTTACGGTAAGTTATTAACTTAATAAATTTATGCTTTTTAATTTTCTATAAATATACCTATAGTTGTTAGTGTAAATTATTATTTTACTTTGAGTCAAGTAGATAATTATTTCATAAATATTTAGGTAAACTATTATTAAGCAGAAGATTGCTGAATAATGTTAATTTTTCAGCAATAAATAAATTAAAAAAGGTGATCTTGTAGGGGTTTAGAGTGGTAAGAATAATCAAAAGGATTATCGGTAAAAGCGTTAGCGCAATGCCTGTAGTACCGAATATATAAGCAGAATGAGCTCGCATATCCTGAAAAATGGCTACTTAAATTAGGTATTTTACAAACTACTTTTTGATTTTCAATGCAAACTTATTAAAGAACCTATATTTAGGCTTTCTTTACTAAATATCGTAAGTAATGGTTATATCTTCAGTCTCACCCGCCATTTTAATAGTAAATGGGCAATCGGTATCAATAATGTAATCTTTAATCTGCTCATCCCTTGCATTGTAAAGCTTTATAGTCGCATGAAACCCATCAGGAAAATGCATTTCTGATATATCAACAGAAAGGTTAATTGGGGATATATCACTTATTCCCGAATTGCTGAGTATCTCGTTATTATGTTCTAAGATCAGACCTATGTCCTTATCATTATCAAAAGTGGTACATATTATTGGGTAACCAACTTTTTCTTGAGCAGCAGATTGACCAAATAATTTAAATCTCATTAATGGTTTGGGCATTATTACAAAAATAACAATAGAAAATGAAACTTACACAAATTATAATATTGCTACTATGTAAGCCTATAATAGCGCCTTAATTATATGTTAATATTGCTACTAAACAACAATTTTATTAAAGATTACTTGTGTTATTTAATTAGAAGTCCTATTCAAATACTATTGAGGCTTTCTGCAAATCTTTAGCTAGACTGGTTTTTAAATTTTTAAATAGTGGAGTTTCTAGATCCTGTTTAGTAATAAAGCTACATAAAACTAAAGTCTCATCAGTAATTTCTACATCTCTACCTTTATTAACGAGAGTTCTTGTTACCTTAAGCCAGGGAGAATCTATAGAATAATTTAATTTATTAATCCCTTTAGCTTTAGCATTCTTAATAAGTGTTTTTTTAGTGTTGATATGCGGAGCTCCCATAAACAGATCAGTCACTCTATCAGGCGGGCTATTTATTATACTACTTACTTCCGGCGCGCTACCCATGGTCAATGCATAACCGACATTAGTTTTAAATAAAGCATTCTTTCGTTCATACTCATATTCAACTTTTACATCCTTGACGATCCTGGAAGATAATTGTGGTAAAACCAAGTTTTTTCGCTCATCTTTCTCTAATTCGATACCACTAATCATTCTAAAAGAAAAGTCTTCCATTTGTTGCTTCGAATAATACAAATCAAGACCAGTTACATAATTGGCCATCTCACCTTTTAAAGCTATATTTCCTTTATAATTAACTGCCAAATAGTTATTTTTTACTGATAAAATTTCATTTTCTTCAATTACTGAATGTTTAAAGTCAACTGCCGGTATAACTTCATAGATTGGCTTTTCCATATTTAGAACTAGGGTCGCTTTTTCAGCAATATCTGCAAAAATATTACCGGCCATACTGGTAATATTTGTAGGGTCTATCCAATAAACCTTACCCTCGCTAGTAGTTACTTTAACAATAACATGATTAAAATTATTAATACCAGGTAATATGTTTAAAGATTTCTCATACTGCCCTCTAAGTACTAGGGCCGGATCAGCTTTATAACCAATAGACCTTAAAATAGCTATAGTAGCGGCGGTAAAATCTTTGCAATCCCCTACCCCTGTAGAGGCAATTTCATTTAAATCCCTTGGAATAAAACGACCCTTTATTGCTCGCCAGTCTCCCATGTACTGTATTTTCTCACTTAGCAAGGAGGTAACCGTATCAATTTTATCCTTATCACCCTTTGCTTCAGCAGCGGTTTTAGCAATATCACTAAATAGTTTTGGTAGAGGCTGATTAATAACTTCATTATAGTCTGTATCTACTTTATGAGCTAGCTCTTCCCAGTTTGCAAGGGTAGATAGAGATAACCATACCAAATGGTTACTATCTAATAACCCGCTGCAAGGTTCATCTGTAACAGCCTTGTAAATTGGCTTTTTAAGTGTAATATCCAGCTTCTGAAAATTATCCTCTTTATTTTTAACAATATTTAATGATGCATCTGAATCATTAACCATTATATGTAACGGTAACTCTGAACTCACAGTTATTTTAGCTGACTGGCAATAGCTCCCCATACCGAAGTATAATAATTTTGAAAAAACACCGGATAATGCAGGTTTTTTTACTGTATATTTATATTTTAGATATATTTTTGATCCAATTCCAATATTCGGATAGGAAATCAACAGCTGCCTTTGTTCGTCAAAACCATGGCCTATACTTGCTAAAGTCTTATCTTCAATTCTATCTTTAGTCACAGGAAATTCTTGACCATTATTTATGGTTTTTGCTTCAATTAAAGTAATATCAGAGCTTATCCCGTCATAAATAAATTTATAGTTTGTGGCATAGCTTCTAGCAGATTCCTTTAATATCTGTTCCTGTATTTCTATTACTGCCTCAGTAGTACCGTCTTTATTAATTATCAGATTTTCATTATAGAATTCAGTTTTAAGATCAGCGTCATCATATGTAGCCCACCTGGCATATGCAGGATCAGTTAAAACTGCAAATTTTATCAAGACTATAGAAATTAATTTAAATAAACTGCGTATATCAATCATGGTTATTACTTAAAAGTTAAGGGGGTATTAATTATAAATATCCCCTTAAAAGTTCTCTTGTGGTAGACTTCTAAATATTAGTAAACCTGAGGTCTGCCTATATTATGCACTTAAAATAAGTACAGTAACAAATCTACTTTGCCAAGGGTCGTTATAGCTTATTCCATCTTGCCAATCTTTACCAGATGAGCTAACGGTTATTCGGGAAGCATCAACTCCCTGCTCGACCAGGAATTTTTTTGCTGCTTCCGCTCTTTTTAGGCCTAAGGATAAATTATAGTTTTTATCACCGATTTTATCACAATGTCCGTCTATATTGACAGTAACGCTTGGATGCCTTAACAACCATTCGGCTTGTCTTCTAAGATGACTTCTTGCTTCTTCGGACAGAGTATAACTATTAAAACCATAATAAATCTTATTACCCACATTTTTTTCAAAATCCCCACGTAGGACGGTGATTCTATCTGGGGCGGTAACAACATATGTAGAAACGACTGGTTTCTTTTTTACGCAACCGCTTACTAGAAGCGGTACTATTAATATTAGTCCTAATCTGTTTATTGACATAACTATACCTCCATTAAATATTGAATTTAACTAGTTAATTAACCTATTTTCTATTCAAAACTAGTAATTTTAATTAACTACCTATGATACTACTACGTTAATACTGTTAAATCTTTAGTTCAACTAAATAATTACTTTCCTATAAATAAAGGATAATTTTCAGAATGGACACGATTAGCAGAAAGATATTTTTTGCTGCCCTTTTTCTGCCAGCTCTTCAATTATATTCCAGTAATTCTGCGTTATCCAATCTCTGGCAAATGCAGATGGGGCTTTAATGTTGATTTCATTTTTTTCTTCATTTTCTATCACTTCTAGTTTGCTAAACCAGTTACGATCTACGTTTACTCCGTAAATGTCTATTAATTTAAAGCGCATCTCATTCCATATACCAACCGGCTCTAACCCGCTTCTTTGTGGGGTTAATTCAGCGTTAATATCACTATTGGTTATCATGATCTCCAGTATTTCGATGAAATCAAAGCAATCATTAGCTAGATCAATATTTTGATATAGTAGTTGAACTTGTTTTAGAACTATTTCTCTATCTAGTTCTGATAATTGAACAGGTTTATTAAGATAAAGATAAGCTGCATTTCCTACCCTAGTAATGTAACTATAGGCTTTTAACAGGTCATAGGCTTTAGCGGAATTTAAAACAGCAGCAAGTTTTCTCTTTAGGTGCGAATCAGTAGAATTGCAAAGGCTATTCTCTATTTCAGCGAGGTATTTTTCTCTTTCTCGATGATTTATTTCTCCTGGTGTTAAATTATTTCTGATCTTAAAATTATTATTGCTGATTTTTACTGCATCCCGCAGCTCGCAAGCAAAAGCCTTACCCATATAATTTAAAAATGCACACTTACTGTTAAACTGCCTGTCGGTTAAACGTTTTGACATATCAAGCAATATTTCATTCATGCTATTTAATGAAAACTCTCTTCCTGATAATGATTGTAATTTATAACAATCATCTTTGTTTAATGGGTAGAAGTCTTTCAATTCTCTAGTTTTATTACAATTTGATGAATTGATCTTTTTTACCCACTCTTCTTTTCCAAAAGAATTTTTGCAAAAATTAGATTTCGTAGATCTATTTTTAAATATATTGTTCTTATTCTCATTATCTATAGGGTCTCCTCTAAAATGAGGAGAGCCCTCCTCTCTTTTAAGCGCAGAAAAATCGGGTTTAACGTGATTTTCATAAGTTTTTAGTTCAGCAAATTTTTTATTATTGGCATAAGAACTTAAAAACTGAGGACTTAAATGAATAAATAATCTGTTGTTATAAGTCTGACCTCTTAATTTAACATTGCGGAATTCTCTATAGCAAATACCCATTTGTTCTAGTTTGACAAAAATTCTCCGGAGTTTTTCCCGATTAAAGCCGAATTTTTTCTCGAAATGTTCATAAGAAGTCTGCCAGGCATCCCCGAGAAACTTATTTATATAAGTAATATCGCCTGTTTGGTTATCTTTTATTCTTTTAGGGCGATACCAGTAAACAATTTCTGAAAGAACAGAAATTAAGGGAAGATCAGGCCTCCCTCGATTATTGGTAAATTTCTCGTACCAGTCATGAGGCGTAATGTTCCCAGTTAATATAGGGTGATGAATAATGTTGTATTGCTTGTTTGCAACACAACGTGCAATTGCTTCCATAATTCTTTAAAAATTCCTATTTTTAGGAGTCAAGAACAAGAAAACCTTGCATTTTAAGGAAAATTATTGTACCATATTGAAGAAATAGGAGCTTCCAATTCTTATTCTTATATGGTGTTAAATGCTTAGGCGGTTTTCTTGGTGCTTAACACCTTATTTTTTATTTTCGTACTAACATATCAATCTTATTTAACTTATCTTTTTCAAGTTTTTCATTAGCAGCATCAATGAACCACTTTCTTCTTGTAATAAAACTTGCATCGCAAATAGAATCTATTTGTTCCAATAAATAAACTGGAAAATCAAGAGATACTCTTTTTACAGCTTTTTTATTATCCATTTCTACTTAAACATTTATTAGTTATATTTACACCTACTTAACAAAAAATGTAGGATATGACTTAAATATTGATCATATATACTTGTCTTGTCAATAAAAAATATTTGTTTTTGTACATTTTATGCCTTTTGTTGTGTAACTAACGAAGTAGTAGTATTAAATGTAGTGATATAATAAAGTATAATATGTTTATATGTTTTAACATTAAAATACTAAAACATATAAACATATATTAGTTGCAATAATACCAATTACTAGGGAATTTTAGCAAATAATAGGGTTTTATGCTTTAACATATTTATGCTTTAATGCTAATATGCTTTTTATTTGAAAGGTATTTATATATGATTATTTCTTTTTTGAATCAAAAAGGGGGTGTGGGGAAAACAACACTCTCTATAAATGTTGCTACATGTTTATCGCTGAAAAAATTTAAAGTGCTATTAATTGATGCCGATCCTCAAGGAAGTTCTCTAGATTGGGCCGCTATAAGGAAAAAGGAAAGCCTTTTCACAGTAGTTAGTATAACAAAACCAATTATACATAAAGAAATAACAAAGCTATCCAAAAATTATGATCATATTGTTATAGATGGTCCCCCTCGTATTTATGATGTTGCTAAGTCTGCTATTGTTACAAGTGATCTTGTGGTAATGCCTGTACAGCCTTCTCCTTATGATATTTGGGCAGCAAGTGAAGTTGTTAATTTAATTAAGGAAGTATCAGAGCCGTTACAAGATATTAAAAATATTAAATGCGCTTTTTTAATAAATAGAAAAATAGTCAATACTGCTATAGGGAGAGATATAGAAAGCGCTTTGACCCATTATGAAATGGATGTATTACAAAATCACGTTTGTCAGAGAATTGCTTATGCAGAAAGCGCAGCAATTGGATCTACAGTAATAGAAGAGCCTATGAAAGATCCCTTAGCGGCTCAAGAAATTAGTAGTTTAACTGAAGAAATTTTAGAGAAATATAGTAGATAAATTTATGACCCAAAAAAGAATAGAAATTTCAAAAAAACCTATATCTAGAGAAACTAATAATTTTATTGATAATTGGGTATCTGGAAACTTAAATACCAATGACCTGAAAAACAACCTTAAAAGAACTACTATTTATTTACCAGAAGATCTGCATAGGAACTTAAAAATAAAAGCGGCGAATCAAAAAACTACCATGACTGATTTAATAATAGAGGCTATAGAAAAAGATCTAAAACAACATTAACATATATGCATAAATATGTTTTAACATTAGTATGTTTTAATGTAAATATGTTCTAGCATATTTATGTATCGAAGTTCGGTAGGGTTAATCTTGACTAGCTCAAATTTCCCGAAATTTCCTTTTGGGTATTTAGTATCTTCTAATAGATACTAAATACCTTGCAGCGCTGCTACAAGGGTCATCATTAACTTTCCCTTTTAGGCAAGTACTTTGTCATTATAAGTTACTAGTACATTTTTGCTGTTGATACCACCAAGTATTTTAACATAAAAGAGGATACAATATATTAAGGGAATAAGCAGTCGTAAATTATTATACTAAATCAGTTTACTGACTAAAATTTATTAAAGTTCATACATCTTTGGACTAAAGGATATTTTGTTGGTACAGTTAGTGTTGTGCGCCAGGTATTTTAGGCCACTAAAAAAGGAACTGCGCCAAGCATACTAGTCCACCCCTGCGCCAGGTGAGAAGTCCACTTTCAAAAGAAGAAAACAATGCTAATTTAATAACTTATTGTTAATTAAATTAGAGTTTAAATTAAATTGAATGAGGAAATATAGTATGTCAACAATTAGAGAAGTGCTGTACCAGCACATCAAAGGTAATAGCCAAAGACAGATAGCTAGATCATTTGATCTATCCAGGGATACAATAAGAAAATATATTGAGTTAGCAAAACAAGAAAATCTCAGTATTTTAGCTAGTGACTCTGAATTAAACAGGATAGCGATCAAGGTTGAAGAAAAATTATATAAGAACGAACCTATACATAGAGCATCTGCAATGATAATTCTTGCAGAATATAATGAGGCAATAGGGAACTGGCTAAAACAAAGAAGTATAACCCACACCCAAATTCGGCGTTTACTATTAGCAGAAGGCGTCAAAGTAAGTAATCGGAGTATTAACCGATATATTCAAAAAGCTTTTCCTAAGCTACCCAAGAATACTATTCATATAAAGACTGAACCAGGTCAAGAAGCTCAGGTAGATTTTGGTTATATTGGCAAGATGCAGGATGTTAATGGTAAAAATAGAAAACTTTATGCTTTTGTAATGACGCTGTCCCATAGTCGTTATCGTTACGTAGAGTTTGCTTTTTCACAGGACCAGGTTAGTTGGGCTCAGCTCCATGTAAATGCTTTCAACTTTTTGGGTGGTGTACCGAGTAGGGTAATATTGGATAATTTAAAAGCCGGGGTCATTAAACCTGATATTTATGACCCTACTTTAAATGAGACTTATTCAGAATTATCAAGGTTTTATGGTTTTACAATAGACCCGACTAAAGTTTTTAAGCCGGAGCATAAAGGCAAAGTGGAACGCTCTATTAGGATAGTTAGAGAGCAACTTATAGCCGGTAAATCATATAGCAATATTATAGAGGCGAATATTGAAGCTATCAAGTGGTGTAAAAATGAAATATCACATAGAGTATGTACTACAACAGGATCGAAGCCAATTGATACATTTTTATTGGAAGAAAAGGAATGTTTACTTCCTATACCTTCAGGTATTTTTGATATGCCGATTTGGACTAGATGCAGGGTACAAAAAGATCACCATTTTGTAGTCAAAGGTAATTTTTATTCGGTACCGACAAAATATATAGGAGAAGAAGTTAGTGTTCGAGTGGGGATAAAGGCTGTTACGGCTTACTATAAACATCAAATCATAAAAACCCATCCGAGGAATTATAATAAAGGTCAATGGATTACCGACGAAAAAGATTCCCCAAAATCTGCTTTATATTATTTAGAGAATAACCCAGAGAAATGTTTAAGTTGTGCTAAAGATATAGGTAATTCTACACACCAGGTAATAAGTAGAATTCTTGCATCAGGCAGTAGAATATCTGTACGTAAAGTTCAAGGTATTTTAAGATTATCCCAGACATACGGTAATGACAGACTAGAAGCTGCATGTTTGCGAGCTGTGTCTTATGATAATTATACTTATGAGGCTATATCCAATATTTTAAAAAATAAACTGGATCAGTACTCTATTCCTAATATTGAAGGCGGTAAAGTAAAGAATATTACGGCTAATGCTTATATTAGAGATCCTAAAGAATATAGTTCTGATATGGAGGTCAATTATGCATAACTTGCAACTTGATAATTTAGTACAGCAACTAAGGTTATTAGGTATATCCGATAGCTTGGAGAGTAGATTAAGACAAGCAAGGGATGCAACAATGTCATACGAAGAATTACTTTTAATGTTATTCCAGGACGAGTTGGATAATAGAAACCAAAGCTCTCTACAGAGAAGAGTTACCCAAGCAAAATTTGAAGAAACAAAAACATTTGAAGACTTTGATTTAAAACGTTATTCACTGAAAATTAGACATGCAATTAATGATTTAATGACAGCAAAATTTATTAAGGAAAAGAATCACGTAATTATTATGGGACCGGTAGGTACCGGTAAAACGCACTTATCTCAAGCTCTTGGAATGTTGGCTTGCCAACGTAATAAAAAGGTAAAGTTTATAAGGAGCAACGAGTTGCTTAACGAATTTTACCGTTCTAGAGCTGATTTTACTTATGACGCTATTTTTAAGCGTTATACAAAAGTTGATTTATTGATCTTAGATGATTTTGGCCTAAAAACCTTATCAGCGGAACAATCATCTGATTTATATGATTTAATAGCGGCCGTGCATATAAATGCTAGTCTGATCATTACCACAAATAGGAAAATTGAAACATGGGCGGAAATATTTTTTGATCCTGTTATGGCTAACGCTGCTTTGGATAGAATAGTTAATAATTCGTATAGAGTAGTATTAGAGGGTGATTCTTACCGAAAAAACTTTACGCCAAAATTTAAAATGGAGGATGACAATATGATACAAAAAAGTTAGTATATAGTGGACTTCTCATCTGGCGCAGGGGTGGACTAGTATACCTGGCGCACAACAGTTAGTAATGTTGATTCACATATAAGTTCGAAAATAAAAGAATAAGAGATCCATCATAAGAAAGATAATACCAAATTTTCAAGGTATTTTGCCGGTGATGACAAAGCTATAGGCTTTAGGTAAATAGTTAGTCGATTAACTTTTTCTTATTAGAAATAGGAAATAAATTGTAATTATAGCATGTATATGTTAGTATATTAAAACATATTAACATACTTATGTTATAACATAAGTATAAGAAACCGAGTAAAGCAGAACACATACTTGTGCTACTGCTGAAATTGTTCTTAACATCCTGTAGTTCAAAAATTCCTTTGGCTCATATTAAATCAAGCCAATATGTTGTTCTAGCCAATGAGTTTAAGGAGATAATTGTAAAAAAAAGCTAACCGCTAAAGCTAAATATTAAGTAAATTAAGGTAATATATGGATAAAACTATTTTGGAATGGTTAATAACCAATACAGAAATATTAGGATTTACTGCGGCCGTGTTAGGCACATTTTCTTTAATCCCTCAAGTAATAAAAACTTGGAAATCCCATTCGGTTATAAGTATTTCGTTAATCATGTACGTTATTATTAGTATTGATTCAGTTTTATGGTTAATTTATGGTAGTGTGTTAGCTTTAACCCCGTTAATTGTCCAAAGCTCAATAACTTTTACTTGTGCTTTTATGATGATAATTATGAAGTTGTTATGGAATAATAGAAAAATCAGGGACAATTAGTTATAAGTTACTTCTACATATTAGATCAATTTTTTCTACCAAGTTAACAGGAAATTTTACGGTAAAAGGCTTATGGAAATAACTTACCAAGTAATACGATAAGTAATACTTAATCATATACTTTTTAAGAAAGGTAGGGCAGTAGTTAAACAGCGATACTATAAGCTGTTGCCAAATTACTGAAGATACTTGGTCTATCTACAGGTTGCTCAAATTTAACAAACATACCATTACTATTTAAAAAATATAACTCCTCTTGCTGTATTTTAGCGAACAATACCTTTCCTCTGTAAAAACCTGTAAACTCATCTTTTATACGATACTCTACTTTGCCTATGGAAGCCAAGGAAGTAAGTATTGTTCTAATTAAATGTTTTTCCATTGTTTAATTTATTAATACGTAGTTGTAATATTAAAGAAAATAATTTAATAAATTATTCATAATTTACTTATAATTTAACTAATAATCAGCTATTGTATAATTATATTATTAATTAATCCTTAAATTATGGATTATTCAACATCCTGTAAATATTCAATAAGATTAATAGGAAAACTAAAGTTGCTAGATACTAACGGGGTACTGGACTTTGGGTTAATTAATAAAGCTATTTATTTTGCTAAAAAATATCACGATGGGCAGCTGAGAAAAAGCGGCGAGCCATTTTATAGCCACCCTTTAGAAGTAGCTTATATGATATCTGACTACAATTTAAAAACGGATGTAATAGCAGCTAGCATATTGCACGACGTTGTTGAAGATACAGAAGTTACTATAAACATGATTCTTGAAACTTTTGGGCAGAGAGTAGCTGAAATGGTTAACAGACTTACCCGTGATAGACCAGATGGAACAAATTTAAGTGTAAAGGAAATCATTAGGATGGCTTATAAAAATGGTGATAAAGAGGTATTATTAATTAAAATATTTGATAGGTTACACAACCTACAAAACATACATTTCCTTACAGCAGATAAACAGATAAAAGTAGCTAAAGAAACTTTAAATACTGTATTGCTAGCTGCTACTTATTTAGAAGATATTAATATAGAGTTTATAATTGGTAATATTGTAAATAAAATTTTGGATTACAATCCAAAAAGGGATTTATTAAAGAATCAAAATAATAGGTTAGTTGAATATAATGATTTAAATCATTATATTCTTTTGTTCAAGCCGTAAGAAATAAAAATATCCATATGTTCCTATAGCAGCAACACAAGACGCAGCAAATATTACCCCCCCTGATATTCCAATCAATTTTATTATAAAGATTAATCCAAAAGAAGTAGCAATATACATAAACGCACGAGAAAAAGCATAGGACAAGCATGCAGATTGAAATCTTTTAAACACAGGAAAATGAGGAAACATTACAGATGACTCCGAATATCCATTTGGAGTAAACATTAATAGTAATGATTGAAAAATTCCTATCCCTAAAGGGGTAGGGCTACTATCTAAATAAAAAGCTATAATAATAAAGAAGAAAAAAGAAATAATTAAACTATATTTGAATAAAATTAAAGGATGAAATCTCTTTGATAATTTAGCCCTAATAAAACAGGATACTACGGGAAATATCGAAATAACAAAATTATGTTTTATTATATCTAATACAGAATACTCAAATTGACTTTTTAGCATTTGACTACAATAAATAAAAACAAAGTAAAAACACAAAGGCCATGCACATTGGGTACAAAACATAGCAAATGAAGTTTTTTTATAACTCGCATCGTAAAATAAATCCTCTTCGTCAGGGTTTACATTATATTGGGTTTGTAGTCTTTTTGAGGCGTTAGCGAAATCTTTGGTTTCGCTTAATTTTGTTCTTATCGCTATTCCAACTAATGCTATTAAAGCTCCAAAGACAAAAATACCTCGCCAATTTACTTCAGCATACACAATAAGTGATGCAACACCCAAAGCAGCAAGACCTCCACTATACCCTAGAACAGGTATAAGTGCTACAGCGTAATACCTTATAGGAGGTTTTGTAAATTCAGTTATATATACTAAAGCTCCTATAACTTCTCCCATAGATGCCATACTTTGGAGTATTCTACATCCAATCATTATAATGGAAGCTTTTATTCCTATTTCAGCATAAGTAGGTAGAAATGCAATAGTAAGGCACGATAAAGCTGTTAGAAGGGTTGTTAAAACTACTGTTGACTTTCTACCTATGTTGTCGCCTACCCATCCAAATATAAGAGCTCCAATTGGTATGAAAATAAATGTAGAGCAAAATGTAAATGCAGAAAGTAACGAAGCAACGTTTTGATCTGTTTGAGGAAAGAATAGCTCATTTAATAAAACGGCCATATGAATATAAAGCATTATATCAAATTGCTCAAAAAACGTTCCTATTGATAAAATACCTACTGCTTCTTTTTGTTCTTTGGTAAGACTTCGCTGTTGTGCTTCTTGCATTTAAATTAATGATTATTTTATAAATTTTTCCCATTAAAGCAGTTATTTAAACTACTTTTCAACCATTTATTGCACTAATATGATAAATTATTGAGATTCCTTGTTATTTTATTTATATTATTTAATACAGACGATAGTTTCTGGTTAATCTGATTTTAGAAATTTTAGCTAACTGAGCATATAGCTCTAGCTGATTTTTGCAGAAAATAAATTTATGTCCACCTCGGTTACTATCAAAAGTACCCCATGCGCAAATCAGAGTGAGCCCGCCAAATAAATTATTTTGCTGGTAGAGGTGATAATATCGTTTTAGTTTTTTAAATTTAAGTAAAATCATTCAGTAGCGTGGCTAATTAATAATTTTGTATCAGATTCTTTAGGAGAGCCGTAGCCATTAACATATTCATAAAGAGTAGCCGTAGATATGTTAAGCCTTTTTACTAAATCTTTTAAGCTTCTGCCTAATCTATCAAGTTTCCATATTACCAGAGTATTACGAGGTTGGAGAGCTTTAAGGCAATTAATTAATCCTGGTCTGTTATCGGGTCTTGACCCTGACTGGCTATCAGAATAAATCCGGTCTTCGCTAACACCAGCAGCGAGTAGGGCGTCTTTCTGTAGATCTAGCACCTGGCTTCCGTCGGCTTTGGATACTCGCATATATCCTATTAGTAACATATGTTTTTACAGTTTTTTAAAATATTTAAGTTTAAGCGCTTTTTGGTCAAAGGAATAAGTAACACTACAGTTCCTATAATGATTTAACAGCCCAATAAGTATGTCAGAAAAGTCGGCTTCTGCTTTTTCATATTCAATTACGGCAAGGAAAGCGAGTTCATGATTTTCAAACTCGAATTCTATCGAAGAAAGAAGTAGTTTAAGAGTTTTTATAATGTCCTCTTTCTGATATTTATAACCTCTTACAAGCACCCAGACTAATTCGCACAAAACAATATTATTGATAAATATTGATTTCTCTTTTCCTATATAACTGTCTAAAAGGGTAGTAGCGAGCAGCGCCTGCTCTTTATCGTCATTCGTAATATATCTGACTAAAATGTTAGTATCTACTGCTATCATAGCACATTCCTTATAATATTATCCATTTCATCACATGAGAGGGGGTTATCAGGTTTAGGTAGCACATTCTTAAGTTTGGATAGAGAATTATTGATAGGTACAACTATAATGCACCCTTCCTGCTCTATTAACTCAATCTTACTACCCGTGGGAATATTAAGATTATTTCTAATATTTGTAGGAATTGTAATTTGTCCCTTGCTAGTTACCTTAGAGTAATGCTTATTTAGCATAAATACTATTTTATTTAAGTTAATCTTACTATAACTAGTATAGTAAGATTTTTTTTAAAAAACAACTTATTATATGTGAATATACTATATTCATCTAAAAAGTAAGACATTAACACAAAAAAAGATAAAATATAGGTATGAAACTGATATAGAAAATTGGAATGGGTAATAGATAAATTTATGGTATGTGTGTGAATTTGCTAATTAAATGACGTAAATGATTATAGGCAAGAATAAATGTATGGGATTTTTAGATAATGATCCGTAACTTAATACTTACCTAATCAACCTAATGTTGGCATTTTCTAGTTTAAGCTCAGCCCAAATTTTATCTGCCGTATAAATTGCTAGCCCAAGTTTTATACCCAGACTAACACAAGCTCTATCCCCAAGAGATAAACCTAAATGTTTTGTAGATTTCTTTAAGCTAGCACAAAGAATAGAATATTCAAAATCAAAAGCTATATGGTAGTTAATCTTAGTTTAGTAGTTATATCTATTATTAGCACAATATATTGTCAATTTTAAGGGCTGTCTAATTATACAAATTTTTAAGATCTTAAAAATGGCTTGTCCAAGTCATTTCAAAAATGGGTATCCGTAAAATTTAAATGTCAAACAAATAAATGTCCAATATACGTGTTATATTTGACATTTATAGCAAAATCGTAAAGAATCATTTTTTACTAAAAAAATAAATTAGGTTATTAAATATGAAAATTGGTTATGCTCGAGTTTCCACAAAACATCAAAGGGAGTCATTAGACCAACAAATAGATTTATTAAGGCAAGCAGGATGTAAAAAAGTATATTCTGAGGTTATTAGTGGGGTAAGCTCTAAAAGGCCAGAACTTACAAAACTATTAAGTGAAATTCAAACCGGTGATATCCTAGTTATCACCGCAGTTGATAGATTAGGGAGAAGCTTAAAAGATTTGATAGGCATAATTAGCGATTTAAAAGAACGGTCTATATATTTTCAAAGTTTAAAAGAACAAATGGATACAGGGACAGATACTGGAATGTTAATGTTTAACATGATGGGTTCTATAGCTGAGTTTGAAAGAAGTTTGATCAATAGACGGATATATGAAGGAGTCAAAAGAGCTAAGGAATTAGGAAAATACAAAGGACGTATTCATTCAGTAGATAGAACTATAAGACAAGAATATGTAAAAATGCTGAAGAGTGGCAAATATTCAGTGGCGTATTTAGCAAAAATGGCAAAAGTTTCCAGACAAACTCTTTATAACTGGCAAACAGAATTTTCTAGCTAAGATTAAAGTTGATTTATCCCTCAATTATATAAATGACCACAGGGCTTTGATTATTATTTTTGACAAATGTGGAAATCATGAGAAGGTTAGAAAAGAACTGAATGATAATATGAAAATGGTTGAATTCCTCGTTTGTCCTATTTCTCAAGATACTGCACCTGCTTTAGATTTATTACCAAACCCAATTGAGTGTAAAGCAGCCTGGAATCTTTAGGTCAGTGTAATGATCAAAAAGATGATGGATTGTGGTTTGAGTAAATTAGAATAAAAATGTGGTTAATATTTTGTTAACATAGAATTAGTTAGTTATTAGGTGTTGCACTTCAATCTTGAATCTGCCCAGGAGACAAAAAAATGAACACACAAACACAACAAGAAATGATGAACCATATCAATCAAACCAGCATCGCTACTACCGATAAGGCCAACACAAAGTATCAAATTGAATTGTTGATACAACATTTAACGGAAATAGTTACAGATGATTGATATCAGAAGCATGTTCGTTCCTGATAGTAAAATAGGTGATGTCGGAGCGATAGCATTGGCAAAAATCTTGAAGCCATAACACCACCATTGAGTTAGTTGTCCTTGAGGAGATTGATACCACTGAAAAAGGTGCAATGGCATTAACAAATATCTGGGATAGGGTTTGGGAAGAGGAAGAAGAAAATCCACATAAAAATTGCTTTGGGTGTGCGTGTTGTGTACCTGAGTGATAATGAAGATAATGTTAAACTAAAAACAAAAATAGATAATCAAATTATTGTAACTAGTAACGATATATGTTACAATAATTACAATTGCGGCGGAGTTAAAAAGAATAATCATGATAGTTAGCTTTAAATGTAAGCATACCAAAGAATTATGGTTAAATGGTAAAGCAAAAAAGTTTCCGCCGGAAATACAGAAAACAGCACTACGTAAGTTATGGCAGCTTGATAATGCTGAACTGTTAAAAGATTTGCAGGCTTCACCAAATAACCGGCTTGAACCCTTAAAAAACGATAGATTGGGGCAACATAGCATAAGAATCAATAATCAGTGGCGAATCTGTTTTATATGGGAAAACAGACAAGTCAAAGAAGTAGAAATAGTTGATTATCATTAAATAAAGGAGGCGGTAATGGTATGGAATATACACCCTGGTGAAATATTAAGAGAAGAGTTTATCAAACCACATGGTTTAAGCTGTAGGAAGCTTGCACAAGAGCTTGGAATACCAGCACCTAGAATTAACGATATCGTATTAGAGCGCAGAGGAATAACAGCAGATACAGCTTTAAGGCTAGCTAAATTTTTTTGTACTACTCCTAAGTTCTGGATGAACTTGCAGGTATCTTATGAGCTTCGTGCTGCTGAAGATGCTCAAAAAAACGCTGCCGGAAATCATTAATTGCGGTTATCCTATTTTATCAATTCCCGTTCCAAAGTACGCCATTTGTTAGTCAGAGTAAGGCGGCCTGCATTCTGTACTTAAAAATATTATTTTATGGAATTTTTTATCTATTAAGTTATATTTTTTAAGCATTAAGACTGCTCATAGGATAACTTATAATTTTCATAAAACTTTTATAAGAATCGTATCTAATATTGTCTTGATCATTCCTTCCTGGCTCTATAAGGAGCTTAATTTTACAATGTACTTCAGTTTTATGAGTAAGCCATTCAATTGCTTTGCACAATTTGTCAGTAATGTCATTAGATTCTTTGTCAGATTTGACCTGAAAAAACATAATATTTAAATTTATGGTAGATATTGATCAAAGAGTCCTTGAAAAAAATTACCTGATAGATCTACATCAGAAACATCAGGTTCAGGGACTAGAGGCCCGGAATTATCACGAGTTTGGAATTGTAAACTTTCAATAGCCCGCTTTGGCAATATGCCTAATTCTTTTTGGGATTCAACCGCATTTTTCCATTTTTCGGCTATTAATGCTCCAAATTCTGAATGTATTGTGGCAACGTCTTGTTTGCATTTAAATCCTACTCCTTCAGCTTTTACAATATATCCCTTACTGCTCAAATTATATTCTTTCAATATTTTATTTATCTCTCTTTGTGTTGCAATAGTTTGTCGCTCAATATATGGATTATTGGTTGCAAATAGAATAACGAACTCTTTTTTATCTCCATATTCACCATTTCTGATGCGCTCAACTAATTTTTTTGCAGCGTCACGTGCGGTGCTAGCAGTATTAGGTCTCTGATTTTGATCTGCTAGTGTATCAACTATAGTAATGCTTTTACCATCGTTTAATAGGTAAGTAGCGAGTAAATCTTGGGACATTAAAGTTTCTGTCAATTTTCTATTTTCTCCTCCCGCATAATTAGGATACACTCTACCTGGGAAATATCCTGGTGGACACTCTTCTTTTGTCTTGTATTGAATAAAGGGGGATGATTCGTTGAGTCTGATATTATACCGGGCAGCTAAGCCTTGCATGTATTCTCTACCTTCTGCAATACGAGCTTGGTCCTCACCTACAGGTAGGGAAATATCTAGTGTATCTAAATCGGTTTTAGCTTTATAAGCTTCTACTAACCTATCACGTACTGTAGGTATAATCCCATCAATATTAGCCCATAACTCCCGTGCTCCTGCTAATACTGCCGTTTCGCCGTTTACTTTAATGTTATATTTTGATAGTGTATTATGGTAATCTATGAGACGGGCCATGACGCCTATACGGGAGGCTCCCGCAATCCAGGCAGCATCATAACTCTGATGTTCTGGAACTTCACGATCAATTAGGCGTAATACTTTTGCGTTACTGAGATATAGTTCTTCGTATTTCTTCATCCAGTCTTGGGAAGAGAGCTCATTACGTTCTTGGCCACATTTGCGACCAAAGGCGTTCTGAGTAATATAGAAAAGTAGATCCATTGTATCTTGTTCATCTAATTCTGTTCCTTTTCCAAGGTTTTTACGTAATATTTTAGCGTTAAATTTGCTTGGATCATTCTGGTCAGCGTGAGATTTTTTTATTGCAGGATATATTTGTTTAAAAACAGTTACAGGATCTTTTACTCCTAAACCAACAATAGCTTTCCATAGATTTGTCGGTTGCAAATAACCTGCGATTTGTAGTTGATTTAGCAGTGCTTCTTGATGCTCTTGAGCGCTTATAGCTTTACCTGTTTTTTTATAACCTATAAAGCCCAGTCTATTTGCAGTTATCTCAAAATTAGATTGTGCTGTAGACTTTATGTACCCATCATGCGCAAAATAAGTAGTAGGAATTAGAATTCCGATACCTAAAACAGTAGGTACTAATTTGCGAAAAGCATATTTTGCCATATTTACCCTTTCTTAGCTGTAATTTTGCTCAGAGTAAGATAAAGTGCCGTGCTTGTCTATCATATTTGAGTCACCAATATTTATTTCATATGGTGCTGTTGTATGGACTAAGTTTTTACACACTTTGTATTTGGCTTTTAATTTCTCAAGCTATAATAGAGGATTTATCACGTACTTAACAATTCAAGTTAATTTTTTGCATAAATTATCTATAGAGAGAGTATTTTGCTGGATAAAATCTTCTGCTGCTTCTAATAAAGCATTTAAGTTATTATCACTACTATTATCCATATCAGCTAATTCACTTGGCAGGTGTAATTGAAATCTAAAATGGTTACTATTTTTTAGCATAGCAGTTACTGCAGTTTCTGCTATGGCACTTTCAGCATCCATCATGCTACCAATAATATCCTTATTTTTGAGCCACCCAATATCCCCGTCATTACCGCTATTCTGATTATTTTTTACAGTATCACCTGTACCTAAAGAAAGTAATATGATATTTCCTATTTCAAAGCTCGGATGAAGAAGATAAACTCCTGTGACACCGATTAATTCAGGATTATTAGCATATATCCCGCCATCAACCCCTTGATATATTGTAGTGCTATTAGGGCTTCTAAATTTTTTAGGATCAAAATATGTAGGGGCAGCGCTTGCAGCCCCTGCTATGTCTCTTAGATAAAAATCGTTCTCTTTATTACGAGCAGCAAAATAAGTGCTTGCAATAAATGGCTTGGAATTTCCTAACGAATAAATTGGTATAAAAACGGGGCAGAGGCTCTGGCTTAATAAAGTATCTTTAAAAATCTGCAAGAGAATTTTATCATAAGCAGCTCTATCATATTTGCTTCCCCACAAGCCAAAACCGGTCTTTATTTTTCTTATAATAGAGGGTTTAGCAAATATTTCTTTTGAACGTTCCATGTAAAGATCAACCAAATTTTCAGCAGAAAATTCTGGATTACCTTGGGTATTAGGTTTTGTAATAGCCAGAGTTAATAATCCACCAGTGCTAGTTCCAGAAACAATATTAAATAACTTAGAGATAGGTTTATTAGTCCTTGTTTCTATTTCTTTTAGTATCCGTGCAGGTATTATTCCCCTTACACCTCCTCCATCAATTGATAAAACTTTCATCATAACATAACCGGTTATTTAAAATTATTATAAGCTGTTTTAAAAATTTGGCATAACTTAAGTTTTAATTGTTTGGAGATAAGGATAATTATAGGTCGATCAACCTAAAGGTATGTAATTATTCTTGTAAACCTACTATTAGTATTGATTCGGGTATTTGTTTAGATCATACTAAAACTATAATCTAGAATTATTAAAGAAGAGAGTTAATGCAAGAAAAAAAACTACTGACAGGGTTATTCAGGCAGCATGATAACGCTGGAAAAGCTTATAATGCAGCGTTAAAATGTGGATACCAAAAAGATGAAATCAATATACTCATGTCTGCAGAAACCAAACAAAAGCATAGTTATCAAAGGAAGCATCCGGAACTTTCGATAGAAGGAGAAGTGATAGAAGCAGCAGGGGTAGGGGGATCACTAGGGGTAGCTACTGGTGCTTTGATGGCACTTGGAACTTTTGTAGTAATATCAGGAATTGGCCTTGCCGTTTCTGGGCCTATAGCTGTTTGGTTATCAGGGGCTGCAGCCGGCGGAATTGCCGGTGGCCTAGTTGGCGCTTTAATCAATATGGGCATTTCCGCAAATCATGCGGAACACTTTAAAAAAGAGCTTAAAGGCGGCGCAATATTAATAATTCTAAGTCCTCATTCAGAACAGGATTGTAAAAATCTGGAAATGGAATGGAATAGTTATGACGGTATTGTGCTCAGTACTTAAAACATCTGATTTATTATTAATTTACATCCCGTAATTGATATTTGCTAACCCGAACTTCTCTAAGAGTTTTCCTCTTTCCTTGAGAAGAATAAAATGTTCTGAAATGTTCCAGGTAACCCTTAAAATTAAATTCGTGCAACTCAAAGTTGTTTTTGGTTATTTTTTGTGATAAACTGCAAGTATAAACATCTTTAAGTTTTCTAAAGTTTTTCCTATCTGGGTTATGTAAATTATAGAATATAAAGATAAACTTAGGATTAAATAGAATGTATATAAGAAGATAAAAAATCTTAATAAGATTGATATACCAGTAGTTAACAACAAATGTATAAACATTACCTAGAATGAAGGAGAGGACACTATGCAATAAATAAAGAGAGGATATTATGAAAAATGCACAAGACGAAGGTTTAAAACTTCAAACAACCGATATAGCAGCTAGCGCTGTAGTAATCGACAAACCACAAGAAAACTCACCACAGATTCAAGCACAACAAGTTAAAGAAGATAGCGTAATCCCTCAACCGGTTGCAGAAGTCTTACTAAAGCCGGAAAATAGCAGTTCGATTTCTCTTCCAAGTAGCCGAGAAATAGCCCATTCACTTGATCAGGTGGTGTTAAAAGAAATTTCGGCTTTGGTGACGGAAGGTAATGATAGAATCAATCATGTAGCCGAAAATGGTATATTACTCTTAGGTAAAACCGGTTCAGGAAAAAGTACCTTAGCTCACGTTTTAGCAGGAAGGAAATTGCAATCCATATTTGATGATGAGATAGGTGAGTTCATCATAGATACGTTACAGCCTATTAAAGGTATAAAAATTATTCACGATAAGGCTATAGTAGAGCAATCGGGTTCTAGTGAAATTAGGATTGGCCACAGTCCATTATCTGAAACTACTATACCTAACAAAATAACAATCGGTCATAACTCAGCTTTTGAAACTACTATACCTAATAAATGTAAAGTGCAGGATGCTTTAATTTGGGATTGTCCAGGTTTTAAAGATACTGCAGGGATAGCGCAGGAAATAGCCAACGGCTTCTATATTAAAAAACTTTTCCAAAATACCAAGCAATTAAAATTTGTTTTGGTAGTATCCGAGGCATCATTTTCTGATAAAAGCTTAGATTTTATTGATATAGCTAATCAATTTGCCAGGATGTTTAAAGATATTGAAGTGGTAAAGGGAAGTGTAGCTTTAGTGGTAACCCATGCTAGTCCAGGAAAGAAAGTAGAGCATATTGAAAACCTTATTCATAGGATAATAACGCAAAAATACGCACTAACAGAAAAATATAATACAACTACTGAAAAAATATTAAAATATTTAACTGATTCGCTACATATTTTCTATAAACCTTCAGCAGAAGGTGGAATATCGATAAATTATGATTTCCTTGCTAAAATTAACCTATCAACTTCATATACAAATCATTTAGCAGATTCAATTAACGTATCGATTTCGGATCAGTCAAAAAGCTATGCAGATAGTTTACTAGCTACTGCGGGAAGCAATTTCAAAAAAATTGTTAGTGTTATTGCCCAAGCAGTTAGTAAGTCAGAAAGTTATATAAACGGAGATGATAGTGCATTTACTAGCTTTTATGCAGAGATCAGCAAACTTCTGCCACAATCAATAGAATATGAACCGCTGACTCGTTTACCTGAACATAGTGTCCCTGAACATTTTATTAATTTATCTTATATGCGGGCTCTACAGGAGGTTCTAGGCAGTAAAGTTGATTCATTTGAAGCTGGCTTAAAAATGATGCATAATATATTACTGGTATTTGAAGAATTTGCTAGCGGTGATAATAAAGCACAACTCGAAAAATATATTCAGGAATATGATTATGCGCTTAAACAGCAAATGGATTATCTCAAGCTCTTTAGTCAACTTTGTGATAAGGAAATGCCAGAATTTTTTGAAATGTTAAAAGGTACTATAACAGAATGTAAAGGAAAAATTGATATAGATGTTGAGAGGGCAGTCAAGTCAATGGTTATAGCACCAGATCAAGGGATCTCATATTATGAAACTGCTATAAAATATCTGGATCTATATAAAGGCGAGCCTGAATGCGTAAAAAATAAAGCTAAAGCTTATTATCATCTAGGCCTGATATACGATGAAGAAGGTAATACTAAAGAAGCGTGGCAGCACTACTCTAAGGCTAGAGAACTAGATAAAGAATTAGCACCGGTTTATACCAAAGTAGGGGATTTATTTTTTTCTAAAGGAAAGTATGAAATCGCTATTGATTATTACAAAGCAGTTAAACATGATTTTAAGATAAAAATCTGTATTAAGAAATTAATTGAAAAAAATCCTGAAAACCCTGATATCATGATGATGGTAGCGGAATACTTTAGCTCAATAGAGCTTAACGAGAAAGCCATTAAATACTATCAATATGCGCAGAGTTTAGCTCAAGATGACCAAATGAAATCTAAGGCTTTAACAGCAATAGGAAATATCCTCAAAAAAGATAAGACCAAACAAGGGGATGAATATATTAAAAATGCAGCAGAGCATAACTATTTTAATTATGCTAGCTTTAATCAGGAAGAAGTGCTAAAAAAACATCCTCTAGCGCTTGATTTTAATACAAAGGATAGCCTGGATACAGCAGATGGTGTTTCTATAATGGGGGATTCTTATTTGATGGTTGCAGAAAGTGAGTACGGTGGGCATTAGACGGAGTTTTTGAAACATGAATCATTTATGAGGTTATCTTACGATTTTTATAAAAGGAACGTAGTGGAAGTTGCTAGAGACTTAATTGGTAAAAATTTAGTTTTTGGTAACTTCCAAGGTATTATTACTGAAACCGAAGCCTATAGAGGAAGCGATGATGAAGCATCCCATGCTTATAAAGGCACAAGCAATAGGAGTGCTATTATGTTTGGTCCGCCGGGGTATTTATATGTATATATGATATATGGGATGTATTACTGCATTAACGTTGTAACCGAAGAGGTAGGGCATCCAAGTGCCGTATTAATTCGAGGATTGAGATTACCAGACATCCATCTTGACGGGCCAGGAAAAATATGCCGCTATCTTGGTATTACCACCAGGGATAACGGTATTAACTTAATAAGTAATGATAGTTTTTACTTAACGCAAGGGATAAATATTGAAAATATTGAGATTACCACCCGTATAGGCATTAACAAAGCGATCGATAAACCGTGGCGCTTTGTAGCAGGTATTATTTAAGCATGAATTGTAATCATCAGATTTTCAGCAGTTAGAATTCCTTATTCCCAAATATAGTTCTTTAAAATTTCCTCATCAGTATGAGTTAAATCCTTTTTGACTTCTTTTGCTATGAGTAGCGTAGTGTCCTTAGTTAGCATTGAGCGCAAACTACCCAGGAATTTAGGAGGGGCAATTAATACCAGTTTCTGAAACTCATGAGCTAGCGAGCTACTATTTAATAAACTAGCTATATGGTGTGCAAAGTCCTTCTTGGCCTTAGCATGTAGATCAACTTTTGCTTCAGGTCTATTTCTTTCAAATATTCCATGTGGTTTCTTGCTGCCTAAATCATGGCTGTGCATTCTAGCTGTTTCTGAGCTTAAAGTATTAATCAACCTTAAATTATGTTTATTCATATCGCTTGCATAAATACGGGCTTTAGAGCCGTCTGACACTAAAACATAAGTTACTTTGTAATTATTATTTAACATGGCTTATAAGATAACTTTAATTAAATGATTTTATTTAAGTCTTATATTTATATTATATATTTTATAATATTTTTTAAAACCAAAGGTTTAATTATTTTGAGGTGAAATGATAAAAAGAGATAATAAATCCTATTGAACTAAAGATTATTATATAATATCCTTTAATTAACTATAAGTAATAAAATTTATAAATAAAAAAATGGTATTTAGAAAAATTAATAGGAGATAATAATTAAATATGATTGATTATAGAAATGAATTTATAACCAATAAAGCAAGCGACAAAAATTTTAACGAAGGTTTGCGCCTATACATGTTAAAAATTTATAACTATATGGCTATTGGTTTACTGATAACGGGAGTTATGGCGTTTGCTACTTTAAATTTTGAGCCGTTAGTGCAGTTAATGTACAAGCTTACTCCGACCAGAGAAGTTTACGGTATCACCGGTTTTGGTATAATAATCCAGCTTATTCCATTAGTAATTGCCTTTAGTTTTGGTTTTGGCCTTGCTAATATCTCGGTTGCCAATGCCCGTATTTTATTTTGGTTTTATGCCATCACCATGGGTATGTCATTATCCAGCCTTGGTTTTATTTACACTGGTCAGTCGTTAGTCCGTACATTTTTAATTTGCTCAAGTCTTTTTGGTTTCATGAGCTTGTATGGCTATTCGACTAATAAGGACCTCACTTCAGCTGGATCATTTTTAATAATGGGGCTAATAGGGCTCGTTATAATATCTCTTGTAAATATATTTTTGCAAAGTTCAGCTGTAAATTTTGCGCTTTCTGTAGCTGGAATTGGAATATTCATGGGTCTGACCGCATGGGATACCCAGAAGCTAAAGGGTATGTATTATTACTATGGCGGCGGAGAAGTGGGGCAGAAAATTGCCATTATGGGAGCATTTACTTTATATCTGGATTTTATCAATCTTACTTTGTACCTCTTAAACTTCCTCGGAGAAAGAAGGAAAGATTAAAGAGTCTTTAGTCTTAGCTTACGGATTAAGAACGATAATTATTATTAGCGGTCATAGGTACAAACATTACCGGTAGTAGCTCTTTCTGAATAATATTATCATCAACGTCAATTTTAGTAA
The DNA here is from genome assembly GCA_002422875.1 of Rickettsiales bacterium UBA6177. GTDB lineage: Bacteria > Pseudomonadota > Alphaproteobacteria > Rickettsiales > UBA6177 > UBA6177. The sequence continues at coordinate 36 of DITT01000023.1, read as the reverse complement.
CTAACACCAGGGTTTGCTCATAATTGTTACGCTTTA